>NZ_JBQSWS010000030.1:0-28563 GCF_052377355.1 Corynebacterium sp. AOP40-4SA-5
GCCAACGTCCCTCGCCAGCTGGCGAACACGCCGAACGTTCGCATCTGGCGGCGCAACTGTTGGACCCCCACCAGGACATCGGGGAGGCCCTGCGGGGACTACGCGACCACGGGGTCGGAGCTGAGCGCACGGCGACCAAGATCATCACCGTGCTGTTGCCTGAGGGGATCGAGGCTCCTCCTACCGCCAGTTCGCCGGTATTGGGCGCGTGGAACGGGCCGGACCGTCATGTGATCGTCATCGACCGTGCAGACGGCGCGGTGGTGTTGCTGAACATGCCGGACGGAGTCGCGACCGACACGACCCTCCTCGCCGTCCGTCTGCAAGAGGAACTGGCCGAATATGCCCCGAAGGTCGGGGTGAGTGAAACGGGGCTCCTCGCTGAGGCGCGGAAACTCCACCGCCACAGCGAACTTGCCGCTCACGCCGGCACGGTGGTCGGCACCTGCGGGCCGGTCACGGACTGGGAAACGTTCTACCCGTACAACCTGATCCTTGACGCCGCCAGCGACCGCCACCATGCTTTGCTCGTTCCGGATGCGGTCACACCTCTGCTTGACCCGTCGCAAGGCGTGCTCAGGACCACTGCCGAGACCTACCTAGACTGCGGCGGAGACCGGGGCATGACCTCTGCGGCCCTGTTCATCCACCGCAGCACTCTCTACTACCGCCTGAATCAGATCGGTAAGTTGACCGGGCTCGACCTCAGCACGGGGCATGACCGCCTCATCATGCACGTAGCGCTCAAGGTTGAACGTCTGCTTGATGCCGTGGACCAGCGCATTCCACAGGATGAGGAACGGAGAGGCTGAACTTCCTCTCCAGCGCGGATGACCCGGTGGGCAGGGCACCCCAGGATGGATCTCACGAGCGAGATACCCTCGCCGTCCGAACATCGAGAGTCAGGGGCACGCCATGACAGAAACCACCGCATCCTCCCAGTCCGCCGGCCTCGAGCTCGGCAAGGACATCCTGTACCTCACCAAACAGGACGTCCTCGACCTGGGCATCAATCGCCGGGAGATCCTCGACATCACCAGCGACACCTTGGTCGAACACGGGAACCACCGCTACGAGATGCCGGCGAAGATCGGCGTGCACCCGTACCCGGAGGTCTTCTACCACGCGATGCCGGCCTACGTGCCCGAGATGAACGCCGTGGGATGCAAGTGGATCGAGTGCTACCCGAACAACCCGCAGAAGTTCGGCCTTCCGCAGACGACCGGACTGATGGTGATCAACGACGTCGAATCGGGTGTTCCGTTGGCGATCATGGACTCGACGTGGGTCACGGCGATGCGCACGCCTGCAGTCACGGTCCTGTCGGCAGCCACCCTGCACCCGGGGGCCGAGACCTTCGGGATGTTCGGCTGCGGGGTGCAGGGCAAGGAGCACATCCGTTTCGCTGCCGAGGCGATGCCTGACCTGAAGAAGGTCTTCGTCTACGACAACCGCGAGTCCGCAGCAGACGCCCTGATCGCGGAGCTGCAGGGAGAGGTTTCCTTCACCCTGGTCAAGGGAGAATCGCCTGAGGCGGTCGCCAAGAGCTGCGAGGTGCTCAGTTCGGCCACCGTGATCCTCAAGGAGCCGATGTCCGTCGTCAAGCGGGGTTGGGTCGGGGCAGGGCAGACGATCCTGCCCTGCGACCTGAACACCTTCTGGGATCCGGACATCGCACGCCTGGCGGACAAGTACATCGTCGACAGCATCGAAGAACATGAGCTGTTCAATCAGATGGGGTACTTCCCGGATGGACTGCCCTCCATCACCTCGGAGACGGGTGAGGTCCTCGCCGGTGTGAAGCCGGGTAGGGAGAACTCCGACCAGCTCATCGTCAACAGCAATATCGGTATGGCGGTATGCGACGTGACCGTTGGGCGTGCGATCTACGACCGCGCCCTGAGCACCTCCGTGGGAACACGACTCGAGCTGTAGCGCGACCTGCGGATTGTGTTAGGGGTGCACGGTCGGCCCACACCCCGCGCGGTAGGCTTCGGGACATGCAGCGCACCGACCTCGCCCGCCTTATCGACCACACCCTGCTCAAGCCGGAAGCCACACCCGCCGACGTCGCCGCCCTCGCGCACGAGGCGGGGGAGCTGGGCACGTACGCAATCTGCGTCTCGCCGTCCCAGCTGCCGGTCGCCACGCCGGACGGCGTGCGCGTGGCCACGGTGGTCGGCTTCCCGTCCGGTGCGGTGAAGGCCGAGGTCAAGGCCACCGAGGCGGCACGCGCGGTCGCCGACGGTGCCGACGAGGTCGACATGGTCGTCAACCTCGCCCTGCTCAAGGAGGGGCGCGACGAGGAGCTGGCCCACGAGATCGCCGTGGTGCGCGCCGCGGTGCCCGCACCGGGCGTGCTCAAGGTCATCATCGAGTCGGCGGCCCTGACCGACGGGGAGGTCCTGACCGCCTGCCGCTGCGCGGAGGACGCCGGGGCCGACTTCGTGAAGACGTCCACCGGCTTCCACCCGGCGGGTGGGGCGAGCGTGCACGCCGTGGAACTGATGCACGGGGCCGTCGGGGGACGCCTCGGCATCAAGGCGTCCGGCGGGATCCGCACCCGCGACGCCGCCGAGGCGATGGTCGCCGCCGGCGCCACGCGCCTGGGCCTGTCGTCCTCCGCGGCGGTGCTCGGCGCCTGTTGAGGGCATGCTTCCTGGCAGGTCAGGTACATAATCGCCTACACTGTCGGGGTGCAACTTCTTCGCCTCGTGGGTAGGTACGCCCGTCAGTACCCGGGGCTGTTGGTGGCAGTCCTCCTTCTTCAGATCGTCTCCACCTTCGCGACGCTCTACCTCCCCCGTCTCAACGCCGACATCATCGACCAGGGTGTGTCCCGTGGCGACATCGGCTACATCTGGTCCACCGGCGGCATCATGGTCGCCGTGGCATTCGTGCAGGTCATCACCGCCGTCGCGGCGACCTGGTGCGCCGCGCGTCTGGCGATGTCCGTCGGACGCGACGTCCGGCGCGACGTCTACCGCAGCGTGGACCGCTTCAGCGCCCAGGACATGGGCACCTTCGGGGTGCCCACGCTGATCACCCGCGGCACGAACGACGTGCAGCAGGTGCAGATGGTCTTCGTGATGTTCCTGAGCTTCATGGTCACCATGCCGATCATGTGCATCGGCGGCATCGTCATGGCGCTGCGCGAGGACGCCGGCCTGTCGTGGCTGGTGTGGGTCTCCGTCGCCGTGCTGCTGGTCGTCGTGGGCACGATGGTCGCCCGTCTGGTGCCGCTGTTCGGCTCGATGCAGGACCGCATCGACGCCATCAACGGCGTGATGCGTGAGCAGATCACCGGCATCCGGGTGATCCGCGCCTTCGTCCGTGAGAAGTTCGAGACCAGGCGTTTCGAGGACGCCAACCAGGCCGTCGCCTGGGTCTCCGAGCGCGTGGGACGCGTGTTCGTCCTGATGGGCCCGGTGATCATGGTCGTGCTGCACGGTGCGACGGCGGCGGTGCTGTGGTTCGGCGGCCACCGCGTGGCAGACGGGGCGATCGAGGTCGGCTCGCTGACCGCGTTCATGCAGTACCTGCTGCAGATCCTCGTGGCGGTGATGATGGGCTCGTTCATGGCGATGATGCTGCCGCGCGCGATCGTGTGCGCCGGACGCATCCAGGACGTCCTCGGCCACGAACCGTCCATCACCGAGCCGGAGGCCGATCCGTCGGTGGAGACCGTGTCGCCGACGCAGGTGCGCGGCGAGCTGGAGTTCCGCGACGTGTCCTTCACCTACCCGGGCGCGGACAAGCCGGTGCTCACCGACGTGAGCTTCACGGTGCGCCCCGGGCAGACCACCGCGGTGATCGGGGCGACCGGCTCCGGCAAGTCCACGCTGGTCAACCTCATCCCGCGCCTGTTCGCGCCGACGTCCGGCGACGTGCTCATCGACGGGGTGCCCGTCGCGGCGATGCCGCGTAAGGACCTCGCCCGCGCCGTCGGCCTGGTGCCGCAGAAGGCGTTCCTGTTCTCCGGGACGGTGGCTTCCAACCTGCGTTTCGGACGCACCGACGCCACCGACGACGAACTGTGGGACGCGCTGCGCGTCGCGCAGGCCGACGGTTTCGTGCGCAGCCGCGGTGACGGCGAGGCCGCAGGCCTGGCGTCCCCGGTGGCGCAGGGCGGCACGGACGTCTCCGGCGGCCAGCGCCAGCGCCTGTGCATCGCCCGCGCGCTCGTCGCCGCGCCGAAGGTGTACGTCTTCGACGACTCCTTCTCCGCCCTGGACGTGCGCACCGACGCCGCGCTGCGCGCCGCACTGCACCCCGGGACCAGGGACGCGGCGGTGGTCACCGTCGCACAGCGGGTGTCCACGGTGCGTGACGCCGACCAGATCCTGGTGCTGGACAAGGGGCGCATCGTCGCCCGCGGGACGCACGACGACCTGCTGGCGTCCAGCGACACCTACCGCGAGATCGTCGAGTCGCAGATGGAGGCACAGCGATGAGTGACACCGAAGTGACTGACCGGGGCGCGGAGTCCGCGCCGCGGTCGGCGAAGGCCTTTTGGCCCTCGGCGCTGCGCATGGTGGCGCTGATGGCGCCCCGCAAGATCGCGCTGACGTGGGTCTTCGTCCTGCTCGTGGTGTGCGTGGTGCTGACCGTCTACGCGCCGAAGGTCCTCGGCGACGCCGTCGACGTGATCTACGACGGCGTGCTCGCCACCTGGAACGGTGAGCCCGGTGCCGGCATCGACTTCGGCGAACTCGGCCGGCTCATCGGCATCGTGCTGGGCATGTACGTGGTGGCCTCCGTGTTCAACTGGGCGCAGGGGTTCATCCTCAACAAGATCGTCGTCGCGGTGATCGTGGAGCTGCGCACCGACGTGGAACGCAAGGTCCACCGCCTGCCGCTGAGCTTCTACGACTCGCGGCAGAAGGGCGACCTGCTCTCGCGCACCACCAACGACGTCGACAACGTCCAGCAGGCCCTCCAGCAGGCGCTGAGCCAGTTCGCCTACTCCGGCATGATGATCATCGGCGTGACCGTGATGATGTTCCGGGTGTCCTGGCAGCTCGCGATCGTCGCGCTGCTGGCCCTGCCGCTGACCGCCATCGTCGTCGGCATCGTCGGCACCCGGGCGCAGAAGCAGTACGGCGCGCAGTGGGCCGGCACCGGCAAGGTCAACGGGCATGTCGAGGAGGCCTTCACCGGCCACGAACTGGTCGTGGCCTACGGTCGGCAGGACGAGATGTCGGTGACCTACGACGAGCGCAACGAGGAGCTCTACCAGGCCAGCGCGAAGGCGCAGTTCCTGTCCGGCATGATGATGCCGCTGATGCAGTTCCTCAACTACCTCAGCTACGTGGTCATCGCCGTGTTCGGCGGCCTGCGCGTAGCGAACGGGCAGATGAGCCTGGGTGCGGCGACGGCGTTCATCCAGTACTCCCGCGAGTTCAACCAGCCCCTCGGCGAGCTCGCCGGGATGATGACGATGGTGCAGTCCGGTGTGGCCTCCGCCGAGCGCGTCTTCGAGCTGCTCGACGCCGAGGAGCAGGACGCCGACCCGTCCGCCACGGCCTCGCCGCAGGCCGTGCGCGGCCGCGTGGAGTTCCGCGACGTCTCCTTCGGGTACTCGCCGTCCACCCCGCTGATCGAGCACCTGAACCTGGACGTGGAACCCGGACAGACCGTGGCGATCGTCGGGCCCACCGGTGCCGGCAAGACCACGATGGTGAACCTGATCATGCGGTTCTACGAGGTCACCGGCGGTGCGATCTACGTCGACGGTGTCGACTCGCGCGCCATGGGGCGCGCCGAGCTGCGCTCGCGCACCGGCATGGTCCTGCAGGACGCCGTCCTGTTCGACGGCACCATCCTGGAGAACATCCGTTACGGCCGGCTCGACGCCACCGACGAGGAGGTCAGGGACGCGGCGAAGGCCGCCTACGTCGACCGCTTCGTCCACGCCCTGCCGGACGGCTACGACACCGTCATCGACCAGGACGGCGGATCGGTCTCGGCAGGTGAGCGCCAGCTGATCACCATCGCGCGCGCCTTCCTCGCGGAACCGGAGATCCTGATCCTGGACGAGGCCACCTCGTCGGTGGACACCCGTACCGAGGTGCTGGTGCAGAAGGCGATGAACGCGATCCGCGCCCGGCGGACGTCCTTCGTGATCGCCCACCGGCTGTCCACCATCCGCGACGCCGACCGCATCCTGGTGATGGTCGACGGCACGATCGTGGAGCAGGGGTCCCACGACGAACTCCTGGCCGCCGACGGCTCCTACGCGGAGCTCTACCGCAGCCAGTTCGCCGCCGGCGGCGCGGTGTAGGTGCGCGGGGTCTGGCCGGCCCCGCCGTGCGTCCGACTACGCTGAATCCCATGGCCTACGAGATCAGCGACTCCGTCACCATCCACGCGACCCCCGCGGAGGTCTTCGACCTCGTCAGCGACGTCACGCGCACGGGGGAGTGGAGCGCCCAGTGCCACCGCGCACAGTGGGACTCCGACGCACGGGGCGACGGCGCGACGTTCACCGGGCACAACCGCACCGCGGAGAGGGAGTGGTCGACAATCTCCGAGGTCGTCTCCGCACGTCCGGGCCAGGAGTTCTCCTGGCGGGTGACCTCCAGCGGCACGCGGTGGGGGTTCCGCATGGAGCCGGTGAACCGGCGGGAGGATGCCACGGTGCTCACCGAGTACACCGCCTTCACCGCCGACGGCGAGCGGTACTTCCGGCAGAAGTTCGGCGACGACGCCGCCGCGCAGGAGGCTGACCGGAAGGACGCCGCCACCTACGGCATCACCGAGACCCTCCAGAACATCAAGGGGATCCTCGAGGGGTGAGGTGCTGTTGACCGGAGTGGGGAGTCTCTTCGACCTGGCGGGGACAGCTACCCTCCGGAGGGTGCAAAAGATGATGCCACCGCCTCCACCGCGCAGGAGCGTCGATCAGATCCTGGTGGACGCGAGCATGGTCGCGTTCTCGGAGACCGGATCGCAGAAGAACTCCGTGACAACCCAGTCCCCTTCACCCGGGTAACTGCTCTCATCGCAGGTATCGAGATCGTTTCGTTGCCCACGGTGGACCTTCCCCGCATGTGACGCTATGCTCGGTACCATGCGGAAGTAGAACCCCTGAATCGTCCTGTGCCCGAGGCGGCCGACCGCCCGGCGGGACACCTCATCATCTCCACTCAGGGAGTTCCCCCATGTCTACTATTCCCACGCCCGGCTCCATGTCCGGCTCCGCGTCACAGTCCCCGCTGCAGATCGACGGCCTCTCCGTTCAGATCGCCGGGACCCGGGTCCTCACCGACGTGTCCTTCGTCGTCCCGCCCGGTCAGCGCGCCGGCCTGATCGGCGAGAACGGCTCGGGCAAGTCCACCCTGCTGCACGCCGTCCACGGTTCGCTGCCGGAGGCGGCGACCACCGCCGGTGCGGTGGACGTCGGCTCGTCGCGGGTGGGCCTGCTCCACCAGCAGGCACCGTTCGCCGACGACGAGACCGTCGCCGGCGCGTTGGAGTCCGCCGTCGCCGCCGAGCGGCGCGCCGCGTCCGACCTGGAGCGCGCCGCCGACCCCTACGACGCCGGGGCCTACGCCGAGGCGTTGGACCGCGCCGAGCGTCGCGACGTGTGGGGCACGGACGCGCGCATGTCCGCGACGCTCGCGGGCCTCGGCCTTGCCGCGGTGCCGCCGGAGCGTCCTGCCGGGGAGTTGTCCGGCGGCCAGCGGGCGCGCCTGTCGTTGGCGTGGCTGCTGCTCAACCGCCCGGACGTGCTGCTGCTCGACGAGCCCACCAACCACCTCGACGACGCGGCGACGGAGTACCTGGTCAGCGTGCTGAACGCGTGGAAGGGGCCGGTGCTGTTCGCCAGCCACGATCGCGCGTTCCTCGACCTCGCGGCGTCCTGCGTGGTGGACCTGGACCCCGCGCCGACGCAGGTCGGCGCGCAGGGCGGCGTGACCCGCTACACCGGCAACTACACCGACTACCTCGCCGCGCGCCGGGACGTCCGGCAGCGCTGGGAGCGGCAGTACCGCGACGAGCAGGCGGAGCTGAAACGCCTGCGTGCCGGGGTGCGCGACAACCACCAGGTCGGGCACACCAACCGCGACATCCAGGTGGAGAACAAGATCACGAAGAAGTTCTACGGCGACCGCAATGCGAAGGTCGTGTCGCGCCGGGTGAACGACTCGCGCTCGCGGCTCGAGAAACTCGAGGAGTCGCAGGTCCGCAAGTCGCCGGCGGAGCTGACGTTCGCCGGACTCACCGCCGCAGGACGCGACGACACCGCAGGACGCACGGGGCCGGTGCTCGTCGCCGCCGGCGTCGAGGTCGCCGGGCGGCTGCCGCGCACCAGCGTCACCGTGAACGGTGACGAGAAACTCCTGGTCACCGGACCGAACGGCTCGGGCAAATCGACCCTGCTGGAGGTGCTGGCGGGCACATTGGCCCCCTCGGCGGGCACGGTCGGCGGTGTGGGTTCCGGTGCAGGTTCGGGCGTGAGCGTGGGGCACCTGACCCAGGAGGTCGTCCTGCCGGACCCGGCGGGACGCGGCCCGGGCCGCACGGTGGAGCGCGCCTACCGCGACGCCGTCGGTGACGAACTTGCGGACGCCGTGCCGCTGGCGACGTTCGGGCTGATCCACCCGCGCGACGAGTCGCGGCCGTTGGCTGAGCTGAGTCTCGGCCAGCAACGACGCGTCTCCCTGGCGGTACTGCTCGCCGACCCGCCGGACGTGCTGCTGCTCGACGAGCCCGACAACCATCTGTCGTTGTCCCTGTTCACCGCGTTGGAGGAGGCGATCCCCGCCTACCCGGGTGCGGTCGTGGTCGCCTCGCACGACCGGTGGCTGCGCCGACGGTGGGCAGGGGAGCGCCTGGAACTGTAGGCGCTGTGCCGTGACCCGGGGCAGCCCGCACTACTGACGCGCTCCCGGCTGCGCCATTCCTGTGGTGCCTTCGGCTCAGCCGGAGCGGAACGTTCCGGCCTTCCAGACTGATCGGTCTACTTTGATTCAGGTGCCTTCCAGCACCACTGACGTAGACCGAGAGGACCCACCGAACATGACTCCCGCACGCGGGCTACCTGCCCCCACCGGCAGGAACTTCAGGAGGGGACGGGCGTTGGCCGCAGTCCTCGTCGCCGTCTCCCTGGCGGTGACCTCCTGCTCCAGCACCGAGGACACGCTCAACGACGCCGGCGGGGAGGACGCACTCACCGCCGCCGACGAGTACCACGAGGCGGAGGACCCCACGGCCGTGCCCGCTGCGGTGACGAAGCGTCCTGACACGTTCGTCACCACGATCAACAAGCCCGGCGGGGTCTTCCTCCCCGGTTTCTACGACAACGGCTGGGACGGCAATGCCGTCGCCCCGATCTTCGCCGGACTCGTCGCGCAACAGGAGGACGGTTCCTACGTCCCCGACCTCGCCGAGTCCTGGGACGTGTCCGACGACGACCTGACCTACACCTTCCACCTGCGCGACGGCCTGACGTTCAGCGACGGCACGCCGCTGACCGCGGACGACGTGAAGTTCACCCTCACCCTCTTCAACGACCCGGCCTTCGACGGCGGCATCGACTTCAGCAAATTCGGCATCGTCGGCGGTGACGACTACAAGAACGGCGACGCCGACGAGATCAGCGGGATCCGGGTGCTCGACGACCGGACGGTGGAGATCGAGACCGAGACGGTCAGCCCCCTGGCACTGTCGACGCTGGGTGGTGCCGTCCTCCCGGAGCACTACTACGGCAAGGACTACCGGAAAGGCCAACTCGACTATCTCCGCGACCTCTACGCGGAGCCGGTCGGCGCCGGGCCCTACACACTGGACCGGCACGTGGTCGGCCAGGAGGTCAGGTACCTGGCCAACGAGCACTACTACGGCGGATCGCCCGCCGTGGAACACGTGATCTTCAAGATCATCGACTCCGACAACCGGCTCGCGGCCTTCGAGAACGGCGACATCGACCACAGCGGCTTCGGCACCGGACCCGAGACCCTCCAGGCCCTGCAGGACCTCCGGTTCGCCGACACGAGCTCGCGGACCGTGGGCGACATCGGGCAGATCTGGATCAACAACCGCAACCCCAAGTTCGCCGACACCCGGGTACGTCAGGCCCTGCACCACGGGCTCGACCGCGACCAGATCGTCCAGGCCAAGTACAAGGGGGAGGGAGGCGTGGCCGACATCTACGCCGCCCCCACCCAGTGGTCCTTCGACGACGAAGGTGTGACCACCTACGGCTTCGACCCCGGACGGGCCGGCGAGCTCCTCGACGACGCCGGGTGGACCGAGGGTGCCGACGGTGTGCGTGAGAAGGACGGCGAGCGCCTGAGCCTGAACTACATCACCACCGACCCGGACGACCCGGTGATCCCGATCGCCACCGAGAACTACCGTGACATCGGCATCGACTTCACCCCGGAGGTCCTTGACTCGAACACCGCGTTCGCCCGCTTCAACGACCTCGACTACGAGGCGGTCTCCTTTCGCACCGACTCCCTGTCCGACCCCGACGACGCGGTCTCGGAGTTCGGGACGGACGACCCGAAGGTGAACGTCACCGGCTACGACAACGCCCGCGTCCGTGAACTGGTCAAGGACGGTCAGTCCACCCTCGACGAGGACGAACGGCAGAAGATCTACTCCGAGCTCTACAAGGAACTCAGCCAGGACCCGCCGACGATCCTCGTGGACTACCGCCGGTCGATCACCGCCTGGAACAACCACATCGACGGCACCGGCGACTTCCGGACCGGGGCGGGGGACTCCTCCATCGCCCTGGCGAAGCTCACCCCGAAGGAGGACTGAGCGCCGTGCGCCCCACCCCACGGACCGGCCACGGCGGTGAACGATGAACCACAGGAGCTACCTCGGCTACACGGCGAAACGGGTGGCGGTCGCCCTGGTGATGATCCTCGCGGTCAGTGCCCTGGTCTTCTTCCTCTTCGCGGTGATGCCGGGAGACTACTTCTCGTCCAACCGCACCCTGACGCCTGAGCGCATCGCGGAGCTCCGCTCCCGCTACGGCCTCGACAAGGGGGTCGTGGAGCGGTACTGGATCTGGCTGGGCAACGCCGTGCGCGGCGACTTCGGCCACTCCCTGCAGTACAACCAGCCGGTGACGGAGACCATCGCCCCGTTCCTTCGGAACTCCTTCCTGGTGGCGGCGGTGTCGATGGTGCTGACCTGGACGATCGCGGTGGTTGCCGGTGTTCTCGCGGCGACCCGCCAGTACTCCTGGTTCGACAAGTTCGTCACCGCGATGCTCTTCGCCTCGCTGTCGATCCCCGCCTTCTTCCTTGGTCTGGTCCTGATCAAGGTCCTGTCCCTGGACCTCGGCCTGCTGCCTACCGGCGGCATGTACGACACCGGCAGCAACGCCACGGGCCTGGCCGCCGTGATCGAGGTCGCCCACCACATGGTGCTTCCGGTGCTGATCCTCACCTTCCTGTCCGCAGGCTCCCTGACCAGGTACTTCAGGACGGGGATGCTGGAGGTCCTGCGGGCGGACTACATCCGGACCGCACGTGCCAAGGGGCTCGGGGAGAAGGCGGTGGTGATGCGCCACGGTCTGCGCAACGCGCTGCTGCCGGCGATCACCCTGCTGGCCTTCGAGCTGCCGGGGCTGTTCTCCGGCGCGATCATCATCGAGCAGGTCATGAACTGGCCGGGCATCGGGCGCATGCAGCTGGAGGCAGTCCAGGTCCGTGACTACCCGGTGCTGATGACCGTCACCGTCCTGTTGGCGGCCTTGACGATCCTGGCCAACCTCGTCGCCGACCTCCTCTACACCGCCGCCGACCCGCGGATCCGTCTCGTGGAGCAGGCGCGTCGTCCCGCGCGCCGTGATGCGCGCCGGGCCGTCCGCCGGGGTGCGGTGGTGACGTCATGACCGCCACGCTCACCGAGGCCCAGGCCGGATCGCCGCGGCGCCGTCACAGCCTGTGGCGCGAGGCGCTCCTCAGTCTCCGGGGCAACCGGGTGGCCGTCATCAGCGCCCTGGTGCTGCTCCTGATGGTGCTCGTCAGCTTCGTCGGGCCGCTGGCCTCGCCGTACACCGGTGACGAGATCAACCTGCGTATCGCCAACCACCCGCCGGCGACAGACCACTGGCTGGGAACGGACAAGTACGGGCGAGACGTCCTGACCCGGCTGATGCTGGCCGGGCGGATCTCGCTGACGGTGGGACTGGCCTCGATGGCCCTGTCCCTGGTGCTCGGGACGTTCCTCGGCCTGGTCGCCGGCTACTTCGGTGGGTGGGTGGACGCGGTGGTGATGAGGGTCGTGGACCTG
Source organism: Corynebacterium sp. AOP40-4SA-5 (assembly GCF_052377355.1). Lineage (NCBI taxonomy): Bacteria > Bacillati > Actinomycetota > Actinomycetes > Mycobacteriales > Corynebacteriaceae > Corynebacterium > Corynebacterium sp. AOP40-4SA-5. The sequence continues at coordinate 12,262 of NZ_JBQSWS010000030.1, forward strand.
CTCATGTCCATCCCCGGGCTGCCGTTGCTCATCGTGCTGGCGGCGATCCTCTCCGAGTTCAAGATTGCCCCGGAATCCCGCCTGTACCTGGTGATGCTGATGTTGAGTCTCATCGGCTGGCCGGCCCTGGCACGGCTCATCCGTGGCCAGGTGCTGACTCTCAGGGAGCAGATGTTCATGCGTGCCACCGACGTCCTCGGCCTGGGGCTGAGGTCGAAGATCCTCCGGCACCTGCTGCCGAACGTCCTGCCGGTGCTGATCGTCGTGGCGACCCTGGGTACGGCGTCGTCGATCATCAGCGAGTCCTCGCTGAGCTTCCTCGGACTCGGTGTGATGGAGCCGCACGCCTCGTGGGGGAACATGATCAACTCCGCGAACAACCTCGTCGACTTCCGCAACCACTGGTGGCTGTGAGTCCCGCCCGGTGTGGCGGTGCTGGTCACCGTCGCCTCGATCAACGTCCTGGGGGACCGTCTCCGCGACGCCCTGGACCCGAAGATGTAAGGAGAGAAGGTCATGGAGTTCACGGATCACGACGGGCAGGAACCCCTGCTCGTGGTGGAGGACCTGACCACCGTGTTCGCGCTGCCGGACGGAGGGGTGAGGACCGCGGTCGACGGCGTCGGCTTCACCGTCCGGCGTGGCGAGATCCGCGGTGTGGTCGGGGAGTCCGGGTCGGGCAAGAGCGTGACGGCGATGTCGTTGCTCCGGCTCGTCGACGAGCCCGGCCGGATCGTCGGCGGCGACGTGAGGTTCGACGGCACGGACGTCCTCACGTTGGACAGGTCGGGACTGCAACGCCTGCGGGGCAGCGGTATCGGCGTCATCTTCCAGGAACCGGGCAGCGCCCTGAACCCCGTCCTGACCGTCGGGGACCAGGTCACCGAGTCGTTGCGGGTCCACCGGGACATGTCCCGGCGGGAGGCGCACCGGGACGCGGTGGCCTGGCTCGACCGCGTCGGGCTGCGGGAACCGGAGGCGTTGATGTCCCGTTACCCGCACGAGTTGTCCGGCGGCATGCTGCAGCGGGTGATGATCGCGATGGCCTTGTGCGCGGGCCCGAAGCTGCTGATCGCGGACGAGCCGTCCACCGCGCTGGACGTGACGACCCAGGCACAGATCCTGGACCTTCTGCTCGACCTGCGCGATGAACTTGGTCTGGCGATCCTGTTCATCACCCATGACCTGGGTGTGGTCGCCCGGATCGCCGACACGGTGACGGTGATGTACGGCGGACGGGTGATGGAGCAGACGGACGTCCTCACCTTGTTCGACAACCCGTCGCACCCCTACACCCGGGCGTTGCTCGCGACGTCGCCGGTCATCGGCCGGACCGTCCGACGGCTCCCGACCATCCCGGAGGACGTCCGGCGCTTCGCCGCCGGGGACGACGGGCGGACGCGGGAGGACGTCGCGTGAGGGCGCAGGACGTGCCGTTGCTGCAGGTGGACGGGCTCGTGAAGCACTTCGGCACGACGCGTGCGGTGGACGGCGTCGACCTCGTCGTCCGGCGAGGCGAGACCGTCGGGCTGGTGGGTGAGTCGGGCAGCGGCAAGACGACGCTCGGCCAGGCCGTCCTGCGGATGACCTCGCCGACGGCGGGGCGTGTCCTGTTCGACGGCCGTGACCTGGCGACGTTCTCGCGGCGGCAGCTGCAGCGCGCCAGGCCGAGGATGCAGTACATCTTCCAGGACCCCTATGGTGCGCTGAACCCCCGGATGACCGTCGGTGACGCCGTCGGCGAACCGCTCCTGCAGCACCGCCTCGCCACCAGGTCCACCGTCGATGCCCTGGTGGCGGAGGTGCTGGGCATCTGCGGCATGCCGGCGGACGCAGCCCGGCGCTACCCGCACGAATTCTCCGGTGGCCAGCGGCAACGCGTCGTAATCGCACGCGCCATGGCGTTGGGTCCGGAACTGGTCGTCGCCGACGAACCCGTCTCCGCCCTGGACGTCTCGGTTCAGGCGCAGATCATCAACCTGTTCAGTGACCTGCGTGAACAGCGGGAGACGGCCTTCCTGTTCATCTCGCACGACCTCGGTGTGGTGTGGCACCTGTGTGACCGTGTGGTGGTCATGGAACGCGGCCGGGTGGTGGAGTCCGGGACCCGGGGCCAGATATTCACCGACGCCCGGCACCCCTACACCCGCGCGCTGATCGCGGCGGTGCCCGTGTCGGACCCGCGGGATCGCCGCCGACACGTCGTCGCCGACCTGCTCGGACGCGACCCGGAGCGCGGCATGACGGCGGGGCAGGACGCTCCGCGCGCGGAACTGCGGGACGTGGGTGACGGGCACCTGGTCGCCGTGTCTGACGAGGTCATGTCGGGCGGGGTCAGGGAACTCAGTCGATCGGCGGGAAGTTCGGCTCCGGGACCCAGTCCGGCCGGGGCATCCAGAAGCGGGTCGGCTGCTGTGCCGCGATGAAGAAGCTGCCACCGATGACGTCGTTCTCGATGAGGATCTCGTCCTGCGTCTCGGCCATCACCTGGTAGTCCCCGGCGGTGATTCGCGAGCCGGCCTCCAGTGGTTCGGCGTCTGCCTCGGTGAACTCCTTCTGCAGGTCGGGATCGGTAAGCGCGGCGCTGGGGACGAACATGGTGTCCCGGTACTCGAGCCCGGTGGTCGCCTCGCCATCCTCCGTCCGCATCGGTTCCTCGAGGGTGAGCAGGCAGGCGAAGTCGGAGCCGACCTTGTCGTTGAGCTCGCTGTCGACGGAGCAGACCCCGCCGTCGGGAAGGGTGAACATGTACCCGCCACCGTCGACGGCGAAGCGTTCGGGATCCCCGGCGGACGGGTCGCCCGAAGGTTGCGAGGCGTCGGACGCTGATGCGGACGCGGGTGCCGATGTCGGCGGTTCCGTTGACGGAGCAGCGTCCCCCTCACTGCTGCATCCGCTCAGGGCGGCGATGGTGCCGAGTGCGATCACGCCGGTGATGGTCGTCGACGTTCTCATCGGGACCGTCCTTTCGTTCGGAGGCGGGAAACGTGTTCCTCATGAAAACTTAGTCTGGTCGAGACTACACGCCGTCCAGGTGCGGCCTGAGGAGCAACGGCGCTCCTCGAGTGTGCCGGGCGGTGCCCGCGTCCCGTGCCGGATTCGGCCGATCATCGGCACGAAAAGGCCGAATCCGGCACGGGACGCGGGGAACCCCTAACCCATCCCTGGCGCCGTCGCCGGCACGATGACCACGGTGAAGGCGATGGCGAAGACAATGAGGACGGCGATGCTGAGGACGGTGAACCGGAGCCGGTCGCGGATCACCCCGACGAACTCGCGGAGCACCGCGCTGGGGAAGTAGTACCAGGCGGTGGGCGCGCCGACGACGTGCGCGCGCATACCCAGCGTCCTCGTGAGGAGTGCGGCACGGAAGACGTGGTAGCTGCTGGTGGCGACGACTACCGGGGAGGACGGGTCGGAGAGCAGCTTCCGGGAGTAGCGGAGGTTCTCCTCGGTGGTGCGGGACTCGGTCTCCGCGGTCACCGTGGCGGGGTCGGCACCCTGCGCGACCAGGTAATCGCGCATCGCCTCGCCCTCGGGTCGCGGTTCATCGGGACCCTGTCCGCCACTGGGGATGAGCACCGGCTCGCCGTGGAACTGCTGCTGGACGGACAGTCCACGGTCCAGCCTGGCGGCGAGCAGCGGTGGGACGTTGCCGTCGATGAGACCGGACCCGAGGACGATGACGGCCTCTGGGGCGGTACGGATGCGTCGCCAGCGGTAGAGCAGGGAGGCTGCGAAGAAGGCGGCGAAGACGAAGCCGAAGTAGAACACCACCAGTACAACCGAGAGGTGTGTGGCGTACCGGAACATGTAGGCGGGGTCGGTACGAGGGGTCTCCGGTGGGGCCAGGATCCCCAGCGTCGTCGGGAGGAACAGCAGCCCGAGCCCGGCGAGCAGCGCCAGCGCATTGCCCAGGGAGCGGCTCTCCTTGCGCAGTACGGTGGCGCCGGAGTACAGCAGGAAGATCATCAGCAACGGATAGCCGACCACGTTGCCCAGGATGAACAGGGCCATTGTCGTGATGCCGACGACGATCAGTGGCCCCGGGTGTCCCTGGTTGGTCAGCAGCAGGCCCACCCCGATGGCGAGCAGGCCGAGACCCATGGTCACGTAGACCGGTGTCGCGAGGCGTCTGCCGTCGCGGATGAGGCCGATCATCCCGGCCGCCAGAACTACGGCCCCGAAGATGATGACGCCGGCCACGATCGCTGGCGCTATTGTCATCTGAACTCCTGCTGCGATGTCAGGGGGATTGGAATGCCCCGTAGTTTCTTCTGTTCATTGTCGGCCGTCACAATCCACCTGGTGGGAGCATTGCCAACGGCAGTCTATCGGAAGAATCCTCGATTCCGATGCCCCGGCTCGACCGGCGCTATCCTGTGCGATGTCGGCATTCACCCCAGGTTGGCCGATGCGCCCGATCTTTCATGTGGTGCGGTGGCGAAGGATATGTGAGGAGAAGGTGTGATGAATGCTGTTGGCGAGAATGACCGTGAACAAGTCAGCCCGAACGCGATAACGGGGCGGCGATGGTGGATCCTGTTGACGGTCAGCCTCGTTCTGCTCGTTGCGGTCTACTGGCTCGCCGTGTTGACGACTACCGGGCAGGAGCTGGAGAACGCTGCGTTGCGCGGGGCGGACCAGGCACCGGCCGCGGAATCGGATGGCGCATGGTCTGCGCTCGGTGACATCACGATATGGACCCTTGCAATAGCAACTGCGCTGGTCGGAATGATCGGGCTCCTTCGCCGTAAGGTGTTCCTGGCGGTGGTCGCGGTCTCGGTCATCGTGGGTGGGCAGATCGTGACCCAGGTGTTGAAACGATTCGTGCTGCCGCGGCCCGATCTGGTCGAGGTTTCCGGACACTACGCGCATAATTCCTTTCCCAGCGGGCACACCACGATCGCGATGACCGTGCTTGTCGCCCTGTTTCTCGTGGTTCCGTACCGGTGGCGAGGTGTGGCGATGTTCGTGGTCATGACGTGGGCGGTGGGTATCGGCGCATACACCACGACCGCGAAGTGGCATCGTTTCTCCGATACGTTCGGCGCGGATATGGTGGCCCTGATCTGCGGGGCCGTCGCCGCTCTGCTCCTGCTTCGCCGTGGGGCCGTCACCGTGAGTAGGTCACGTCCGAAGGTGAGGGTCGTCTATGTCGTCGCGATGGCCGTGGTGGGCGCCTTTTCTCTCGCTGTCGGTACGTTTATCGGTGTGGCGTCCGGAATTCAGGATCTGCGGGATCCTATTATCGAGTGGAATTTGTATCTCACCGCGAACAGTCTGGCGACCGGGTGCTCCGTACTCTCAGCCTTGGCGTATTGGGCCACGTGGCGCCGTCTCGACGTGCGTGCCTGACGTTGCCTCGGCGAGCTCACCGGTGAGCGCTCGGTGCGACCGTCCCGGTTTTCTCGGGCGCCCGGGGGCCGGACCCCCAGGTCGACGCGGTGTACATGGCCTGCTCCAGCGGCCCGCGGCGGAAGAAGTGCTTCCACACCGTGCAGAACACCACGGCCACGCCGAGGTAGCAGGCCAGCGGCACCAGGGACACGCCCGGTTCGTCCGCCACGTCCGGCAGCCAGTGGTTGATCCCGGCGGACACCAGCGCCTGGCCCACGTACACGGTGAAGGCGCAGGAGCCCAGGGCGACGAGGGGGAACAGCCACCGTCCCGCCAGGTCACCGAGCCACAGGCACAGGGTCACGACCACCAGGCTGATGCCGGTGTTCAGCAGCAGGTCCGGGGTGGAGCCGGAGTGCGCGCCGGCGACCAGCAGCTCACCCGGGGAGGAGGTGGTGCCCATGGACATGCCGTACATCCGCCAGGCGGCGAAGACGGAGATGTCGGAGGCCTCGGCGAGCTCGCGCAGGTCCATCCCCATGAGGTCCACGATCAGGGGTTGGACGTCGAAACGGGCGACCATCACCCAGGTGAACGCGGCCGAGCCGAGTGCGGCGACGAGCCCGGTGACCAGCCACACCACGCGCCTCGCCCTGTCCACACCCACGGTCATCACGCCCATGCCGAGCACGATGACGGGCAGCCAGGTGATCACCGGGTACATGCCGTCCAGCAGCAGCGCGCGCAGCGCGGTGGCGACGCCGTCCAGCGAGGTGAGGTGGTCGAGGCGGGGGACCACGGCGAGTTCGATCTCGCCGCCCTCGCTGCCGCCGCCTGCGGCGGGCAGGACGTCCCGCAGCCAGTACGACAGTTGCGGCAGGACGAGCATGCCGCCGGCGCCTAGGGCGAGCAGGGTGGTGCCGCGCAGCGTCACCAGTGCGGTGCAGATCAGGAAGGACGCACCGAGCGTGGCGAGCACGACGATCATGTTGGGTCCGGCGGACGCCAGCAGCACGCCGATGACCAGCAGGATCGCCCCGCGGATCGCGACGCGTCGGCGTACCTGCGAGGCGGGCACGCCGGACGCCAGGCCGTGGGAGGTCATCAGCGCCATGGACATGCCGGAGAGGAAGGCGAAGAGGATGGACGGCCACCCGGTGAACCACGTGGCCCAGGAGGCGGGGCCGAAGTGGTCGACGGTCATGCCGACGACGGCGACGGCGCGGGCGATGTCGAGCCCGAGGATGCGGTTCTGCTGTTTCTTCACGTTCTTCACGTCCTAGAGCATGCCGGAGCGTGTGCCCGGGGTCGTCAGTCCCGGGTATGACTTCGGCGGTATGACATCGGCGGTAGCCTTGTGTGTCATGAGCGACAACCCTGAGGCGCCCCGCAGCAACTGGTTCACCGGCGGCGCGGAGTACGCGTCCTTCCGTCCGTCCTACCCCACGCAGGTGTCGGGGTTCCTGGCGGAGCACACGCCGGGCACGGGTGTGGCGGTGGACGTGGGCTGCGGTACCGGGCAGCTGTCGGTGCAGTTGGCGGACTACTTTGACCGGGTGCTGGCGTTCGACCCCAGCGAGTCGCAGCTGGCGTCGGCCACGCATCACCCGAACATCGCCTACGGGGTGGCGTCGGCGGAGAAACTGCCGGTGGAGGACGGCTCGGCGGACCTGGTCACCGCGGCGCAGGCGGCGCACTGGTTCACGCTGCCGGACTTCTACGCCGAGGCCCGGCGTATCGGCCGGGAGGGCGCGTTGATCGCGCTGGTGAGTTACGGGGTGCTGCGGATCTCCGACGCGGACGTGCAGGAGCGGTTCGGACGGTTCTACTACGACGAGATCGGGCCGTACTGGGATCCGGAGCGTCGCTACGTCGACGAGGGGTACCGCACGATGCCATTCCCCTTCGAGGAGCTGGACGTCCCGGAGCTCAGCATCGACGCGGACCTGGACCGGGAGGCGTTCCTGGGGTACGTGGGCACGTGGTCGGCGGTGCGTAAGGCGGAGCGGCAGGGCCGCTCGGACCTGTTCCAGAACTTCGCCTCGGACCTGGTGGACATCTGGGGCGACAACGGTCGCCCGCGTCAGGTGTCGTGGCCGGTGGCGGTGCGCGCCGGGCGGTTGTGAGGCGCACGTCACGAAAAGGTTGACACGTCAACCACCTCCGTTATCGTGGACACGTCAATCACTTCTCCGACCGGTAGCGAGGTCCCCTCATGTCCACCGTCTCCACCGCTTCCACGAGCACCGTCAGCAACGTCGTCAGCAACATCGTCATCCTGCTCGCCCGCATCGCCCTGGGTGTGACCCTCTTCGCCCACGGCTGGCAGAAGTTCGTCACCAACGGCATCGACGCCACCGCCCAGGGCTTCGAGTCCATGGGTGTGCCCGCGGCGACCGCGGCGGCGGTCTTCGCCGCGGCCGTGGAGCTCGTCGGTGGTGTCCTGCTGATCATCGGCCTGCTCACGCCGCTGGTCGCCGTCCTCGTCGTCGCCGACATGGCCGGCGCGTTCTGGTACGCCCACAGTGACGCGGGCACCATCTTCGTCTCGGACGGCGGCTACGAGCTCGTGCTCGTGCTCGCCGCCGGCGCGGCGCTGGTCGGTGCGGTTGCGGGAGGACGCTACGGCGTCGACGGCCTGCTGCGCCGCCGTCGCGTCGCGAAGTGAGTAATGTGATTCAGCTCATATTATAAAAAAATAGTGGTAGCCATCACGCGGTGGAGGCGCTAGGTTGGTCGTGGCACGAGAACCAACCAGACGACCCCTGCATTGGGAGGCACCGCACCATGACCACCACAGCCACCGCCAGCAACGCCTACGCCGCCCCGGGTACCGAGGGCTCGCTCGTCTCCTTCAAGCCCCGGTACGAGAACTTCATCGGCGGCCAGTGGGTCGCCCCCGTCGACGGGCAGTACATCGAGAACATCAGCCCGGTCGACGGCAAGGTGTTCACCGAGGTCGCACGATCCCAGGCCGCCGACGTCGACAAGGCGGTGGACGCCGCCCACGCCGCGGCACCCGCCTGGGGCAGGACCAGTGTGCAGGACCGCTCCCGCGTCCTGCTCAAGATCGCCGACGTCATCGAGGAGAACCTCGAGATGCTCGCCGTCGCCGAGACCTGGGACAACGGCAAGTCCGTGCGTGAGACGCTCGCCGCGGACCTCCCGCTCGCTGTCGACCACTTCCGCTACTACGCCGGTGCGCTGCGTGCCCAGGAGGGCTCGCTCTCGCAGATCGACGAGAACACCGTGGCCTACCACTTCCACGAGCCGCTCGGCGTGGTCGGCCAGATCATCCCCTGGAACTTCCCGATCCTCATGGCCGCGTGGAAGATCTGTCCCGCCCTCGCCGCGGGCAACGCCATCGTGCTCAAGCCCGCCGAGCAGACCCCGGCGTCGATCCTGCTGGTCGCCGAGCTGATCTCCGACATCCTGCCGGACGGGGTGCTCAACATCGTCAACGGTCTCGGTGAGGAGGCTGGTGCGGCGCTGACGCAGAATGACCGCATCGCCAAGATCGCCTTCACCGGTTCCACCGAGGTCGGCAAGATCATCAACAAGGCCGTCGCCGACAAGCTCATCCCGGTGACCCTCGAGCTCGGCGGCAAGTCGCCGAACGTCTTCTTCGGCGACATCATGGACGCCGACGACTCCTTCCGGGAGAAGACCCTCGAGGGTCTGGCCATGTTCGCCCTGAACCAGGGTGAGGTGTGCACCTGCCCCTCACGTGCGCTGATCCAGGAGGACATCGCCGACGAGTTCCTCGACCTCGCCGTCGAGCGCGTCCGCTCGATCAAGGCCGGCAACCCGCTGGACCCTGCCACGATGATCGGCGCGCAGGCCTCGCTGGAGCAGATGGACAAGATCACCAGCTACCTGAAGTCCGGTCCCGAGGAGGGCGCGGAGGTCCTCATCGGCGGCGGTGTGCGCACCGTCGACGGCCTGGAGAACGGCCTGTACGTGGAGCCCACGATCCTCAAGGGAAACAACGCCATGCGCTGCTTCCAGGAGGAGATCTTCGGCCCGGTCCTCGCCGTGACCACCTTCAAGGACTTCGACGAGGCCATCCAGATCGCCAACGACACCGACTACGGTCTCGGTGCCGGCGTCTGGGCCCGCGACGGCCGCACCGCCTACCAGGCGGGCCGCGCCATCGAGTCCGGTCGCGTGTGGGTGAACAACTACCACTCCTACCCGGCGCACGCGGCGTTCGGCGGCTACAAGAAGTCCGGCATCGGGCGCGAGACGCACCTGATGATGCTGGACCACTACCAGCAGACCAAGAACCTGCTGTGGTCCTACGACGAGAACCCGAACGGCCTGTTCTGATTCACCGGCGTAGCGTGGGTGGGTGCCAGAGAACGACTCTCGTCAAGGAGGTACACCACCCATGTCCGACCAGAAGAAGCTCACCGGCCGCACCGTCGTGGTCCTCGCCACCGACGGGTTCGAGGACTCCGAGCTGACCTCCCCGCGCGACGCGGTCTCGGACGCCGGGGCGCACGTCGTCATCGCCACACCCGGCGGTAAGGCGATCACCGGCAAGAAGGGCACCGAGGTGCCCGCGGATGCCCGCACCGCCGACGTCGAGGCGGCCACGGTGGACGCCGTCCTGCTGCCCGGCGGGACGTCCAACGCCGACGCGCTGCGGCTCGACGCCGACGCGGTCGCCCTCGTCCGCGAGGTCGTGACCGGCGGCAAGCCGCTCGGCGTGATCTGCCACGGCGCCTGGATCCTCACCGACGCCGACGTCCTGTCCGGCAGGACGCTGACCTCCTACCCGAGCCTGCGCACCGACCTCGTCAACGCCGGTGCCACCTGGGTCGACGAGGAGGCGCACACCTGCGGGGGGCCTGAGGGCGCCGGCACCATCGTGTCCTCGCGCACCCCGGACGACCTGCCCGCCTTCAACGACGCGGTCGTCGCCGCCTTCGCCGCGTCCTGACCCGGTCGCGGGTTACGCCGTCGACTCCGTGGCACCGGCCCACTGGTTGATGCCACGGTCCACGGCCCACCGGTCGATCTCGGCGAGCTCGCCGTCGGTGAAGTCCAGGTTGTCGAGGGCGTCCAGCGAGTCGTCCAACTGGGCCACCGAGGACGCACCGATCAGCGCGCTCGTCACCTCCGGGCGGCGCAGCACCCACGCGATCGCCATCTGCGCCAGGCTCTGACCCCGCGCCTCGGCGACGGTGTTCAGCGCGCGCACCGCCTCGACCGTCTCGTCGGTGAGGAAGGACTCCGACATCTTCCCCGCGCCCAGCCGCGACCCCTCCGGCACACCGTCCAGGTACTTGCCGGTCAGCAGTCCCTGCGCCAGGGCGGAGAAGGCGATCACGCCGAGGCCCTCGTCGGCGCAGGCGGCGAGCAGACCGTCCTCCACCCACCGGTTGAACATCGAGTAGGAGGGCTGGTGGATGGTCAGCGGGGTCCCCAGGTCCCGGGCCACCGCGGTCGCCCGACGGGTCAGCTCGGGGGAGTAGGAGCTGATGCCCACGTACAGGGCGCGCCCGCTGCGCACCAGGTGGTCGAGGGCGGCCACGGTCTCCTCCACGGGGGTCTGCGGGTCGGGACGGTGGTGGTAGAAGATGTCCACGTAGTCCAGGCCGAGCCTGCGCAGTGAGGCGTCGCAGCTGGCCACGAGGTACTTGCGCGAGCCGCCGAAGCCGTACGGGCCGTCCTGCATCCGCCAGCCCGCCTTCGAACTGACCACGAGTTCGTCGCGGTACGGGCGGAAGTCGGACGCCAGGAGCCGTCCCACGTTCTCCTCCGCCGCACCGGGCGGCGGACCGTAGTTGTTGGCGAGGTCGAAGTGCGTCACGCCGCGGTCGAAGGCGCGGCGCAGGATCGCCCGCTGGGTGTCCAGTGGACGGTCGTCGCCGAAGTTGTGCCACAGGCCCAGGGTGATCGCCGGCAGCTGCAGTCCGGAGGTGCCGGAGCGGCGGTAGGGCATGGTGGCGTAGCGGTCGTCGGCGGCCCGGTAGACGTCGGGGAACTCTGCGGTACTCATGCGCGCCGAGGGTACCCGGGATCGTGTATCCTGCGTATCACTTACATTCACCGCATGAAGGAGTTGAGCGTCCACCATGGACGATGGTCCGTGTCCGAGTACCAGGGGTGGCACAAGCTGCAGGAGCAGCCACAGCCACCCGCCCCGCGCAGGGAGCGCACCGGCCTCAGGGGGTGACCGGTGAGCCCGCTGCTGACGTTGCTGCTCGGCATCGTCGTCATCCTGGCCCTCATCGTCGCCAACGCCTACTTCGTGGCGCAGGAGTTCGCGTACATGTCGGTGGACCGGGCGCGTCTGCGCGCCCTCGCCGCCGACGGGGACGCCGCGGCCGGACGTGCCCTGGCGGTCACCCGCAGGACGAGCTTCATGCTCTCCGGCGCGCAGCTGGGCATCACCGTCACCGGCCTGCTGGTCGGTGAGCTGGCCGAACCGATGATCGGCGGCTCGGTCGGGGAGATCCTCGGCGGGGCGGGCACCGCCGCCGTCGCCGCCACGGTCACCCTGCTGGTGGCCACGGTGGTGCAGATGATCTTCGCCGAGCTGTACCCGAAGAACCTCGCCATCGCCGCCCCGGAGCCGCTGGCCCGCGCCCTGGCCCGGTCCACGCAGGCCTACCTGTTCCTCTTCGGCTGGCTCATCGCCTTCTTCGACTGGTCCAGCAACGCGTTGCTGCGCCTGGTGGGTGTGACCCCGGTGGAGGACGTGGACTCCACCGCCGACCGCAAGGACCTGGGACGCATCGTCGCCGACTCGCGCGCCTCCGGTGACCTGCCCCGGGAGCTGTCGATGCTGATCGACCGCATCCTCGACTTCCCCGAGCGCACCGTGGAGCACGCGATGGTGCCCCGGGCGCGCCTGGGCGAGATGGACCCGGGCACCACCGTGGCCGAGGCGCGCGTGCGCATGGCCGGCGGCCACACCCGCTACCCGGTGCTCGGCTCGGTGGAGGACGAGGAGTCCCACGAGGAGGAGGAACGTCTCTACGGTGTGCTGCACCTGGACGACGTCCTCGACCCCGACCTCGACCCGTCCACCACGGTGGCCACGCTGGTGCGTGAGCCGGTGGTGCTGCCCGAGGTCATGGCCCTGCCGGACGCCCTGGTGGAACTCCAGGAGTCCGACAACCGGCTGGCCTGCGTGGTCGACGAGTACGGCGGGGTGTCCGGCGTGCTCACCGCCGAGGACTTGGCCGAGGAGCTCGTCGGCGAACTCACCGACGAGCACGACGCCCCCGAGCACCACATCAGTGCGGAGGTCACCACCTCCGACGGTGTGCAGCGCTGGCGTATCGCCGGCGACGAGCACCTCGACGAGGTGTCACGCGTGCTCGACGTGCGCCTGCCCGACGGGGAGTACGAGACCCTCGCCGGGCTGGTCATCGACGAGCTCGGTTCCCTGCCGGAGGTCGGTGAGGTCGTGCCCGTCGCCCTGCCGCGGGACCCGCGTGAGGTCGTCGACGACCGCCCGCAGGACCGCGTCCTGGTCGCCGAGGTGACCGAGGTCGGCAACCACGTACCCACCGAACTGCTCGTCCACCTGGAGGTGAGCGACGATGAGTGACCTCACCGTGGTCCTGGTGACCCTGCTGCTGCTCGTGGGCAGCGCCTTCTTCGTGATGATCGAGTTCGCCCTGCTGGGCGTGCGGCGCCACCGGCTGGAGGACGCGGCGGACCGGAGCCTCACCGCCCGCGCCGCCCTGCGCGGCGTGAATGAACTGACGGTGATGCTCGCCGCCGCGCAGCTCGGCATCACCGCCTGCACCTTCGCCCTCGGCGCGGTGACCAAGCCGGCGGTGTCGGCCTGGTTGAAGCCATTGTTCACCGCCTGGGGCATCCCGGACGGTGCGGCGTACACCGTGTCCTTCGTCCTGGCCCTGCTGGTGGTGACCTTCCTGCACCTGGTCATCGGCGAGATGGCGCCGAAGTCGTGGGCGATCGCCTTCCCGGAGCGCGCTGCCCGTCTGGTGTCCGTGCCGGCGAGGGCGCTGGCGTGGGTGCTGCGTCCGCTGCTGCTGTGGATGAACCGGGTGGCCAACCGCCTGGTGAAGATGTCCGGGGTGGAACCGGTCGACCGGGCCGCCGCGGGCGGGCACGACGCCGCCACCCTGCGCCACCTCGTGGAGCACTCCGCCGAGGAGGGTGCCCTGGAGGCGGAGTTCCAGTCCCAGATCGCCGGCGCCCTGGACCTGCAGCAACGAACCCTCGGTGAGCTGCCGGGCACGCAGGTCCCGCACCTGACGGCCGCGGCGACGGTCGGGGAGGTGCAGGACGCCGCCCGCCGCACCGCGCAGATGCGCGTCCTACTGGAGGGGCCGGACGGTACGTCGACGTCGGTGCTGCACGTGCGCGACACCCTGCCGGAGGCGCGGACGGCCCCGGCCGCCCCGTTGGCCCGGGACCTGCTGGTGCTGCCGGCGTCGATGCCGGTGTACGAGGCGTTCCGCCGGATGCGTGAGGCCAGCGAGCAGCTCGTGGGCGTGAGCGGGTCCGGTGGCGCCGGCGGCACAGGCGGCACAGTCGGCACAGGCACCCTGCTGCCGCGGGTCGTCACGCTGCCGGAGATCCTGGCGTTCGTCCTGCCGCGCGAGGCGGGGCAGGGGCAGTAGCGCCGGCTACGGCAGCAGCGACTCGGGGATGCGCATGCCGATGACCTCGTCGCGGGTCATCGCACCGTCGGCGAGGACCTCGGCGCACACGTAGCGTGCGCGGTCCTCGGGCACCGGGATGCGTCGGGCGTGGCTGAGCACCGAGTTCAACCGGCCGTCGCCGTTGGCCCGGTCCTCGGGGCCGCCCCACGCCTTCCACGCCACGGCGGTGACCAGGGAGGCCAGGGTGATTCCGGTCGGGTCGTACGGCGGGGCGGACTCGTCGGCCGAGCGCGGTGTGGAGGATCCGTCGGTGGCGAACTCGCGGCTGGCCTCGCGGCCCTTGCGGGGGCGTACGTGCAGGTCCTGCTGGCCGATGCCGACCACGGTGCCGTCGGGGTTACGGATCACCGAGGTGTAGGCCACGTTGAGGTAGCCGTCGTCACGCACCCGCTGGCGGATCATCGCGACCATGTCGTCGTCGACCTCGACCTGCAGCAACGCACCGTTCTGCCCCGGGTTGAGGAACTGGAAGGTGCCGGTGCGCGTCCACGCCTCGTAGTCGGAACCCAGACGACGCATCACCAGGGTGCCGAAGAGGATGTCGGTCATGGCGAACAGGGTGCCGCCGAAGGCGGCGTTGTTCGGGGTGCGGGTCATCGGGCTGAGCCGCAGGACAACCTCGCCGCGGGACCAGTCGTCGGCGATGTTGCGCAGCCGGATGCCGGAGCCCGCCAGCGGCGGCCACAGGCGCGTGACCTGCTCCATCCCGCGTGGGGTGGAGAACACGTAGCGGGTGATGTAGCTCTCCACGGAGCGGTAGAGCCGCACCGGGAGGGACCGTCGCCGGCCGGTGCCGCGCCCGGCCTGCTCGGGCGGGGAGTGCGGTGAGTGGGGTGGGGTGGTCGCGCTCATTCCTCGTTCCTTACCGGCAGCAGCCGTTCGGGGATGTGCAGTTCCAGGATCTGCTCGCGGGTCAGTGCGCCGGTCTTCAGCGCCTCGGCCGCCACGTAGCGCGCCTGGTCCTCGGGATCGGGGATACGGCGGGAGTGGCTCAGCGCGGAGTTGAGCTGCCCGCCATGGTCGGACGCATCGTCCTCACTGCCCCACGCCCGCCACGCCAGGGCGGTGACCAGCGACGCCAACGTGATGCCGCGTGGCTCCAGCGGCGGGGCGGACTCCTCGACGCCGCGCGCGGTCGTCGAGCCGTCCTGCGCGGTGGGACGCTGCGCCTCGCGGCCCTTGCGGGGGCGTACGTGCAGGTCCTGCTGGCCGATGCCCACCACGGTGCCGTCGGGGTTACGGATCACCGAGGTGTAGGCCACGTTGTAGTAGCCGTGCTGCTCCACCTTGGAGATGATGTCGTCGATCATCGCGTCGTCCGCGTCGACGAGGAGTTTGGCCCCGTTGCGCCCCGGGTTCAGGTACTGGAAGCTGCCCGTGCGGGTCCAGGCCTCGTAGTCGGAGCCGAGGCGTTTCATCACCAGGGTGCCGAAGAGGATGTCGGTCATGGCGAACAGCGTGCCGCCGAAGGCCGCACCGTGCATGTTGCGGTTCAGCGGGCCGAGTCGCAGGACGACGGTGCCGTGTGACCAGTCGTCGGCGATGCCGCGCACCTTCACGCCGGCGCCGGCGAGCGGCGGCCACACGTCCAGGGAGCGTTCGAAGGCCTGGGGGCCGGAGAAGACCCGCTTCATGACCTGCCCCTGGGCCCGGCGGGCGAGACGTCGTACGCGGGAGGGATTCGTTCGTGAAGTCATAATATCGGTAACACTACATTCCGTGGGAGGTCGGCGAGAACAATTATGTGAACATGGCGGGCCCCGCCGCCCGCGCGTACTCTGAGTTGGTGAAAGGAGAGATTCACATCATGAGTAACTTCACTGTTCCGGGCCTGTCCGAGGGCGACGCCAAGCAGGTCATCGACATCCTGCAGGAGCGTCTCACCGCGTACAACGACCTGCACCTGATTCTCAAGCACGCGCACTGGAACGTCGTTGGTCCGACGTTCATCGGTGTCCACGAGATGCTCGACCCCGAGGTCGACCGTGTCCGTGGTGACGCGGACGACGTGGCCGAGCGCATCGCCGCGCTCGGTGGCGAGCCGGTCGGCACCCCTGATTCGCACGCACCGGGCCGCGACCCGCTGCAGTACCCGATCAACAAGGGCACGGTGCAGCAGCACCTCACCGCCCTGAACGAGATCTACGACAAGGTCATCGTGGACACCCGCGAGGCCGACTCCGCCGTGGACCAGCTCGATCCGGTCACCGAGGACCTGATCGTGGGCCAGGTGCGCGAGATGGAGAAGTTCCAGTGGTTCATCCGGGCTCACCTGGAGGACGGTAGCGGGAACATCTCCTCCGGCGCC
>NZ_JBQSWS010000031.1:0-25023 GCF_052377355.1 Corynebacterium sp. AOP40-4SA-5
ATGTGCGAAGCGGATGGCGTCGGCGCGGGTGCGGGCGCGTAGGGCGCGGGCGGTGGCGAGGCGTTCAGTGCCGGCGATGTCGCGGAGGTGGGCGATCAGGACGATTTCGCCGAGGTTGAGGTGGCGTTGGATGTCGTCCATGCTCATCGCGGGTGTGGTGTTGTCGGTGGTCATGACCCTGGTTCCCCCTTTGTCCGTTTGTTGGACGAAGTGTACCTCAGGGCACGGACATGAATGACCCACGTGTTCGAATGAACACCACCTAGGACTTTTGCTGCCGCGCCCCGCGCCTACCGTAGAGACCACCGACTGCGGCGACGCAGGCGCACACCACCATGACCGTGGCCATGGTCAGCAGACCGTCCTCCCCCAGCCCCACCAGCGGCGCGACGATGCCGGCGGCGAGGAACTGCCCGGCACCCAGCAGTGCCGAACCCGCCCCCGCACGCCCCGGTGTCAGGTCCATCGCCAGGGCGGTCGTGTTGCCCAGGTTCAGGCCCGTACCGATCGTCGCCACGAAGGTGAAGACGATCACCGGCACCAGCGAGTGCACCGTCAGGGCGATGACGAGCAGCCCGAGACCACCGGTGATCAGCAGGACCTGCCCGATCGCCTGCATCCGGGCGGGACCGACCAGGGCCACGACCCGGGCGTTGACCATGTTCGCCAGCACCAGTGCCACCGCGTTGCCGGCGAAGACCAGGCTGAACTGGGACGCGGTGAGCCCGAACTGCTCCTGCATCACGAAGGACGAGCCGGAGACGAAGGCGAAGAAGCCACCGAAACCGATGGCGAAGGCCACGAGGTGCCCCATGTACGGGCCCACGCGGAACAACCCGGCCATGCGCCGGTACACCACGAGCATCGCGCCCTCGGTGCGTTTCTCCGCCGGATGGGTCTCCGGCAGGAGCACGGCAACCAGCACCTGGGCCACGGCGATGCCCGCCAGCGTCCAGAACACCGCCCGCCACCCTGCCAGGCCGGCGACGGCGCCACCCACCACGGGCGTGACGATCGGGGCGACGGAGGTGAAGATCATCATCGTCGACAGGGCCGCCGCCGCGGAGGCGCCGGACAACCGGTCGGCGATCATCGAGCGTCCCAGCGTCACCGCCGCGCCACCGGCGGCACCCTGGAAGAAGCGCACCACGATGAAGAGCCAGATGGACGGCGCCAACGCGCACACGACGGACGCCGCCAGGCCCACCACGGTGGCCGCGACCAGCAGGCGGTGGCGTCCTGCGCGGTCGGAGAGCGGCCCCACCACGAGCTGGCCGACGGCCATCCCGACCATGAAGGCGGTGATCGTCAGCTGGGTGAGGGAGGCCGTGGTCCCGAGGTCGTCGGTGATCTCGGGCAGCGACGGCAGGTACATGTCCGTACCGAAGGGACCGCCGGTGGACAACAGCGCGATGCCGGCGAGCATCGCCAGGGAGATCGTCGCAGCAGATCCCCCCGTACCCCGGGTCTGTGCCCGGGAGGAGTCGTCACGCATCACGTCGACGCAGCGTGACCGCACCGATGACGAAGACGACGAGGCAGACCACCACGAAGTAGAGCACCGAACCGTTCTGACCCCACGGCGCGTCCGCGATGTCGTTGAGGTTCACCGCCGAGCCGATGTTGTTGAACGGGAGGTACTGGGGAACCCAGTCCTTCACCTTCGGCACCATCGAGACGATGTCCTCGAGGACGAGGACCCACAGCAGCAGGACGGCCATGGCACCGGCGGTGCGGCGCACCAGGTACGCCACGCCGATCGCCAGGGCGACCGCGCCGAGCGAGTAGATCACCATGCGCAGGACGACCGTCCAGGCGTCGTCGGCGGACAGGGAGATGTTGGACAGGAGCGCGTCGTCGTCGATCTGGGTGCCGGCCGCCCACCGGGTCACGAGCACGCTGATCACGGCGGACACGAGCGTGACCACCGCGGCGATCACGCCGTAGACGATGAACTTGGCCACCGGCAGCTGCCAGCGCTTCGGCACCGCCAGCACATTCGACTTGGCGGTGTTGTTGCCGTACTCGCCGGTGACCAGCAGCGCACCCTGGATCAGGAGGATCATCACCCCGAAGAGCTGCAGACCCAGCAGGGCGCTGGAGACGGTGAGCCCCTCCACGCTGGCGGCGGCGAGCTCCGCGTTGCCGTCGTCGACGGCCATGTTGTAGTTCATCGCGTTCGCCCACCCCATGAACCCGCCGAAGGCCACGGAGAAGACGACGATGAGCGCGGAGGTCCAGTAGACCGCCTTGGTGGTGCGGATCTTGATCCACTCGGCGTTGATCGTGTGTGCGAGCATTACTTCTCCCCCTCGGAGGTCGGGGTGGTCGGCAGGGCGCTGAGGTCGGGGACGTCCCCGATGCCGTCGGGCCCGTCGCCCAGGTTCGCGTGGTAGTCCACCGCGTGCCCGGTCATCCGCATGAACGCGTCCTCCAGGGAGGCGCGACGCTCGCTGAGCTCACGCAGCAGCAGACCGTAGGTGTAGGCGATGGCGCCGACCTCGTCGGGTTCGGTGTCCTCCAGGACGAGGATGTCGCGGCCGTCGTCGTCGGTGCTCTGCTCGAAGGCCACGGACTCCTCCCTGAGCGCATTCTTCATCTCCGGCAGGTGGTCGGTGCGCACCACCGTGGTCGCCGTGGAGGCGTTCTTGATGAAGTCGTGGGTGGAGGTGTCCGCCACCAGCCGGCCACGGCCGATGACCACCAGGTGGTCGGCGGTCTGCGCCATCTCACTGAGCAGGTGCGAACTGATCATGACCGTGCGACCCTCGGACGCCAGGTGACGCACGAAGTCACGGACCCACCGGATACCCTCCGGGTCCAGACCGTTGACCGGCTCGTCCAGGATCAGGACCTCCGGGTCGCCCAGCAGGGCGACGGCGAGGCCGAGGCGCTGGCCCATACCCAGGGAGAAGTTCCCGGCCTTCTTGCCGGCGACGTCGCTCAACCCGACGAGGTCGAGGACCTCGTCCACCCGCTTGCGCGAGAATCCGTTCGCCGCCGCCAGCCACCGCAGGTGGTTCGCCGCGGTGCGGTTGGGGTGCACCCACTTGGCGTCCAGCAGCGTGCCGACCTTGTGCAGCGGCTTGGCGTACTGGTCGTAGCGCATCCCGTCGATGGTGGCGGTGCCGGCGGAGGCACGGTCGAGGCCGACGATCATACGCATGGTGGTGGACTTGCCTGCACCGTTCGGCCCCAGGAATCCGGTGACGATCCCCGGCTGCACCGAAAAGTTCAGGTCGTCCACGACGGTCGCGGAACCGTACCGCTTGGTCAAGGATTCGACGTCAATCATGTCCCCCATCGTGCCATACGCCACTGACCCCGGGTGCTGACACTTCTTCGCCCCTCGAATGTAGGATGTCCTACATGCCCGTGCCGACACGAGATCCGAGTGACGGGGCCACCGATCCGGCCTCGACCGGCACGTTCACGACCCTGGACGAAGGCACCGCGATCGGGCCCGGCGGCCGTCGCCAGGACACCGACCGGTGGATGGACGACACCACCACCGACGGCCACGGCTCACGCCGGCTGAGCGTCTTCACCCCGGCGATGGAGGTCCCCCGGCGGTTCCGCCGCTTCGTCTCCACGACACCGGGCCTGCTGACCGTGGTCTCGGTGATCCTGGTCCTGGCGATCCTCGCCGCCGGCGGCGCGATGGCCGCCCAGTCGTCCAAGCAGCAGGGCTCGCTGAACACCCTGGTCAACCGGACCGAGCCGGTCTCCTTCGCCGCCCAGGAGCTGTACAACTCCCTGTCGGTCGCCGACTCGGTGGCGACCACCGGCTTCGTGGAGGACGCCGCGGGCGGCGCCGACACCGACGCGTCCTACCGCGAGGCCGTCGACATCGCCTCCCGGGCGATCATCCGCGCAGCCAACGGCATCGACGACCCGTCCACCCGCGAGATGGCGTTGATCCTGGAGATCCAGGAGAAACTGCCGATCTACACCAGCCTGATCACCGAGTCCGGGGTGAACAACCGGCAGGCCAACCCGGTCGGTGCCGCCTACGTGACGCAGGCGAGCACGATGATGCAGGAGGAGATCCTCCCGGCCGCGGGAGAGCTGTACTCCAACACCAGTTCCGAGGTCGCCGAACAGCAGCTCGCCCTGACCAAACCCGGCTGGTTCGCCATGTCCGGCCTGGTCGCCGCGGTCCTGCTGCTGCTCGTGGCCCAGTTCTGGCTTGCCGCGCAGACCAACCGGCGGATCAACGGCGGCTACGCCGCGGCGACGGTGCTGATGACCCTGTCGCTGCTGTGGGCCGGTGGCGCGGCGCTGACCACCTGGACCGACGGCACCCGCGGGCTGGACGGCACCGCCCAGCCGTTGGAGTCGCTGACCTCGCTGCGCATCACCGTGCAGCAGACCCGAACCACCGAGGCCCTGGGCCTGGTGCAGCGCGAGTACACCGACGACACCCAGACCAACTTCTCCGACCAGGTCACCCGCCTGGACAGCGGGCTGGAGGCGCTCCGCAACACCGTCGGCGACCGGGACGTGCTCGACGAGGCGCGGGAGAACCTGCGTGCCTGGGACAACGCCCACGCGCAGATGCTGGCCCACGTCCAGCAGGGCGACTACGCCGCCGCGATCAACGCCACCATCGGCGACTCCGACACCCACCCCTACCAGCAGCTGGACGAGAACCTGCGCTCGTTGATCGACGACACCCGTGACCAGTTGCGCACCTACCTCGCCGATTCCCGTGTCTCCGCCCAGCAGGTCTCCGCGCTGGTGATCCTGCTGGGCATCCTCTCTGCCCTCTGCATCATCTACGGAACCCGGCCCCGCCTCCAGGAGTACCTGTGAACACGCACCCCCGCCTCCGTACCGTCCTCACCTGCGTCGTGGCGGCCGGTTCCCTGGTGCTGGCGTCCTGTGCGACGAACGACCAGGAACTGCAGCAGTGGCCGGACGAGCCGAACCCCACGCTCGCCCTGCCCAACGGCTCGTCGCTGTCCGACAACGTCGACGACCTCTCCACGCACACCAGTGAGGAGAGCGATGACTCCTCGCGCGGCACCTACGGTTCGCTGCGTCCGGACGTTGAACCGGACACCGGGGAGGACGTCTCCCCCGCCCGGCGCGTGCCCGAGATCATCGAACGCGGCCGCCTGGTGGTGGGCGTCGCCCAGTCGCTGAACCAGGTCGGTTTCCGCGACCCGGTGACCGGCGAGCTCGCCGGTTTCGAGATCGACCTCGCCCGCGAGGTCGCCCGCGACATCTTCGGCGACCCGACCAAGATCGAGTACCGCTACGTGGAGGGCAACGACCTGGAGGACGTCCTGGCCGCCGGGGCGGTGGACCTCGTGGCGCGCACGTTCACGATCACCCCGGCACGCCAGGAGCAGGTGGAGTTCTCCGTGCCGTACCTGACCACCTACCCGCGCATCCTGGCGATGCGCGACTCCGGCATCGAGGACGAGGACGACCTGGACGGCAAGACGGTCTGCGTGACACGCGACTCCACGAACCTGCAGGCACTGCGCGACGAGGTGCCGCACCGCGACATCCTGGCCACCCAGACCTGGTCGGACTGCCTGATGGCGATGCAACGCCAACAGGTCGACGCGATCTACTCCGACTCCGCGATCCTCTCCGGGCTGCAGGCCCAGGACCCCTACACCGAGATCGTCGGCGACGACTCCGACGGCACGGACTACGGGATGGCCGCCGCCCTGCCGCAGCAACGTGACACCACCGGTCTGATCCGGCAGGTGAACTCCACGATGGAGCGCATCCGCGACGACGGCACCTGGGACCGGATCTACGACCGGTGGCTCGCCGGCTACCTGGGTGAGGCCGACCCGCCGCCCGCGGAGTACCGTTCCGCGGCGGAGAACCGGGAGCTCAACGCGGTACGCGAACGCGTCAGTTCAGCCAGTTCGGACGACTCGAACGACTCGAACGACTCGAACGGATCCGGAAGCGAGGACGACCAGTGACGAACTCCGACGAGCAGCGCCCGGACGACCGACCGTCCGAGGGACCCGCCACCGAGGCGACCTTCTTCGACCCCTTCGCCGACGACGATGACGAGTCCACCGACGGCGCCGCGCACAGCGGCGGCGGCAGTGACGGCGGCGCCGACACCGACACCGACACCGACGGCGACAGCGAGCCCACCGGCGGCGAGTCGACGCAGGCGACGCCTTTCGACCCCTTCGCCGACGACAGCGAGCCCACCCCGGTCCCTGAAGTCGCTGACGGCACAACCAGTACAGCTGGCACGGCCGGTGACAGCACCAACGCCACCGACCGCCAGCCCACCGTCGACTCCGGTGAACGCAGCCGCCGCGAGGCCCTGTCGACCTTCCGCCGCCGCCGCGGCACCTCCCGCGCCGGCGCGGAGGTCGCCGGCGGCATGGTCCGTCTCCCCTTCATCCCCCCGACGAACCCGCAGGACGCCGTCATCAGCGACGACGCCATCGCCAAGGCCGTCGAGGACGGGACGGACTCCCCCGTCCTGCAGCCCGGCGACATGGTCGCCGCCCAGTACGAGGTCCTCGGGCCGATCGCCCACGGTGGGCTGGGCTGGATCTACCTCGCCGTCGACCACAACGTGTCCGACCGCTGGGTCGTGCTCAAGGGGATGATGGCCACCACCACCGCGCACGAGCGTGCCGTGGCCGAGTCCGAGCGGGCCTTCCTCGCCGACATCACCCACCCCGGGATCGTGAAGATCTTCAACTTCATCGACGACCCGCGCAGTCCCGGCGGGTTCATCATCATGGAGTACGTCGGTGGGCCGTCGTTGCGCCACCGGCGCCGGCGTCAGCCGGGCAACACCCTGCCCATCGACATCGCCATCGGCTACATCCTCGAGGTCCTGCCCGCCCTGGACTACCTGCACTCCCGCGGCGTGGTCTACAACGACCTCAAGCCGGACAACATCATCATCACCGAGGACCAGGTCAAGCTCATCGACCTGGGTGCGGTGTCCGGCATCGGCGCCTTCGGCCACATCTTCGGCACCCGCGGTTTCCAGGCCCCGGAGATCTCGCGCACCGGGCCGACCATCGCCAGCGACATCTACACCGTGGGACGCACGCTGGCCAGCCTCATCGTGAAACTGCCCGTCACCGACGGGGTGTACGACCGTGGCCTGCCCACCCCGAACGACGAGCCGCTGTTCCGCAAGTACCTGTCGTTGTACCGCCTGCTGCTGCGCGCCACGGACGAGAACCCCGAGCGCCGCTTCACCTCCGCCGGGGCGATGGCCAACCAGATCATCGGTGTGCTGCGTGAGGTCCTCGCCATCCGCGACGGACGCCAGTACCCGCACCTGGACACCCGCTTCACCGCACAGCGTTCCACCTTCGGCACCAAGCACCTGCTCTTCCGCACCGACCAGCTGATCGACGGCATCGAGCGCTCCGTGGAGGCCACCGCGCCCGAGGTCATCGCCGCGCTGCCGACCCCGCTGACCGACCCGAACGACCCCGGGGCGTCCCTGCTGTCCGCGGCGAGCCTGACCGAGCCCAGCGAGGTGCTGGACACCCTGAAGGCCGCGCAGAAGCAGCCGGACCTCTCGTCGTCGACGGAGATCCCGCTGACCATCGTGCGCGCCCAGCTCGACCTGGGTATGACCACCGAGGCGGTGCTGACCCTGCGGGGCATGGACGACCGCTTCCACCGCGACTGGCGCCACCAGTGGCTCTCCGGGGTCTCCAACCTGCTGACCAGTGACTACGTCACGGCGCAGGCCTGTTTCAACGAGGTGCTCAACACCCTGCCCGGTGAGCCCGCCCCGAAGCTGGCCCTGGCCGCCACCGACGAGCTGATGCTGCAGCACCAGGGGATGAACACCACCCGCCTGCTGGACTCCACGGTGCAGAAGGCGGCCCTGGCGTTGACCTACACGCAGGGTGCGCAGCAGTCCCCCGACTACAGCGAGGTCCCGGGCTGGACGCACCTCTCGCAGGATCCGGTGGCGCTGCGCTTCCACACCATCCGGCTCTACGGGCTGGTGTGGGCGACGAACGCCTCGACGGTGTCCGCCGCGTTCGGCCTGGCCCGCCAGCTGCACGCCGAAGGGCTTGTGGACGCCGCAGTCGCCGCGCTGGACCGCGTCCCGCAGTCCTCGCGGCACCACCGCATGGCGCGCCTGACCACGGTGCTGATGCTCATCACCGAGCAGTCCACGCTCAACGAGGCGCGTCTGCGCCGCGCGGCCCGGCGCCTGGAGATCCTGCCCACCAACGAGCCACGCATCCCCCAGGTCCGCCTGGCGGTGATGGCCTCGGCGCTGGACTGGCTGCGGGCCCAGCAGGAGAAGTCGGAGGCTCCGGTGCGCGTGGCGAAGGCCCCGCTGTTCGACGTGGAGTTCACCGAGCGGGGCCTTCGGGCCGGAATCGAGCAGGGGTTGCGCGACATCGCGCGCCAGTCCCCCTTCGCCAGGCACCGCTTCCGGCTGGTCGACATGGCCAACCGGATCCGGCCGCGGACCTGGTTCTAGAGGCGCAGGCTCACCCGGGCGGCTCAGGCCTGGGAGAGCTTCAGCGCGGCGCGGGCGATCGCCAGCTCCTCGTTGGTTGGAACGACCAGCACCTTGACCGCGGAGCCCTCGGTGGAGATCACCCGCGGGCCCTCCACACCTTCCTCGTTGCGGTTGCGGGCGTCGTCGATCTCGATGCCGAAGTTCTCCAGGTCGGCCATGGTGTCGCGGCGGATGCCGACGTGGTTCTCACCGACACCGGCGGTGAACACCACCGCGTCGAGGCGTCCGAGCTGCAGCATGAAGGCACCCACGTAGCGTCGCACGCGGTGGACGTAGATGTCGTAGGCCTCCTTCGCGTTCTCGTCGCCCTCGTTGATGAGCTCCTGGATCAGGCGGAAGTCGTTGGCACCGGCCAGCCCCTTCAGCCCGGAGCGCTTGTTGAACAGGGTGTCGATCTCGTCGATGGTCATCTTGCCCTCACGGTAGAGGTGGAAGATGATGCCGGCGTCGATGTCGCCGGTACGCGTACCCATGACCAGGCCCTCCAGCGGGGTCAGGCCCATGGTGGTGTCCTGGGGCACGCCGCCGCGGATCGCCGCCATGGACGCGCCGTTGCCCAGGTGCAGGGTGATCTGGTTGATGTCCGCGGCGTCCTTGCCGAGGACACCCGGGACGAGGCCGGAGACGTACTGGTGGCTGGTGCCGTGGAAGCCGTAGCGCCGGATGTGGTACTGGTCGGCGACCTCACGGTTCAGACCGTAGCGCGAGGCGGCCTCCGGGAGGGTGTGGAAGAAGGCGGTGTCGAACACGGCGACGTGCTCGACATCCGGCAGCAGGGTGCGGGCGTTCTCGATGCCGTCGATGTTGGCCGGGTTGTGCAGCGGAGCCAGCGGGATGAGCGAGCGCATGTCCTCGACGATCTCGTCGTTGATCACGACGGGCTCGGAGAACTTGCTGCCGCCGTGGACCACACGGTGGCCGACCGCGGAGATGTCGAGGTCCTGGGGTCCCACGCCGAGCAGGGACATCATGCCGAAGGCACGTTCCAGGCCCACGGAGTGGCTCAGGATCGGGCGACGGTCCTCGATGGTCTGGTCTTCGGTGATGAGCTTGATGTGGCCGCGGCTCTCGCCGATCTGCTCGACCAGGCCGGAGAGGAACGGGCCGCTCTGGGCGTCGGCGTTCAGGTCGATGACCTGGAACTTGATCGACGAGGATCCGGAGTTGAGGACGAGGACGTACGTTTTGCTCGAGGTCATGGGAAGGTCCTTTCGGTTAGTTTCCGGCCTGGATTGCGGTGATGGCGACGGTGTTCACGATGTCGGGGACGGTCGCCCCGCGCGACAGGTCGTTGACCGGCTTGTTCAGTCCCTGCAGGATCGGGCCGACGGCGAGGGCGTCGGCGGTGCGCTGCACGGCCTTGTAGGTGATGTTGCCGGCGTTGAGGTCCGGGAAGACGAACACGGTGGCCTTGCCCGCCACGTCGGAGCCGGGCATCTTCTTCTGGCCGACGGATTCCACGACCGCGGCGTCGAACTGCAGCGGGCCGTCGACCTCGAGGTCGGGGTCCTGCTCCCGGGCGATCTGCACGGCCTCGGCCACTGCCTCCACGTCCTCACCCGCACCGGAGCTGCCGGTCGAGTAGGACAGCATCGCGACCTTGGCGTCGATGCCGAACTGGCTGGCGGTCTTGGCCGAGACCACGGCGATCTCGGCGAGCTGCTCGGGGGTGGGGTCCGGGTTGACCGCGCAGTCACCGAAGGCCCACAGCACCCCGTCCATGACCATGAGGAAGATCGAGGAGACGATGGAGGCGTCCGGCGCGGTCTTGATGATCTGGAAACTGGGCTTGATGGTGTGGGCGGTGGTGTGCGCCGCCCCGGAGACCATGCCGTCGGCCTTGCCGAGGTGGATCATCATGGTGGCGTAGTAGGAGATGTCCTTCATCGTCTCCCGCGCCTCGTCGATGGTCACGCCCTTGGCCTTGCGTAGTTCGGCGAACTCCTCGGCGAAACGCTCGAGGTCGTCGCCGGAGGTGGGGTCGGTCAACGTCGCGGAGCTCAGGTCGTACCCGAGTTCGTGTGCGCGTGAGGCCATGGTCGCCGGGTCGCCGAGGATCGTCAGGTCGCAGACGCGGCGGGCGAGCAGCTGGTGCGCGGCCTCGAGGATGCGGTCGTCGTCGCCCTCGGGCAGGACGATGTGCGCCTTGGCGGCGCGGGCCTGGGCGATCAGGTTGCGTTCGAAGACCTCGGGCCCGATGACCGGGGTGCCCGGCTCTGCCTGGCCGACGGTGTCCAGGGCGACGAAGGACACCGCGGTGCCCTCGGACTCCAGGGCGGACGACGACGCCTCGGGCCGGTCGAGCAGCGAGATCCCGCGCGGGACGCGTCCGGAGCGCACGAGCTGCCCGGAGACCTGCTGGAGCTGGAGGTGGTCCTGCTCGCCGCCGGCGATGAGGAAGTGGGCCACGCCTGCGGCGGCGGCCAGCCGGGAGTCGAACATGGGCTCGCCGGTGCCGACGAGGACGTCCTCGCTGTTGGTCAGGGCGGTCTCAAGGGCGGCGCTGAAGTCTGGCGCGGCGGGGCGGAGTGTCTCGAAGATGTCCGTCACCGGGCCCTGGAGGCTGGTGATCAGTTCGTCTCGGCGTCCTGCGGCGGTGGCGATCGGGCTGAGCACGGCTCGAACGGTCACGGGGTCTCCTTCACATGGTCGACGGTCCCCGGCACATCCGGTGTGTGGTGTCGCACCCCGGGTGCGGGGGATGTTCCTCCCCCATTGTGCCGTGAATCACTCAACCCGACCAACGCAATGGTGTCCGATTGATCTCAATACCCCCATTACTGTGCTTTAACCCACCCGACCCGGGGGTGAAAGCGGCGGTGCACCCGGGCTGGGGGTGTCATCTTTGTGCGTCTACGGCGATAACTACCGGGCCGGACGCCTCGGACGCGCCGGACGGCCCGGCCGCAGCGGTCGCTGCCGCCGCTGCGGCCGTCCTGCGTCGGCGGGCGAGCAGGGCGCGGCCGATCACGACCAGGCACAGCGTCACCGTCACGGCGGTGAGCAGACCCCCGGCCCACCCCAGCGAGGCGCTGACCCGGGCGCCGTTGAGCGCCACCAGCACCGCGCCGACGATGCCGCCGAGCACGTCCGGCTTGATGACCGTCACGATCCACGCCGCGATGGGTGCGCCGATCAGACCGCCGATCAGCAGGCCGAGGACGGGCTGCCAGGAGTCGTGCACCTGCTCCAGGCCGATGATGAAGCCGAGGGAGGCCGACACCGCGACGAGGAACTCGGCGGTGTTCACGGTGCCGATGATCTTGCGCGGCTCGCTACGCCCCACGCTCATCAGCGAGGAGGTGGTGACCGGCCCCCAGCCGCCGCCCCCGGAGGCGTCGAGGAAACCGCCGCCGAGCCCGAGGGTGACCAGGCCCAGGCGCGAACGCCGCGACCCCGAAGACACCGGTACGGTTTCGCCTGTGTCGCCGGGGTCCCCGCCCTCCGGCTTCTTCCACGGCACCAGCACGCTGCGGATCAGCACGTAGGCGCCGAGCAGCAGGAGCAGTGTGGAGACCACCGGTTCGGCCGACTCGGTGGACAGCCCGGACAGCACCGTCGCCCCGGCGAAGGCGCCGACGGCACCGGGGATGCCGAGGAAGACGACGGTCGGCCAGTGCACGTTGTTGAGCCGCCAGTGCGCCAACCCGGAGAACAGGGTCGTGCCGACCTCGGCGAAGTGCACGGCGGCGCTGGCCTGCGCCGGGGCGGTGCCGGACAGGATGAGCATCGTGGTGGCGGTGACGCCGAAGGCCATGCCCAGCGCCCCGTCCACGAGCTGGGCCATCAGGCCGGCGACGGCGAACAGCAGCAGTTTCACCGGGGTCCCTCCTCTCCTTGTACTTCGACGACGGCGTTGATCCGGGACACGACCAGGGGTGCGACGGCGGTACCCAGGGGTTCACCGAGTGAGACCGGCACGTCGAGCTCACCGAGTCGGTCGACGGCGATGTCCCAGAGCCGGCCCGGGCAGATGAACAGCGGCTCGACGGCCACGGGGTTTCCGGTGCCGGCGGTGCCGCCTGTACCGGCGTCTTCCACGCAGGACGCCAGGGCGTCCGGTCCGGTCGACGGCCCGCCGGTGGCGACGCGCGCGTACGCGGGGACGCCGAGGTGGCGTCCGACGTCCTGCGCAAGGGCCGCGACGGTGTCGTTCGCCCCGGCCACGCTGGAGCCCACGGAATAAAGGACGAGGGAAGCTGCCGTATGGCGGGCGGCGATACGCACGGCGAGCAGCCCGGCGAGGTCCTCGCCGGTGCCCACTCCACCGGCCAGGTGCAGGTCCATGCCGGTTTCCGCGGTGGCCTCGGCGATCGCCTCGGGCACGTCGGTGGTCATGTGGAAGGCGGTGGTGAACAGCAGCGGGACGATAACCGCCTCGCGGTGCCCCTCGGCCGCCAGCACCCGGGTGACGGTGGTCAGCGTGGAGGGCGAGAAGTCGAGGTAGGCGGCGCGCACGACGCCGCCGGTGAGACCGGCGACGGCGTCGGCGATGTCGACGACCGCGGCGTCCGACGCCGGGTGCCGGGAGCCGTGCGCCAGGCAGATCACCGGGACGCGCGCTCCGGCCTCCCCCGGCACGGTCAGCCCTGGTTCCCCTCGGTGACCAGCCCGGCGGTGAGCGTGTCACCGGTCGACGGGTTGATCAGCAGGAAGGAACCGACGCGGCCGCCACGGCGGTAGGCCTCGAAGGGCAGCGGCTCGGCGACGGTGACGCGCACCTCGGCGATGTCGTTGAGGGCGAGCTCGGTGCCGAGGTCGCCGTCCTCCTCGTTCTCGTCGAGGATGTGCACGCGGCTGACGATCTCGTCGACGCGGGCACGCACGGTGGCGGAACCGTAGCGCAGCAGGACGTTGCCGCGGACCTTCACCGGCGTCTCGGCGAGCTGGAAGACCAGCGCGTTGACGGAGTTCGACGGGGCCGGGACCGCGTCACCCTCCACGTCGGAGGCGATGAGGTCGCCACGGGAGATGTCGATGTCGTCGGCCAGGCGCAGGGTCACGGACTCGCCACGCTCGGCGCGTTCCTGCTCCCCGGCCGGGCCGTCGATGCCGGCCACGGTGGTGGTGCGGCCGTCATGGCCGCCGACCGAGACGGTGTCGCCGACGGCGACGGAACCGGACGTGAGGCGTCCTGCGTAGCCGCGGTAGTCGGTGGCGTGGTCGCGGATGACGACCTGCACCGGGAAGCGCAGACCGCGGACCTTGCCGGCGTTGACGCGGGCCGGGCGGGCCTTCTCCAGGATGTCGAGCACGGTCGGGCCGCCGTACCAGGGGGTGTTCTCCGACGGGGAGACCACGTTGTCGCCGAGCAGCGCGGAGGTCGGCACCACGTCGATCTTCGGCAGGCCCAGCTCCCCGGCGAGGTCGCGGACCTCGGAGGTGATCGAGCGGAAGATGCCCTCGTCGAAGTCGACGGCGTCGATCTTGTTCACGGCGACGACCACCTGGGAGGTCTTCATCATCGCGGCCACGGTGAGGTGGCGGCGGGTCTGCTCGATCACGCCGTTGCGTGCGTCGATCAGCACGATGACCAGGTCGGACGTGGACAGTCCGGTCACGGTGTTGCGCGTGTACTGCACGTGGCCGGGGCAGTCGGCCAGGATGAAGGAGCGCTTGTCGGTGGCGAAGTAGCGGTAGGCCACGTCGATGGTGATGCCCTGCTCACGCTCGGCGCGCAGGCCGTCGACCAGCAGGGACAGGTCCGGGTTCTCCAGGCCCTTGGCGGCGGAGACGCGCTCCACCGCCTCGTACTGGTCGGCGAGGATGGACTTGGTGTCGTGCAGCAGGCGTCCGACGAAGGTGGACTTGCCGTCGTCGACGGAGCCGGCGGTGCACAGGCGCAGCGTCGGGACGGTGGAGTTGTCGACGTTCTCGGCGTCGGCGTTCTCGGCGGCGCTGTCGGCGCTCACGGGGGTGGCGGTAGCGGCGGTCATCAGAAGTAACCTTCCTTCTTGCGGTCCTCCATGGAGGACTCGGAGAGCTTGTCGTCGGCACGGGTGGCGCCACGTTCGGTGGTGGTGGACAGGCGGATCTCGTCGATGACCTCGTCGATCGTCGCCGCGTCCGACAGGACCGCGCCGGTGCAGGACATGTCACCGACGGTGCGGTAGCGCACGGTACGGGTCTCCACGGTCTCGCCCTCGGCGGGACCGCCCCACTCGCCGGCGGTCAGCCACATGCCGCCACGGGCGAAGACCTCACGGTCGTGGGAGTAGTAGATGTCGGGGATCTCGACGTCGCGGGCACGCAGGTAGTCCCAGATGTCGGCTTCCGTCCAGTTCGAGATCGGGAACACGCGGATGTTCTCGCCCGCCTGGTGGCGGCCGTTGTACAGGCCCCACAGCTCGGGACGCTGCCGGCGCGGGTTCCAGCCGCCGAAGGAGTCGCGCACGGAGAAGACCCGCTCCTTGGCGCGCGCCTTCTCCTCGTCGCGGCGGGCGCCGCCGAGCACGGCGTCGTAGCCGCGGTCCTGGATCGTCTCGACCAGCGGGACGGTCTGCAGCGGGTTACGGGTGCCGTCCGGACGCTCCTGGATCGCGCCGGAGTCGATCCAGTCCTGCACGTGCGCGACGTGCAGGGTGATGCGCGGGTCCTCGGCGACGCGGTCGCGGAACTCGATGACCTCCGGGAAGTTGTGCCCGGTGTCGACGTGCACCAGCTCGAAGGGCACCGCCGCCGGGGCGAAGGCACGCTTGGCCAGCTCCAGGACGACGACGGAGTCCTTGCCGCCGGAGAACAGCAGCGCGGGACGCTCGAACTGGCCGGCGACCTCGCGCAGGATCTCGATGGCCTCGGCCTCGAGGCTGGCCAGGTGGGGGGTCAGGGTGGAGTGTTCTGTCGCAGTAGTCACAGGTGGAGTCCGCATTCTGTCTTGGTTGAGTTGGCCCAACGGCCGGAACGGGGGTCGTCGCCGGGGGCGACCGGCATGGTGCAGGTCGCGCACCCGATGGAGGGGTAGCCCTGGCGGGTCAGCGGGTGGATGATCAGGTCGTGGGACTCGATGTAGTCCTCGACGTCCTGGTCGCTCCACGCGGCGATCGGGTTGATCTTCAGCCGGCCGGTGCGGTCCACGTCCAGGATCGGGGTGTCCTTACGCAGTTCGCTGTCGACCCGCTTCACACCGGAGATCCACGCCTCGTAGGGGTTGAGCATCCGGGCCAGCGGCTCGACCTTGCGCATCCGGCAGCAGGCCGTGGGGCTGCGCTTGTACAGGTCGCGGCCGTAGACCTCGTCCTGCTTCTTCACGGAGTAGACCGGCTCCACGGTGCGCAGCGGCAGCGTGTAGCGCTCGTCCACGTCCTTGGCCACGTCGATGGTCTCGTCGAAGTGGTAGCCGGTGTCGAGGAAGACCATCTCCGCGTCGTGGACACGGCCCTCGGCGAGTTCGGCCAGGACGGTGTCCTGCATGGACATGGTGACCGCCACCGTGCCGGTGACGTGCTCGTTGACCCAGTCGAGGATCTGCTCGGCGGTGGCGCCGTCGAGCTTGTCGTTCCACTCGTCGACGAGTGCCTGGTGGGCGGCGGTCTGCTCCTCGGTGAGGTGGGTGGTCGTCGTCGGCGCGCCCTCCGGGCTGACCTCCGGGTCCGTGAGCGCCGGAGCCTCCTGCTCTGCCCGGGTGCCGGTCACGCCGATCAGGCCGGTGAGAGTCGCGAATCCGACCTCTGGTCCTGTGTTCGTCATTCCTGCTCTTCTTCCCTGCCGTTCGCCGGTTGGTCTCTGGGGGTGTTGCCGTGCTGCCGTGTTGCTGTGTCGGGCTGTCGTCGTCACGTGTGGATCGCGGTACGACCGGCACCCAACAGACCGGTCGGTCTGCGCCATAGGGCACAAGACTAGAGCAGAGCGACCACCGGAGCAACCGGTTTTTCATGTATGGACCCAAGTATCATTTGTTGATACTGGTCAACAGCCATGCATCCCATAGACCGAGAGGTCTGCAATCGCCGTGTCCCCCACCGTCGGCCCCCTGCCCGACGGATTCCTTTCGCCTTGAATCCAGGCTCCCCTACCGGCCGCGCGACCAGACCTCCCACAGTTGGGCGTAACGTCCGCCGGCGGCCACGAGGTCGTCGTGGGGACCCTGCTCCACGATGCGGCCGTCCTCCATCACCAGCACCTCGTCCGCCAGACGCGCCTGGTCCAGGCGGTGCGCCACCGTCAACGCGGTGCGCCCCTCGGTGAGCCGCCGTGCCGCGGCCTCCAGGGCCTGTGCGCCGGCCGAACCGGCCTCGGCCGTCGCCTCGTCGAGCACCACCACCCGCGGATCGCGCAGCAGCACCCGGGCCAGGGCGATCTGCTGGGCGACCACCGGGTCCGCCACCAGGCCACGGGCACCGACCACGGTGTCCAGTCCGTCGGCCAACCGGCGGAACCAGTCCCCGGCACCGACCTGCTCCAGAGCGTCGACGAGGGTGTCGTCGTCGACGCTGCCGGACTCCTCGTCCACCGCCAGGCCCAGGTCGTCGCGCAGCGTCCCGGAGAAGGTGTGCACCTCCTGCGACACCAACGCCAACCGGTCGGCACGCTCGTCGTCGGACAGGGCCGTGACAGCCACCCCGTCCACCGTGACCGCACCGGCGCTGGGCTCACGCAGCCCCGCCAGCAGGGTGGCGACGGTCGTCTTGCCCGCCCCCGAGGCACCGACCAGGGCCACCGTGCGCCCGGGTTCGATGGTGAAGTTCACGTCC
Organism: Corynebacterium sp. AOP40-4SA-5; assembly: GCF_052377355.1. NCBI lineage: Bacteria > Bacillati > Actinomycetota > Actinomycetes > Mycobacteriales > Corynebacteriaceae > Corynebacterium > Corynebacterium sp. AOP40-4SA-5. The sequence goes on from NZ_JBQSWS010000031.1 coordinate 17,197, forward strand.
TCCACCGCCCAGGAATCCGTCCCGTAGCGGAAGTCCACGCCGGACAGGCGCACCTCGCCGCGCGGCGCGGGCGCCCCGGCGTCCTGCACCGGACGCGGCGGGTCCACCGTCACGCCCACGATGCGCGCCAGGGAGGCGTAGCCGGACTGCGCCACGTCCAGCACCCGCATGATCTGCTGCAACGGGCCACGCACGCGGATGAGCATCAGCGTCGCCGCGGTCACCGCGCCCACCCCCAGCACACCGTGGTCGACCAGCACGAAGCCGAGCACGATCGCGGTGCCGAGCATCACGAGCTCGGCGACGAGCATCTTGTTCATCAGCACGACCATCACGCGGTTGGCGCTGACCGCGTTGGTCATCACCTGGCGCGAGGAGTCGGCGATGCGGCCGTGCATCTCCTCCTCCATCCGGAAGGCGCGCACCGTGGCCCGGCCGTGGATGGCCTCCAGGACGCGGCGGGCGCGCAGCCCCATCGACGCCCGCTCCGCGGCGTACAGCGCAGGCGCCCGACGCAGGTAGGACCGGGCGGCGAACCAGTACACCGGGGACACCACCAGGATGATCAGCAGGAAACGCCAGTCCACGGTCAGCAGGCTGATCGCCGTGGCACCGATGACGAACACCGCGCCCGACAGGATCGGCAGCGCCTCCATGATCGCCGCGGACACCTGGGCCACGTCGTCGGTCGAGCGGCTGACCACGTCGCCGGTGCCGGCGTCCTCCACCTCGTGCATAGGCAGGCCCAGGGCCGTCCCCACCATCTGCTCACGCAGGTTGGCGATCAGTCGCTCGGACAGGCGGGCGAGGATGAAGTAGCCGGCCCCGTTGAACACGCCGGCGCCGACGGCCACCGCGACCATCACCGCGGCGGTGCGCCACAGGTCGCCCTCGGCCCGGGCGACATCGGAGGTCGCCGAGGCGGTGGACACGATGTCGACGATGCGCCCGAGCAGCCGCGGGATGGTGACCGTGCAGGTCGACCCGATCGCCAGCAGCACGAAGGCGAACAACGCCTGGCTGCGCGCGTGCGGCACCGTGCGCGCCTGCGCTGCGACCTCGCGGCGCGCCTGCGCCCACGTGGCCAGCGGGAAGGTGCGCACCGGCTCGCCGTCGTCCCCACCGGTGTTCACCGGTGCCAGTGACGCCGCCCTCATCGCGACACCTCCGTATCTGCGTCTGCTGCTCCGGCGAGCGCGGCGACCTCGGCGACCTCGGCCGGTCCCCACTCGCGGTCCGCGGCGACGTGCCACGCCGGGGCGTCGCTGACGACGAGCACCCGGTGCGACGCGCGCGCCTCCGTACCGTCTGTACCGTCTGATCCACCGCCGTAGAGGCGTCCGACGCGTTCGGCGATGTGCTGCTCGGTCACCGAGTCCACCGCGGTGGTCGGGTCCGACAGCACCAGCAGTTCGGGGTCCGCGGCGACCGCGCGGGCCAGGGCGACACGTTGGCGTTGCCCGCCGGACAGCCGCCTGCCGCCCTCCCCCACCGACCGGTCCGGGCCGCCCGGGATGTCCGAGCAGTCGGCGACCTCCAGGGCGGACGCTGCGACCTGCGGGTCCGGGTGGACGTTGTCGCGTACCGACCCGTCGAAGAGGTCGGCGCCATGCGGGGCGACGACGACCCGCTGGCGCGGCAGCCGCGCCAGCTCCCCGAGCATCCCCGGCGCCACCCCGGCTGCACCGCGCACGACGGTGACGCCGGACGGCACGGCGGCGAGCACCGCCGCGGTCGTGGCGTCCGACGCCTCGTCCGGCGTGGCGAACGGCGCGTTGAGCACCTCACGCACGCGGCGTCCCGACGCCGCAGAGATCGCCACCCGGGTGGCGAAGTTGCGGCCCAGCATCGTCATCGGCATGACCACGTACTGCGACAGGCCGACCACGGTGATCAGCTGGCCCACGCTGAGTCCGTCGTGCAGGGCGATCCAGCCGGCGGTGACGCCGATGGCGACGACGTACACCGCACCGACGGACTCGGTGACCATCGTCAGGCGCGCCTCCGCGGCGTTCGTGCGCACCGTGGCGTCCAACGCGGTGGACGAGTAGCCGTGGTAGCGGCGACGCATCGTGGCCACCACGCCCAGACCCTTGACGATGCGCAGGCCCTGGACGGCGTCGGCGGCCGCGGCCGCGGCCTGCGCGAGCGCCTGCTGACGGTCCGCCGCCCGGCTGCGCAGCGGACGCGCCGCACGCACCGACAACGCCACGACCAGCGGTGCACCGACCAGCACGGCCAGGCCCAGCTGCCAGTGGATCGACAGCACCACGACCGCGACGTAGAGGATCGAACCGAGCTCGGCGACGGGGAAGACCGTCATCACCACGATCTCGGCGGCCTTGTTCGAGTCCGTCGACGCGATCGACAGCAGACCACCGGCGGTCCGCTCCCGTCCCCGGATGCCGCGCGGGTCCTGGATACGGTCGGTGACCGTGGTGCGCAGGTCGTGGCTGAGCTGCTGCAGGGTGATCTCCATGTAGCGGCGGGCGAACCACACCGCCACCGCGTTCACCGCGAACAGCACGACGAGCAGCCCGACCCACAGCACCAGGCGGTTCCACCGGCCGGTGGCGACCGCGTCGTCGATGGCGCGTCCGACCACGATCGAGGTCGTGGCGTTGCAGATGAACCCGGCGAGCATGCCGAAGGACGCCACGAGCTGGACGGGCCGCTGGGCGAAGGCGAGCTTCAGCAACCAGCGGCGGTCCGTGGGGTCCGGGAGTTTCGAGGGGAAGCTGCGGAGGAGTCCGGATCTGATCGTGTCGGTCCCGGTGTGTTCCCTCGTCGCATTTCCCGCCATGGGGGTTGAGCCTACAGCACGGGAAAGGGTGCCCTTGACGGGGAGTTATGCCCCGGGCGCGCGCTCAGGCACGCACTCAGACGCCGCGCTCGATGTGTCCGTGCAACTTCACGGAGAACACCCGGCAGCAGTCGCGGCACTGCCAGGCGTTGTCGGTCTCGGTGTCGGGGAAGAGGTTCTCCGACGTGCAGTACGGGCAGTTCATGACCGTCGCCCTCCTCGGGTTGGGGTGTGCGATCTTCCCGGGGATCCGGGAGTTCGTGTCGTCCATGTGTACTCCTGCTGCCGGTTACTGCAGCACGGCCTCGTCGGCGCGCAGCACCCAGTCGCGGAACTGCTCACCGTCGGTGCGCTGCTCCTTGTAGTGCTCCACGACGCGCACCACGTAGTCGTCCAGCTCGGCGGAGGTGACCTTGTGCCCACGCAGCTTCTTGCCGAAGTCCGGGTGCATGCCGATCGCGCCGCCCAGGTGGACCTGGAAGCCCTCCACGCGGTTGCCCTCGTCGTCGGTAACGATCTGGCCCTTCAGCCCGATGTCGGCGACCTGCGTGCGGGCGCACGAGTTCGGGCAGCCGTTGAGACTGATCTTCAGCGGCACGTCCAGGTCACCCAGACGCTCCTCCAGCTGGTCTGCCAGGGTGATCGCGCGCTGCTTGGTGGTCACCAGGGCGAGCTTGCAGAACTCCAGGCCGGTGCAGGAGATGATGTCGCGACGGAAGGACGACGGGCGGGCGGACATGCCCTCGACCTCGAGGGCGTCGACCAGGGCGTCGACCTTGTCGCGCTCGACGTTGAGGAAGATCAGCTCCTTGTCCGGGGTGGTGCGGGTGTCGGTGACCCCGTGGGCCTCCGCCAGGTCCGCCAGACGCTGCAGCTGGTCGCCCTCGGTGTGGCCCACGGTGGGCTTGACGCCCACGTAGAACCGGCCGTCGCGCTGCTCGTGCACGCCGACGTGGTCACGGTAGCCGGGGAAGACCTCCGGCTCCGGGCCGTCGGTGAGCTTGTGCCCCAGGTAGTCGTCCTCCAGGATGCGGCGGAACTTCTCGATGCCCCAGTCTGCGACGAGGAACTTCAACCGGGCACGGTTACGCAGCTTGCGGTAGCCGTAGTCGCGGAAGATCCGCACCACCCCGCACCACACCTCGGGCACCTCGTCGATGGACACCCACGCGCCGAGGCGCTGGGCCAGCATCGGGTTGGTGGACAGCCCACCGCCGACCCACACGTCGAAACCGGGGCCCTTCTCCGGGTGTTCGGAGCCGATGAAGGAGATGTCCTGGATCTCGTGGGTGATGTCCTGACGCACCGAGCCGGAGATACCGGACTTGAACTTGCGCGGCAGGTTGGCGAACTCGTCGCGGGTGAGCCAGTTCTCCTTGATCTCCCGGATCGCCGGGGAGGCGTCGATGATCTCGTCCTTGGCGATGCCGGCGACCGGGGAGCCCAGGATCACACGCGGCACGTCGCCGCAGCCGAAGAAGGTGTCCAGGTTCACCGCGGCCAGACGGTCCCAGATCTCCGGGACGTCCTCGATGCGGATCCAGTGCAGCTGGATGTTCTGCCGGTCGGTGAAGTCGGCGGTGCCGCGGGCGAAGTCGGTGGAGATGCCGCCGATGACGCGCATCTGCTCGGTGCTCATCATGCCGCCGTCCAGCCGGATGCGCATCATGAAGTAGCGGTCCTGCAGCTCGGCGTTGGACAGCACACCGGTCTGCTCACCGTCCATGTCCTGACGACGCTGGGTGTACATGCCGATCCACTTGAAGCGCGGGGCGAGGTCCTCGGCGGGGATGGAGTCGAATCCCTGCTTGGCGTAGATCTCGCGCACGCGGTCGGCGACGGCGAGGCCGGCGTCGTCCTGCTTGATGCGCTCGTCGTTGTTCAGCGGCTTCTTGCCGTCGATGAGCCACTGGCCCTGCGGCTTCGGCGCCGCACGGTCGGCCTTCTGCTCCTCGGTGAGCTCCACCGGTTCAGACGCTGCTGCCGCTGCTGCCTCGGCAGCTGACTGCTCCAGTGCAGCGTCCAGCGCCTTCGCCGCCTTCTGCACCGCCTTGCCGGCCTTCAGCTCGTTCCAGCGGGCCTTGCGCGCGGCGGAGAATGCCTCCTGGTTGTCCGGGTCCGCCTCGGTGGCGGCCTCGGCAGACTTCGTCGTCGCGGCGAGCTCGGCCTGCTCGGCCTCGGCACGCTGCAGGGCCTCGCGGGCCTCCACGACGGCAGCCGGTTCCGGGGCCGGCTCGGACGCTGCGTCGGTTGCAGCGTCGGACGCTGCGGCCGCCTCTGTGGCGGCCTGCTCCAGCGCGGCGTCCAGCGCCTTCGCGGCCTTCTGCACCGCCTTGCCGGCCTTCAGCTCGTTCCAGCGGGCCTTGCGCGCGGCCGAGAATGCCTCCTGGTTGTCCGGGTCCGCCTCGGTGGCGGCCTCGGCGGACTTCGTCGTCGCGGCGAGTTCGGCCGGCTCGGCTTCGGCACGCTCGAGAGCCTGGCGTGCCTCCACGACGGCGGCCGGTTCCGGGGCAGGTTCGGACGCTGCGTCGGACGCGGCGGGCGCCGTGGCGTCCTGCGCGCTTCCCGCGGTCTCGACCCCGGCGGCGGTGCCGGTGGCCTGCAGCGCCAGGGAGGCCTGCTGCTCGGCCAGTCGGATGGCGCGGGCAGCCTCGGCGAGCTGGGCGTCCTGCGGGTTCTCCGCGGCCGCACGCTCGGCGGCGAGCGCGGCGACGGACAGCACCGAGGCCCCCGACTGCACCAGCGACAAGGTCTCGCCCAGCGCCAGGCCCGCACCAGCCGGTGCGCCTGCGGCGGCCGGTGCGTCCTGCGCGGGCTGGGCGGGCTGGGCGCCCTCGGGGGCGGCGGCCGCAGCGTCCTGCGTGTCCTGGGATTCCTCCTCGGCGTTCTCGGCGGCGTTCTCGGCAGCCTCCTTCGCCTTCTTCAGCCCGCGGGCGGCCTTCTTCTGCGCGGCCCGGGCACGACGCGCGGCAGCGGCGAGCTGCTTGTCGTTCGGATCCGTCTCGGCGGCGGCCTCCGCGGCCTCCGTGGCCGCGGTGGCCTCGGCGACGCGCCCCTCGGCCTCCGCCACGGGGTCGCCGCCGGTGCTGGCAACGGTGTCGGGCTTCTCTTCGGTCGCCGTCGTCATACGATCACTTCTCCTGATCTTCCTGGTCTCGTTCCGGCCGTCGTGTCATGGACCGAGGGCGCTGGAGCCGGTCAGGACACCGGCATTGCAGACCGCTTGGTCTGCCCCAAAGGTGTCGCCCCAGACTAGACCGGTCTGTCCACGGATACAACGTAGGAGATGCTTACCCGGCGTGACGAGCACTTTCGCGATCCACCCTTGCCCGCGACAGACCAAGTGGTCTATAGTCTCTGCCTGACACCAGGTCACACCTGTACGTGACCCTCCTCACCGGTGCCGTGTCCGACAGCGTCGACACCTTGTCGACACTTTCCGTTCGGACGGGGGCGGACTAACGTACACGTACAAGACCACACCCCTGCCCGGCGGCAGATCGCCCCCGATCGATCCACCCCGGACTGCCGCACGAACCCGCCAACCACGGATTGGACCTACGCATTCATGTCTGACAACCGCCCCCTGCGCGTCGCCGTCATCGGATCCGGCCCGGCCGGCATCTACGCCTCCGACGCACTGATGAAGTCCGGCAAGGACGTCTCCATCGACCTCTACGAGAAGATGGCCGCCCCCTTCGGTCTCATCCGCTACGGGGTGGCCCCCGACCACCCGCGCATCAAGGGCATCATCAAGGCCCTGCACAAGGTCATGGACAAGCCCCAGATCCGGTTGCTCGGCAACGTCAACGTCGGTGAGGACGTCACCCTCGAGGACCTGAAGAAGCACTACGACGCGGTCATCTACGCCACCGGTGCCACCGACGACCGGGACCTGAACATCCCCGGCGGCGAGCACACCCACGGCGCCGGCAAGTTCGTGGGCTTCTACGACGCCAACCCGCACTTCGAGGACTCCTGGAACGTCGACGCCGAGTCGATCGCCGTCATCGGCGTCGGCAACGTGGGCCTCGACATCGCCCGTGTCCTGGCCAAGACCGGCGACGAGCTGCTCGTCACCGAGATCCCGGACAACGTCTACGCGTCCCTGAAGAACAACAAGGCCAAGGACGTGCACGTCTTCGGCCGCCGCGGCCCCGCCCAGGCGAAGTTCACCCCCCTGGAGCTCAAGGAGCTCAACCACTCCGACACCATCGAGGTCGTCGTCAACCCCGAGGACATCGACTACGACGAGGGCTCCGAGAACGCCCGCCACAACTCCAAGATCACCGACCAGGTGTGCACCATCCTGGAGAACTACGCCGTCGCCGAGCCCAAGGGCGCACCGCACAAGCTCTACCTGCACTTCTTCGAGTCCCCCGTCGAGGTCAAGACCGACGACGACGGCAAGGTGACCACGCTGGTCACCGAGCGCACGGAACTCGACGGCACCGGCGGAGTGCGCTCCACCGGTGAGCTGACCGAGTGGAACGTGGGCCAGGTCTACCGCGCCGTGGGCTACAAGTCCGACGAGCAGAAGGACCTGCCGTGGGACGGCAAGGAGAACGTCCTGCCCAACGTCGGCGGACGCGTCCTGACCGAGGGCCCCACCGCCGACGGCATCGCCGGCGTCCCCGGCTCCGCCGACCCGGAGGCCGAGCTGCGTGAGACCATGCCCGGCGTGTACGCCACCGGTTGGATCCGCCGCGGCCCGGTCGGCCTGATCGGCAACACCAAGGGCGACGCCAACGAGGCCGTCGCCAACCTCCTCGCCGACTACGACGCCGGCATCGGCTTCGGCCCCGACGCCCCCGGCGAGGACGACGTGATCGAGCTCCTGCACTCCCGTGAGGTCGACTACACGACCTGGGAGGGCTGGTACAACCTCGACGCCCACGAGCGCGCCTTGGGCGAGGCCGAGGGCCGCGAGCGCAAGAAGGTCCGCTCCCACGAGGAGATGGTCCACTACTCCAGCGGCGAGGCACGCGTGAAGGCGTAGTAGCGCGCCTGCAGCGGGTCCCTTG
>NZ_JBQSWS010000032.1:0-22193 GCF_052377355.1 Corynebacterium sp. AOP40-4SA-5
TTCCTCATCCACCGTAGTTCATGGGCATAGCGGTATACCGCCTCGCGGCGAACCCCTGTGAAACCCGATTACAGGGCGGCATCCCAGATCTTGACACGGTTGTTGTTCCGGCCAGCCAGTGGGGTGGGAAGGATGCTGGTCCACGACCCAAAGTTCAGACTCGCCACCAGGTCGTAATGCGTCGGAGGAGGGCCGGCAGATGATGCGGCACCCGGTCGGCGTGCGTCGTAGTTGCCCAGTGCTTTCTTCTCCCAACACTGTGCGTATAGATCCCCGATTCGCCTTGGTTTCCACGTCTGAGGAACATCAGGTCGGAACTGGTGTTTTAGCACTGTTGGACCTGGGTGAACTATCCAGTCCTCCCGACCGGTGACGGCGGTGTTCCAGGCCCGAAGACGTGTGTCGATCGTGTCTCGAAGCAGCACTTCGGCCAGGCCAGTCAGCTCGGTGACCGCGCTGGCTGCCTGGATATTCCACAGGTAGAGTTGCGCCGCATCGACGACGCCGCCTGAGGCCTGCTTGTAGGTCTGGAACCGGGCGGCGGTGATGGCCTGCTCGATCTGCCTGGCGGCACGGTATGTCAGCCTGGGCACTGGGTACTTGCCTTTCGTTCAGGGGCGGGCTAGTATGTCAAGCATATAGTAGGACAGTACCCGAAGTTACAGGAACTGGCCCTGAGGGCGTGCCCTCAGGGCCGGTTCCTTTTTGTCTTGGTCAGCGATCCACCGCAGAGAACCATTCTGCTGTGCGCCCGGGGCGATAGTCGCCGCACCTACCTCCGGTGAGTCGCCTGCTTCGTTTTGCAGGCTTCTACCATGGGTGCTGTTGCAAAGTGGTGCGGGCAGTGGCCGGTAGCTGATCGAAATAGGAATCCCCGACCCTGTATCCCTGGCCCCTCAGGCCTCCGCAGGGGCCTGAGGGGCCAGGGCCATGGAGGATCCCGGCCCCGAACAGCTTTTTGGCACCACCGTCCCTACCTTGCAATAGCACCCCTGATCGCAACATTACCCTACGTATAATAGCCGACATAGAAAGAAAGTCGTGCGATAATAATCGGTAGTTTTCCGGGACGATATAGGAGAAATATCGCCCTCATCAGAATGACCAGTCGGTCTCCTCTGTTGCCTCGGTACGCCCGATCACGTAGGCGGAGCCTGAGCCACTGAAGAAGTCGTGGGTCTCGGCGGATTCGGGTGACAGTGCGGCGAGGATCTCCGGTTCGACTCCTGCGGATTCCTTGTCGTACTGCGGGGCGTATCCGAGGTTCATCAGGGCCTTGTCTGCGTTGTAGTGGACGAAGGCATCGACCCCGGAGTACCTGAGCCTGTTGCCGGGCTCGTCGGTGACGAGTTGATAGAGGTCCTCGGAGTACTCGCGCTCCAGGGCGAGGAGCTCCGCGGTGAGATTCAGGGTGAAGTCCTCCATTTCTCCAGCGCGCTCAGGGTGTGCCTCCAGGCCCTGCTGGTACTTGTATCCGGAGTAGTAGCCATGCACGGCCTTGTCGCGCAGGATCAGACGGATCATGTCCGCCGTGTTCATCATCACCCCTCGGCTGGAGTACCACAGAGGCAGGTAGAACCCTGCGTAGAGCAGTAGGGACGACAGCAGGGTCGCCGCGACCTTGCGTTTCAGAGGATCGTCTGACCGGTAGTGGGCCATGACGCCGGTGGCACGGCGTTGAAGTACCGTATTGTCCACGGACCAGGTGTAGGCGTCCTGAATCTCGGCTGAGCTGCACATGGTGCTGAATACCGAACTGTAACTACGGGCGTGAACCGCCTGCATAAAGGCGATGTTGGCGTAGACGGCCTGCTCGTGTTCGGTGCGGGCGTCGGGAATCTGGCTGATCTCGCCGACGGTCGCCTGGACGGTGTCGAGGAGGGTCAGCCCGGTGAACACCCGCGTGGTCAGCGTCCGCTGCCGGTCGGTGAGGCTCCACCAGTTGCTGAGGTCATTCGACAGCGGGACCTTCTCCGGCAGCCAGAAATTGCTCGTCAGCCGCTGCCAGATCTCCAGGTCCTTGGAGTCCTGGATCCGGTTCCAGTTCACCGGACGGAGGGGCACATCCGACCCGTTCTGCCACTGCGGGGGAGTCTGGGAATGGTCGATGTAGGTCATGGATTCTCCTTTATGGCTGGGGTAGTGGTCGGGGGCCGGCACAGAGTCGGTCCCACTGGCGCAGGAGGCCGTCGCGGACGGTGTCCACGTCGCGCCGGGTGCCGAGAAGCTCGAAGCGGTAGAGCTCCGGTACTTCACACTTCCTTGCAATGATCGGCCCTGCGGCGCAGTAGGCGGCACCGAAGTTCGTGTTCCCGGCGGTGATGACGCCGCGGATCCACTGCCTGTTCTCCGGCTCATTGAGGAAGTGGATTACCTGGCGAGGGACGGTTCTTTCTGCGGCGCCGCCACCGTAGGTCGGGGTTACCAGAACAAATGGTTGGCGGACCGCGAGTGGGGGCTCACCGCGTCGCAGGGGTATCCGGACTGATGGGAGACCGACTTTGCTGATGAACCGGCGCGTGTTTTCTGACACTGAAGAGAAGTACACGAGCAGCGGACCGTGCCGTGAGTCGAAGTTCAATGGCATGAACTTAACTGTACCATGTAATGAACACCGTGCTACGATCGCCGACGTGACCTTGTCCCCACTACCGAAGGAGAACTGATGTCCCACGAGACAAAGATCACGGAACCCATGAAAAGCATGCTCGGAACCCAGCTGCCGATCCTTGCGACGGTTAGTGACCCGACAACCCCGAATATCGGCCCGAAACGGTCGCTCCGTGTCTACGACGACCACACCCTGATCTACAACGAGAACACCGGTGGCCAGCACCTCGAGAATATTGAGGCAGGGTCACGCGTCGCCGTGGCTGTGATCGACCGTGAGGCGCTCGACGGCTACCGCTTCCTCGGCCGTGCCGAAGCGGTCACTGACGGCCCGGCGTGGGAGAACTGCCTGGAGTTCGCTGCCGCCAACGGAATGAAGGAACCGAAGCGTGCCGTCCTGATCCACCTGGACATGATCTTCTCCCTGGCATCCGGGAAGAAGGCAGGAACGGTGATCACCGACGAGACCCCGGGGTCCTCGGAATGACGGCGACGGCCGCAGGATTCCGGACGCTGTTCCGGAGCGTTCCGCAAGGCGTATGGATCGTCACGACCAGGGACGAGGCCGGCCGGCCGGCCGGTACGACGGTGTCGTCGTTGACGTCGGTGTCCTCGGATCCGCCGACAGTCGCTTTCTCTCTCCGGGAGAGTGCGTCGGTGCTGCCGCAGTTTCTTGCCGCGGAGCAGGTCCTCGTCCACGCGATGTCGACCGAGGGAGTCGAGGCTGCACGGACATGCGCTGAACACGGTGTGGACCGGTTTGCGCAGGTCGAGTGGCAGACCGGTCTCGGGGGGCTTCCCCAGGTCGACGGTGTGTACGGGTGCCTGCTCACTCGGGTGGCCAGGACCATCCCCGTTGCAGGAAGTGCCTTGTTCATCTGCCCGGTACAGGCCACCTGGATCCCGGGTTCCGCCGGGCCTCCGGCACTCTACCTAGATCGGTCTTTCGACTGGGAGATTGCAAAATTAACCCCGTCAGCAACGGAGGGGCTATGACCACCGATCTCGGGAAGACCGTCGCAGAGCCGGTCCAGCAGGCCGATCAGCTGGACTACCACCAGCTCAATGCGCTGCTCAATCTGTACGATGCCGACGGTCAGATCCAGTTCGACAAGGACCGTGAGGCCGCCAACCAGTACTTCCTGCAGCACGTCAACCAGAACACCGTCTACTTCCACGACCTGGAAGAGAAGATCGGCTACCTGGTCGACAACAAGTACTACGACCCGGAGGTGCTCGGCAAGTACGAGTTCGCCGACATCAAGGCGCTGTTCAAACGCGCCTACGCCCACAAGTTCCGTTTCAAGACGTTCCTCGGTGCCTTCAAGTACTACACGTCCTACACGCTGAAGACCTTCGACGGACGACGCTACCTCGAGCGTTACGAGGACCGCGTATGCATGGTCGCGCTGGGTCTGGCCGACGGTGACATCACACTGGCCGGCCATCTTGTCGACGAGATCATCGGCGGCCGATTCCAGCCGGCCACGCCGACCTTTTTGAATATCGGCAAGGCACAGCGGGGCGAGCCGGTGTCCTGCTTCCTGTTGCGCATCGAGGACAACATGGAGTCCATCGGCCGTTCCATCAACTCCGCGCTGCAGTTGTCGAAGCGTGGCGGTGGTGTGGCGCTGTTGCTGAGTAACCTGCGTGAGACCGGGGCTCCGATCAAGCACATCGAGAACCAGTCGTCCGGTGTGATCCCGGTGATGAAGCTGCTGGAGGACTCCTTCTCCTACGCCAACCAGCTCGGTGCACGTCAGGGGGCCGGTGCGGTGTATTTGAACGCCCACCACCCGGACATCATGAAGTTTCTCGACACCAAGCGCGAGAACGCCGACGAGAAGATCCGGATCAAGACGTTGTCGTTGGGTGTCGTCATCCCGGACATCACCTTCGAACTGGCCAAGCGTAACGACGACATGTACCTGTTCTCCCCGTACGACGTCGAGCGCATCTACGGGCGCCCCTTCGCCGACATCTCCGTGACCGAGCATTACGAGGAGATGATCGAGGATCCGCGGATCCGCAAGAGGAAGATCAACGCCCGCCAGTTCTTCCAGACCCTCGCCGAGATCCAGTTTGAGTCCGGTTACCCGTACATCATGTTCGAGGACACGGTGAACAGGGCGAACCCGATCGAGGGGCGTATCACGCATTCCAACCTGTGCTCGGAGATCCTCCAGGTCGCCACCCCCAGCGAGTTCAACGATGACCTTACCTACTCTCAGGTCGGTGAGGACATCTCCTGCAACCTGGGGTCGTTGAACATCGCCGCTGCGGTGGATTCCGAGGACTTCTCCCGGACCATCGCGACGGCCATCCGTGGTCTCACCGCGGTGTCGGACCAGACCGCCATCGACTCGGTGCCGTCGATCCGGGAGGGCAACGACGGGTCGCACGCGATCGGACTGGGGCAGATGAACCTGCACGGGTTCCTCGGACGCGAGCACATCCACTACGGGTCGGACGAGGGGTTGGACTTCACCAACGTCTACTTCGCTGCGGTGATGTACGAATGCCTCAAGGCGTCCAACGCCATCGCCCGCGAGCGTGGCACGACGTTCCGGAACTTCGCCAACTCCGACTACGCCTCCGGGGTATTCTTCGACGCCTACGACCCCGCCGCCTTCCAGCCGCGCACCGAGAAGGTCGCGGCCATCATCGAGAACTCCTCGATCCACGTCCCCACCAACGAGGACTGGGCCGAACTGAAGGCGGCGGTGATGGCTGACGGGTTGTACAACCGGAACCTGCAGGCAGTCCCGCCGACGGGATCGATCTCCTACATCAACAACTCCACGTCGTCGATTCACCCGATCGCGTCGAAGATCGAGATCCGCAAGGAAGGCAAGATCGGTCGCGTCTACTACCCGGCGCCGCATATGGACAACGACAACCTCGAGTACTTCGAGGATGCCTACGAGATCGGCTACGAGAAGATCATCGACACCTATGCGGTGGCGACGAAGTACGTGGACCAGGGGCTGTCGTTGACGCTGTTCTTCAAGGACTCGGTCACCACGCGTGACATCAACAAGGCGCAGATCTACGCCTGGCGCAAGGGCATCAAGACGTTGTACTACATCCGGCTGCGCCAGACGGCCATGGCGGGAACCGAGGTCGAAGGCTGCGTGAGCTGCATGCTCTAGCCACTACGGCCCGGACGGTCATGCCGGCCGGTGTGACACGGACGCCCTGGGTCGGATCTGAACTTCAGATCCGACCCAGGGTTTCCGTGTCAGGTGGGCCAGCAGGTGACGGGGGGGGGGGGGGGAGACTACTCGCCGTCGCGGCCGCCGAGCTTGGCGTCGATGCGCAGCAGCCCGGAGCCGTCGTTGCCGACGGTCTTGATCCAGTCGATGATGTCGTTGACGGAGGACTCCTCCTCGATCTGCTCAGCGAGGAAGAAGTTGATCAGCTGGCGGGAATCGATGTCACCGGTCTCGTCCGCGGTGCGGGCGAGGTTGCGGATCATCTCGGAGACCTTCTGCTCGTGGGCCAGTGCGGCCTCGAAGGCGTCCAGCGGGGTGGCGACCTTCAGCGACGGCAGCTCGATGTCGGTGAGGTCGACGCGGGCCTCACGGTCGAGCAGGTGCGCGGCGAACTTCGCGGCGTGGTCGCGCTCCTCGTCGGCCTGTGCGCGGAACCAGTCGCGCATGCCGAGGAATGAGAGCCGGTCCATCTCGTAGGACAGCTGGGTGTAGATGAGGGCCGCCTGGTGCTCGGCGACGACCTGCTTGTTGACGGCTTCCTGGAACTTCTCGTTGATGCTCATGACTGAAACGGTACTGATCGGTTTAACCTTTCTCTAGCCAGTTCAGGCTAACCAACCAGTTATATGTGCAGGTGAAAAGGCATGTCTGCCCTAACTGCGGCTTGCCTCCGCTACCTTTCCTGTGACGGCAAAGGTGCAGGTGGCTGCCGTGTCAGCGGCAGCGGTGCCGGGTACGGTGACGGTCTGGGCGCCCAACGCCTGGAAGATACTGTCGACCAACGCCTCGGGGTCTTTCTTGGTGTCGTTGCGGGCCCAGGTCAGCACCCATTTTCTGCCCATTTTCTTCAGCTTGGTGGGGCCGGCGTAGTGGATCAGCAGGTCCAGCACGAACGCTCGTTGGATGATCTCACCGGCGAAAACTCGCTCCAGGGACGTGTAGATCTGCACCAGGATGCTGCGAAGCCGGTTGATGGTGCGGGTGCAGTCCCGGGCGATGCCGTCATCGAGTCCGGACAGCATCTTGAGCGCTGAAAGCACCTCAGCGTTGCGGTCAACCGCACGCAGAGTATGTGGCATGGTTCGAGCGGTGTTGGCGATGACGAACGCGTCCCGCGGATCTGTTTTCGCCTGTCCGGGGTACAGGTCGGCAGCCTTACGCATAGCAAGACCGGGCAGGTAGGCCACGCCACAGTCAGTGGCACGGGCCACCGTGATCGGCAGGGCGCCGATGGTGTTGGGATGGTCGACGATCAGCAGGACTGTGCCGTGGGCCTTGAGTTCGTCGAATACGGTGCGCAGGCTGGTTTCGTCCCGGGGTAGAGCCCTGTCGTAGATCTTGGTCCCGCTGCTGATCAGGGTGCAGCCGTGGTGGGCGGTTTTGCCGACGTCGAGTCCGAGGTGAGAGGTCGTAGGTGGTGTCTTCCATGATCATCCCCTCCTTGGGGGGTGTCCCTATCTAGATTGTCAACCCCTGCGCCGCGTTCTCCTCGACCTGATGCCCCGGCCTTCAGTGGTCTGTCTTCGAACATAGTGGCGTAGACGTCGGGCCCGGCTGTTGCCGGTACTGCGACGCCTGTGGGACGGACAGCAAGGGCTCAGTTCAGCGATCCGATCTAGGCTGCGGCAGCCTCCACGGTGGTCCGTGGTGGCAGTTCTCGGAAGTACTCACCGCGGGTCAGCATCACGTACAGGACGTTGCACCGCCGTCTGGCAAGACACATCACCGCAGCGTTGTGTCGCTTACCTTCGGCACGTTTCTTGGTGTAGTACGACCGGGATGCATCGTGGCAATTCGATGCGATCCAGGCCGATCTGAACAGTGCGTTTTTCAGCCGTCTGTTGCCTGATCGGGCGGGAAACTCCCCACGGATTGATGTGCCGGACCGCCTGGTCACCGGGGCGATGCCGGCGTACGCCGCCAGGTGAGCGGCATCGGGGAAGTCGGAACAGTCGCCGACGGATAGAAGGATGTTGGCGGCGGTCTTGATGCCCACACCCGGCATCGACATCAAGACCTCGGCAAGAGGGAAGTCATCAAGCATCTCCTCGACCTGGCCGGCAATCGAGTCCCGCTGGGCTTTCAGTGCCTTGATGTTGGTCGCCAACATCGGGATCGCGATCTCTGCGGCCGCGGTGCCCGGTACGGTGACCGTTTGTGCTGCCAGGGCCTGGAAGAGTGCGTCGATCAGGGCTTCGGGGTCTTTCTTGGCCCGTGTGCGGGACCAGGTCAGTACCCGTTTCTTGCCCGAGCGCTTCAGCTTCGTCGGCCCGGCGTAGTGGATCAGCAGGTCCAGGACGAACGCTCGTTGGATAATCTCGCCAGCGAAAACCCGCTCCAAGCTGGGGTAGATCTGCACCAGGATGCTGCGCAGCCGGTTGATCGTACGGGTGCAGTCACGGGCGATGTCCTCGTCCAGTCCGGACAGCATCTTGAGCGCTGAAAGCACCTCAGCGTTGCGGTCAACCGCACGCAGAGTATGTGGCATGGTTCGAGCGGTATTGGCGATGACGAACGCGTCCCGGGGGTCAGTCTTGGCCTGTCCGGGGTACAGGTCGGCAGCCTTACGCATCACCAGACCGGGCAGGTAGGCCACGCCACAGTCAGTGGCACGGGCCACCGTGATCGGCAGGGCACCGATGGTGTTGGGCTGGTCCACGATCAGCAGGACTGTGCCGTGGGCTGCGAGTTCGTCGAAGATGGTGCGCAGGCTGGCTTCGTCCTGGGGTAAGGCCTGGTCGTAGACCTTGGTGCCATCGGCGGTGAGGGCGCAGCCGTGGTGGGCGGCTTTGCCGACGTCGAGTCCGAGGTAGACGTCGTAGGTGGTGGTGTCTTCCATGATGGTCCCCTCCTTGAAGTAGGGAGGTTGGTATGTTGTTGTGGTGGAAGATCACTGTGGTGGTCGGACACTTGGTGCGGGCACCCACGTCTACATTGAGACTTCACCAGTTCAGCGCGGTGAGCCGCGTCCCTATTAGCCGTCAGCGTGTGTCCTGGTACCTCGGCGGCAACACCCCCCGGATCATGTAGAACAACAGGGCGAATCAGCCATACCGAGGCCAGTGACCTGCCCCCGAGCTTACGGGGACACCATCAAGGTAACGGGCATGCTTCTCCCTCGCCATCAAGACTTTGCGACAGCACCTGTCCGAGGCTTCCGTGACCGAGTTCGATGCTGAACCGACGACGGCGGGTGTAGCGCGCCCGTCCGTCACCGCAAGATTGCTGGCGCAACCCTAAAACCAGAAGAGTTGGATCTGTAAAACTATATAATGAAAAAGAAAAAGTAAGTTTGATTCCAGAAAACGGGTTAGCTTTAAATTATCCTGAGATGTCAGCTAGTTAATATATTCGGCAATATTAGTAAAGCGGTTTGGGTAGTGATGTTACTATAGGGAGGAAGGGGCGGACGCCTAGTAAAGGTGGTTATTCTCTATATGATAAATGCAAATAATTATTAAAAGTTGAATCATCAGTATGCTTTACAAACAAATTTGGGTCAACTATTGCGTCGGGGGTGCCTCGCGATAATCACAGTGCGCTGTTTCCTGGTTCCTGGAAGAACTGGGGCTGACAATAGGTCATCGAGGGCTCCCTCACCTCGAGAATCGAGGTGCTCGAACGGCTCATCAAGTAACAGTATCGGTGCGTCGGTGAGTAGCATCCGAGCAATGAGTAGACGACGCCGCTGCCCGCCGGAAAGACTCTCAGCTCCGGTGGTGAGGATTGTTGATAGACCATAAGGAAGTGAGGCCGCCCAACTGCCCAGGCCAACGGCTCCTAGTATGTCGTACATTTGCTCATCCGTGGCGGCGGGGGCTCCGACTGCGAGATTGTCGCGAACCGTAGTTGCAAAGACGCGGGCATCTTCGGGGAGGTAGGAAATGGTGCGGTGCACTGCGCCGCTGTCCGAGGTGACGAGGTCGTGAAGATCCCTGTCACCCAATTGCACCTCACCAGCGCGTGGGGGAATGAGACCGGCCAATGTCAGCAGCAGGGTGGTTTTCCCGGAACCGGAGGCTCCGGTGAAACTGCGAAAAGACCCGAACGGTACCTCGAGGTTCAGCGTGCCTAGATCACTGTCATGACCGTAGACCATATCGACTGCACGCAACCCAGGTTCTGGGCCAACAGCGGCCACTAAACTCTCGCTGTCTGCTCCGTGTGCTTCGCAGGGGTCTGTGTGGAGCATGTCGGCGAGTCGGCGAGCCGCGCCCGACGCACGGGACATCGCCAGGGCTGCCTCGGGGAGCTGGGCGGTCGCCTCGAAAGCAGCAAGGCTCAACAGAACCAAGACTCCGAGCCACTGCGGGGAATGCACCGGCGTTCCCCCGGCGGCGTATCCGAGTACACCCACGAGCAAGACTCCCACGGCCGTCGCAGACGATGCCAATACTGACAGTGCGGTACCGTACGCCCTCGAGGGTGCTCCTGCTTCGACTGCCTGAGAAAGCTCGTGCGCGGCGTGCCTGGCGTCCCGGAGGACAGGACCTAACTGGCCACGGATGCGCAGTGAGACGGCATCGGTGAGGATCCGGTCTACAGCAGACGCGAACTGCACGGACTGCCGGGCTCGCACGGTCTCTGCGACCTCCACCGAACGGTGGACGGCCCAGGGGGCGAAGACCCCCGCCACGAGGAGTCCCACGGCCAGTACCACTGCAGCCGGAACCGACAGGAGAGCTGTGAAGACGACGGAGAGGGCCCCAGTGAGCAGGGATACAAGAGCAGGTACTACCACCCGGACAACCACATCAGCAACCGAGTCGATATCCGCGGTGAGCCGCGTCGTCACCTCACCGCGTCCTAGCGACGCAGTGGATGCAGGTCGCGCAGTTGCCAGCATCCTGTATGCGTTGACCCGTCCTGTCGAAGCACAATGGAGTGCAAGCCTGTGGGTGACGAGGCGGTCCACATACCGGAAAACTGCTCGTGAAATACCGAGTGCCCTGACTGCCGTCACCGCGACAGTAAGATCCAGAATGGGTGGCATCTCCCACGCCCGGGTGATCAGCCAAGCTGACACGACAGTGAGAGTGAGCGCCGACAGCAGCATCGCTGTTCCAGCGAGCACCGGCACGACCAGATCACGCCACCGGAGACCCGCCAGCGGTAGAAGGGGCGTAAGCGCGCGCATGCTTGACACTACTGGACCTCAATCCGGCGGTCAGCGGCCGCGATGACGAGAGGATCGTGTGACGCCACTACGATCGTTGCCCCGGAAGCGGCCAGGTCCTGTAAGCGGACGATCATGGCGGTCGCATTTTCTTCGTCGAGGTGCGCAGTGGGTTCGTCCAGGACGAGCAGCCGGCCGCAGAACCGCTCGGGGTGCAGCCCCACTGAGGTGTCCAGGGTGTCCAGTCTCCCCAATTCCTCATCAAGAGCCTGGCGTTGGCGCTGGCCCAGGGACCGACCTGACACATCACCGACGGTAGCGGGGTCGAGAACCGGTCGCTGGGGCAGGTAGGAGGTTCGCTTCCACAGCGACTCCCGTGAACAGATGACGCCGTCGACTGTGGCAACTGCCTCACCGTCTATGCCCTCGGTGACGATGCCGAGCAAGGCCAGGAGCGTCGTCGTTTTGCCCGCACCGTTCGCCCCGGTAAGCGCGGTAATTTCGCCGGCAAAAGCGGTACCAGTGACCTTATGCGGCCTCAAACCGTCGCGGGTCTCCGCAGACAGCCCGGAGAAACCGACCCTTACCGGACGGGTCGTGTCCTCGGTGACGTCGAACCCGGTTAGAGTTGCGGGCTGTTTCTCGCATTCTGCATTGTCGAGGAGAACAAGGATCCTGTCGACGGCGACGAAACCGTCGCGTGCGTCGTGGAACCGGGCACCGACCTGTCGCACCGGATTGTAGACCTCAGGAATGATAATCAGCACCGTCAGCCCTGCGACCAGTGTCAATGAGCCATCGAGGAGACGGAACCCGATACCGACCGCGACCAGTGCGATGGACAGTGTCGCAAGGAATTCGAGGACCATTCCGGACAGAAAGGCGATGCATAGGACCGAGAACGTCGAGCGTAGGTGTTCTGCGGAAAGCCTATCGACCTCAGCCACGGGGGTGTCGAGACGTCCGAGCGCTTTCAACGTGGGCAAACCTGCGACGAGGTCCAGCATCTGGTCGGTAAGCACCCCCAAGTCTGCCAGCTTCTTCTCGGTACGGCCCGCGGTAAGCGTGCCCACCAACCACATGAATACCGGGATCAGGGGCAGAGTAATGACAGCGATCAGCGCCGATTCGGTGTCAAACCACCAGACGACCACCAGCGTCACCGGGACGGTCACAGCAGTGGAGACGAGTGCGGGAAGGTAGCCGGTGAGGTAGGGGCCGAGTCCTTCGACCCCCTCTGTGAGGAGCGTGCGCCACACCTTCCGGTCGACTCCGCGGGGATCAGCGACCGCGAGAACTTCCAGTGCCCGTATACGCAGGTCTTCTATGGCCTTGGCGGCGGCACGGTGGCTGTACCGTCTTTCCACCCAGCCCAGGAACACCTGTGCTGTGACGAGCACGGCAAGGAGGACTAGTGGTAGACGATGGCTGGACAATCCGCCTGGGGGCCCGGTGATTGTGTCAGCAACCACCGTACCGATGAGCACTCCCGTGACCACGGTGCACAACGTGCGTAGAACTGTCAGCACGGACAGGAGAATGATCCACCGACGCGTCGGGGCCGACAGTCGGAGCAGACGGGGGTCCACCGGCCCCCGGCTGGCGTCATCGTCTGATTCAGGAGGCGCTGACCTGGTCATAGTGCCACGTTCTCTGATGATTTGGCGTCGATAGGTTCGGCCACGATACGTCTACGGAACACCCAGTACGTCCACCCCTGGTACAGGAGGATTAGAGGCACGATGAACAGCGAGGCCCACGTCATGACCGTTAGTGTGTAATGAGACGACGAGGCGTTGCGGATATCCAGGCCGGTGCCGTCGGGGAGCGTGGTCGGCATCAACCACGGGTACAACGAACCGAACAGGAGGATAACCACAGCAAGTACTGAGACCGCTGTAGCCGTGAACGCCGTCGCGTCACGGTGGCGGACCATGGTGGCGACGGCGCCCGTGACACCGACCAGAGCTGCGACCGTCACCGACCACGTCCACGGTTTCCCGTGGGATAACTGTGTCCACAGAACGAAGGCAGTACCGGTGACCGCTGCGACCACTCCCACCGGCAGGACCAGGTGACCGGCACGGTCGCGGAGCGCCCCGGTCGTCTTCAGGCGGATGAAGCTCAGCCCGTGCAACAGGAAAAGGCAGGTGAAGGCAGTAGCGCCGAGGAGAGCGTAGGGATTGAGCAGACCGACCAGAGTGGGGAGTCCGCTCGACATCTGCTGGTTCGTATCCACCGGAACGCCCTTGACAAGGTTGGCGAAGGCCACTCCCCACAGGATCGGTGGCAGCCAGGACGAGACAGCTACTGTGAAATCACACCACCGCCGCCACCGCAGTGTGTCGACCTTTCCCCGCCATTCGAGTGCGACAGCCCGGAAAATCAGCGCGACCAGGATGAGGAACAGCGGGAGATAGAAGCCGGAGAACATCGTCGCGTACCACGCCGGGAACGCGGCGAACAGCGCCCCTCCCGCAGTGATGAGCCAGACTTCGTTACCGTCCCACACCGGACCGATGGTGCGTACGACGCCTGTGCGCATGGCATCGCTGTTCCTGCCGACCACCGGGAGCAGCATCCCGACACCGAAATCAAAACCTTCCAGAACGAAATACCCGGCGAACAGGACTGCGATGAGAATGAACCAGAGAACGGGAAGATCAAGGGCAGACATGGTCACTCCTTATTTCTTGCGCGGGTGCCGACCCGGCTGAAACGCACTGGCGACTGGCCGCCGTCGTTGTCGGACAGCCCGAAACTCGCTCCGACGGTTGCTGCAGGCCCCGGGCCGTCATCGGCAGGCGGCCCATCCTGTTCTGGAGGGCCGGCCAGGACGACTCGACGGATGAGCCAGAACCAGATGATCGCGAGAAAGAGATAGATCAGCGTGAAACCGACGAGTGTGACGATCACTGTCCACGACGCGTGGTCAGAGACACCCATGTCGACGGTCATGCGGATCAGTTCGGTTCGGGCATCGCCGACACTGTCCGGATTCGGGTGGATCACCCACGGCTGGCGTCCCATCTCGGTGAAGATCCAACCGGCGGAGTTGGCCAGGAATGGTGTGGGTATGGCAGCCAGGCACACCCAGCTGAATACCGTGGCCCCGCGCCCTGTGGGGGTCCTTCCTTTACGGGTGAACCACCAGCTTGCGGCGAGGAGGACACCGGACCCCGCCATCAGTCCTATCATCAACCGGAAAGCCCAGTAGGTGACGAAGAGATTCGGTGAGTAGTTTCCTGCTCCGTAGAGCAGCTCGGATTCGTGCTGGAGGTCTTGGACCCCCTCCAGCGTCACTCCGGAGAACCTCCCTTCGGCGAGGAACGGCAGGACCCAGGGCAGTTCGAGCAGGTGGTGGACAGAGTCACAGTTGTTGTGGGTGCCGATGGTGAGAACAGAGAACATCGGATCAGCTTCGGTGTGACAGAGTGACTCCGCGGAAGCCATCTTCATGGGTTGTTGCCGGAACATCAGCTTGGCCTGGGAATCGCCGGTGAGGAAAAGTGCCACCGCTGAGAGCAGGGTCGTCCACCAGGCGAAGCGGTGTGCCGGCCGGTGCATGTCGTGCCGCCTGACATCGGGGGCAGAGGCCCCGGGGGCGGCTTCCGGTATCTGCCCCGACGCCTGCAGGGCCCGACGGGCCCGGTGGTCACGTACCATCCACCAACCGGTGATGCCCAGGACGAATGTTCCGGCGGTGAGGAAAGAACCGGCGACGGCGTGCGGGAATGCCGCAAGAGCCGTCGGGTTCGTCAGGAGCGCGACAACGTCGGTCAGCTCGGCGCGTCCGGTCTCGTGGTTGTACTCTGCCCCGACGGGGTGCTGCATGAAAGAGTTCGCCACGATGATGAAGTAGGCGGAGAGGTTCACCGCAACGGCGACGACCCAAATGGAAGCAGTGTGCATCCACCCTGGTATCCGTCCCCACCCGAAGATCCATAGTCCCAGGAAGGTGGATTCCAGAAAGAAGGCGGCAAGGCCTTCAAGTGCTAACGGTCCGCCGAAGACATCGCCTATCATGCGTGAGTACTCAGACCAGTTCATCCCGAACTGGAACTCCTGCACAATGCCGGTGGCCACCCCCATGGCAAAGTTGACCAGAAGGACCGTGCCAAAGAACCGGGTGGCACGGTACCAGGCGGGTTCTCTGGTGACCTGCCAGAACGTTTGCATCACCGCGACCATCGGGGCCAGACCGATCGTCAGCGGAACGAAAATAAAGTGGTAGACAGTGGTAATGCCGAACTGCCACCGCGAGATGTCGACGACATCCATTTACCTGCCTCCGGAGTGCTTATTCATGTCTCTGACGTAGATAACCAGTCAGTACGGTATCCACTTGCCTAATTAGAAGTCGTCACCAGCAGGGAATAAGTTCCCAAGTGCGATCGGGAGCGCGTTTATCATTGGCGGGGAAATTTATTAGGTTCTCTATTTCAAGAAGCGAACGCGTGATTTTAGCTAAGCTTTATTGCGGCCGGTGGATACTGTTTATTTATCTAGGTTACGACAACTTGACTTATGCGCTCACTCTATAATAGAAAGCAAGTTTTTATTATATTATTTCCATAATTACCTACCGAAAATAAAGTGATATATTTTTTCTGTGCACCTGTGTCTGTGGCGTCAAACATGGCGTCCCGTGGGTGAGTCAGGGTTCGTCGCGAGTACCGGTTCCAAGTGGGCGAGCACGGGCATGCCGGCGCAGAGACGTCGGTCGCCCGTCGGTTTATTTGCTCAGCATACGGTGGTCGGCACCGTCGCGCAGCGAGAAAGCGACGGTGATGTTGTGCGCCTGAGAGTGCTGGCGATGCCGGCTTGATAGCACCGTCGAGAGGGGCGGTGGTCACCTTCGTTTTTGCGGCGGTGTTCTGCCCGTCGGAGCAGGACGTCGTGACCGCGGCGGTGCTGAGGACACCGAGAGCACCGAGCCCGCCGAGGAAACCGCGGCGGGTCAGGCCCCGCGACGCTGGTCCCCTGCGGGGAGACCGATCGTTCTGACCTGGTTGGTTAGTGCCCGGCATGACCCGAATCATCTGAGCCGTGCATCTGATCCATCCCGTCCATCTCACCCATATCGTCCATACCGTCCATGCCTTCAGTACCGTAGTCCTCGTGGGCGGACTGTTGCACACGCACCGGGATGTCTGCCAGTTCGTAGTCGTTGCCGTCCTCGTCGGTCAGCGTGAGGGTGAGGGCATCACCGGCGGCGATCTCATCGTGGTTCTCCATGATCATGATGTGATGACCGCCCGGACTCATCGACACACTGCCGTTGGCCGGGACCACCAGACCGTCAGCAGTTTCGCGCATCACGCCGTCGACCACCTCGTGGTACTGGTAAACGCCGTCGAGGTCACCGGTGACGCGGGTGAGGTGGATGTCCTCGTCGGTGGAGTTGGTGAGTTCGCCGAACACGGCGGTCATGGAGGTCTCGGCGTCTTTGGCGCCGACGTAGCCTTCACCGAGGCTCAATGCCCCCGTCGAGTTTTCCGTGTCGTCTTGGCTCGTGCTGCCTTCCTGGTCAGCGGAGGTGCTGGTGGTGGTATCAGCGCCGGTGTCGTCACTGTCGTTGTCGCTACTGCATGCAACAAGTCCGACTGCGAGTGCCGCAGCGACAGCCGTCGCACTGGTCCGGCGAAACAGGGTGTTCATATGGGTTATCCCTTAGAGGTAGGCGTGGTGATCGGTGCGGATGAAGAGACTGTGAGCAGGGGCACAGACGACATGAGCAGGCAAAGGTGGCACGCACCTTGGCGGAACCAGGTACATGGCTGACACCATGCCAGCATTCGCTGCCTGTCGTGTCCCGCTCTAGTAGTCGTGCAACCGGTGAGCAAAGTTCCCAGCTACCGGTGTGTACACCCCTGAAAAGGTGGACACGTCGCCGACGGGGGTAGAGCGTTGCCTCTTAGTCGGCGACCCGGTCTATGGGCCGGGAATGCAGGCGCATAGCCGGTTGCTATCTGGCTGATTATGTGTTTGGGCGTCGCGGGTGCTAAAAGGGCTCACGGTGCAGCTCAGACGGGGGTAACCGGTGGAAATGGGCAGCTGGTGGCCTGGAACTGTTCGGCAGTGTCGTCCGACTACTGAGGTATGACGACCTCCACGGATGCTCCACCACCGCCCACGATTGACCAATCCTCCCGGGTTGACTCGCCGGATCGCCAGCAAACTCGTCGGCTGATCCACCGGCTGCACTTTTTCGCTGGCATCGTGTGTGCCCCACTGATCCTGATCGCGGCGATCACTGGACTGCTCTACGCGTTCTCTCCGACAGTGGAGCAGGTCACCAACAACGATATTCTGACTGTCTCTGACTCCGAGGCCCGCGCGGCCGGCAATGAGGTGCCGGTCAGCCAGTTGGTGGACACCGCCCAAGCTGAGCACCCCGATCTCTCATTGGCCGGGGTACGCCTGGGTAATGCCGATGAAACGACCCGGGTATTGTTTAGCGATCCGGATCTGCCGGAGTCGACACTGCAAGCAGTGTTCCTGGACCCTTACACCGGTGAGGTCAAGGGCGATACGACCCAGTACGGTAGCTCTGCATCGTTGCCGTTGCGCCAGTGGATCTCCCAGGGCCACCGTATGGCGTGGTTGGATGAGCCGGGACGGTTGTACTCGGAGATGGCGGCCAGTTGGCTGGGGGTGTTGGCCGTCGGCGGGCTGGTGTTGCTGTGGTCTCGTCAACGAGGGTCATCGAAGATCCGGGGGATGCTGCGCACCGGTGGTACTGGGCGGGTGAAAACGATGCGTCGCCACGGGGCGACCGGCACGATTATCGCTGTCGGGTTGATCTTCCTCACTGTGACTGGTCTGACCTGGTCCTCTGTGGCAGGAGACAATATCGGTAAAGTTCGGGAGAACCTCAACTGGGGTACCCCCGCGGTGTCTGCGGAGCTGCCCGGGGCCAGTGTGCAAGACACCTCTGCCAGTGACGGGGCAGGGGCACATACCGGGCATGAAGGGCATGGTGATCACGCTATGCCGGCCGGTGGGGTGCGGGTCAGTGGTCTGAATTCCGGTGCGATTGACCGGGTGGCAGCGACCGCTCAGGATGAGTTGCGAACCCCGGTGACGATCACTCCGCCGAGTGCCGAGGGGCAGGTGTGGACTGCCTCGGAGAACCGGGTAGCTTACCGGCTGTCGAATGATTCTGTGGCGATTGACTGGGCCACCGGTGATGTCACCGAACGGTCGAACTTTGCTGATTGGCCGCTGGCGGCCAAGGCCACGGCGTGGCTGATTCAGCTGCACATGGGAACACTGTTCGGTCTTCCCAATCAGATCGTTCTTGGTTTGTTGGCCGCAGGGATCATCGCGATGATCTGTTGGGGTTATGCAATGTGGTGGAAGCGGCGCCCCGCCGGCATGCTTGCCGGGCCGCCGCGTCGGGCGCAGTGGTCGCGTCCGACAACGGGCACGATCATCCTGGTGGCGTTGTTGGTGGCCTACGGGTTCGTGGCCCCGGTGTTTGGGGTGAGTTGTCTCGTGTTTGTTGCCGGCAGTGCACTGTGGTCTCTGGTTCAGCGCCGACGCGCCGATCAACCTGTTGAACTGTAGAAACCGCACTGATGACATCGTGAAGCACTATGGAAGTGCTTGCCACAGGGCGATGAATAGTAGTTAGGTGAACGTTGCAGAAGAGCTCATCGCACTTGACTCTGTCCCCCCCACAGTGCGGTGATGTCCTGCCTGGTATCGAGTAGGCATAAAGCGGGGTGCGTTCACCGATGTCGGCACACTCCCTAATGCGTCGACCAGCGGGCTATATGGTTACCGGTTGGCGAAGCGTTCAAGGTCTTCAAGGGCCCCGGCGACGATGATCTGATCCGTACGGGACAGCACATGCTCGGACTGCAACGGTACCCACACCCCATTGTCACCACGCACCGAGATCGCACGCACTCGGTATCGGTCCCACAGACGGTCAAGATCCACGGGCCTTGCTACGAGAGCGTTCGGTGGGGCTAGTTTGATCATCCCGTAGTCCTCATCGAACTGGGCGAAATCCTTGAACCGCCCACCCAGCAGGTCGGCGGTTCGAACCCGTCAGTGCGCACAATAAACACCACCTGAACAGGCTTTACGCCGGTTCTGAGAGTGTTCGTTTCTCTCCGGTCAGTCGATCTACCGTGTAATCTACTGACCTACCGACCGCGGCGGGACGCTCCGGGGCGGTTCACAGTTCCCGTCGGGTTCCGCTCCGGTGTCTGACGACACCGGAGCGGCCTTGTCCCGTCATCGTTTCCAGTCGCTAAGCAAAATGGCGACTATCAAGTGAGCAGGGCGGGGTAGTGGTTGACGGTCACCCCTCCGGCGCTCAACTACTTCCCCGACTCTCCGGTACCGAGAGTCGGGGAGGGCTTGCCATGTCGTGGTGAGGGGGACGTGATTGCGTTATGCACCGTCCCAGGCGGTTCCGTCTCGGTCGATGACTGAGACCGGGCGGCCTGAATGTGGTCATGGAGCGGTGCCTTGTTGTTTCGCCAGCATCGCCTCCTTGAGATCGTGTTGAACGTACATGTCCGAAGCTACGACCACACGTGACACGGCTCGACCACCTGCCCACCGGTCGCTGGTAGGGCAAGTACGATCACCTATGTCGTACCGCTCAACTGAGGCAGGAATGTGAATGAGTAATCTCGGGCCCTTCGTCTGGTCGATCGCCGACCAACTCCGTGGTGTGTACAAGCCGCACCAGTACGGCAGCATCGTCCTGCCGTTCACCATCCTGCGCCGCCTCGATGCGCTCATGGCATCGAGCCGCGACCTGATGCGGTCAACGGCGACCCTTCACACTGGTGGGGTCCTCGACGCTCAGATGCGTCGGGCGACGGGCCTGTCCTTCTACAACACGAGCCAGTACGACTTCAATCGGCTGCTCGACGACCCGGACCAGCTTCGAGAGAATCTCATCGAGTACGTCACGAGCTTCTCGTCCAACATTGACGTCTTCGAGCAGTTCGGCTTCGAACAGGTCATCAACACCCTCGATGACAACAACCGCCTCTACCTCGTCGTCGAGAGGTTCGCTGGTGTCAATCTGCATCCAAATGCGATCTCCAATGCTGAGATGGGCGAGCTGTATGAGCACCTCATCTACAAGTTCGCTGAGGCGTCGAACGAAGAGGCCGGGGAGCACTACACACCTCGTGACGCGATACGTCTGATGGTCGACCTGCTCTTCGCCGAGGAGCAGGAGTCACTGACCGGTGAGGGCGTCGTTCGCACCGTCTACGACCCCACAGCCGGCACCGGCGGCATGCTTTCGGTCGCGGAGGAGCGTCTGCATGAGCGCAACCCCACTGCCCGTCTGACTCTCTATGGTCAGGAGATCAATGGCCAGTCCTACGCGATCTGCAAGTCCGACATGATCTCCAAGGGCCAGGACATCGGAAACATCCGCAAGGGCGACACTCTCATCAACGATGAGTTCCACCGGCGCACCTTCGACTTCTGCCTGTCCAACCCTCCTTACGGAGTCGACTGGAAGTCCGCTGCGGAGTCGGTGAAGCAGGAGCACCGGGAAGGTCGGCTTGGTCGGTTCAACGCTGGCCTACCGCCTGTCAGTGACGGGCAGATGCTGTTCCTGCAGCACCTGGTGTCAAAGATGCGACCCGCGCATGAGGGCGGTGGCCGTGCGGGTATTGTCTTGAATGGTTCACCCCTGTTCACCGGTGCTGCCGAGTCAGGGCCCAGCAAGATCCGGCAGTGGCTGCTCGAGGAAGACCTTGTCGACGCCATCATCGCGCTGCCGACCGATATGTTCTTCAATACGGGTATCGCCACTTACGTGTGGATTCTCGACAACGACAAGCAGCCCGAGCGGCACGGCACCGTACAACTCATCGACGCCAATGGCAAGTGGACGAAGATGCGCAAGAGCTTAGGCTCTAAGCGCCGGGAGATCTCCGCTACCCAGCGAGACGAGATCGTCGGTATCTATGACGCACACGAGGACGGCGAGCACTCGAAGATCCTGCCCACCAGTGAGTTCGGCTATTGGACGATCACCGTCGAACGGCCGTTGTTGGATGATGACGGTGAGGTCGTCCGCGACAGCAAGGGCAGGCCGAAGCCGGACAGCAAGAAGCGCGACACTGAGAACGTGCCCTTCACCTACGGCGGCAACACCGAAGGTTCCGACGGCAAAGACGCGACCATCGAGGCGTACTTCGACGCTGAGGTGGCCCCGCACGTGCCGGACGCCTGGATCGATCACAAGAAGACAAAGGTCGGCTACGAAATCCCGTTCACTCGGATCTTCTACAAGTACGTGCCGCCACGATCACTTGAGGAGATCGATAAAGACCTCGAAGCCAAGGTCGCCAAGATCCTGACCCTGCTGAAGGCGGTGGAGGCGTGAGTACCCCGCGTGTGCGTCTCAAGTACGCCTGCGTAAGCCGTGGAAAATATGGTTTGAATTACCCCTCTACAGGCTACGTAGATCAAGGTATCCGGCTTATCCGAACTACAGATTTAGCCGGGGGAGTTCTTTCGCCCGCAGAACTAGGGATCTATGTTCCCGAGGGGGCAGTTGACGACGAAAGTCGTCTCATGCCCGGCGACCTTCTTCTCTCTCGCTCTGGCACAATTGGGCGTGCGTTTCTTGCTCCACCAGCGACCGAAGGGATGGCTTTTGCTGGTTTTCTCGTTCGGTTTCGGCCAAAACCGGATACGCTCGGAAAGTATATCTATTACTGCACGCAATCGAATGAATTCCAGGCGGCTGTGAATGCTGACGCAGTGTCGAGCACAATTAAGAACTTCAATGCGGAAAAGTACGAGAACCTTGCCGTCCCGCTTCCGGAGTTAGATGAGCAGCGGGTTATTGCTGACTATCTCGACCGTGAGACGCAGAAGATCGACGAGCTGATCACCGAGCAGCGTGGATTCATCGAGAAACTGAGCGAAAGACGTCGTTCATTAGTCACTCGTCTGGTAACTCGAGGTATCGATGACAATGTAGAAATAGCTGAGGTTTCGAATAAGTGGTTGGACTTCGTTCCAACGCAGTGGAAGGTCACACGATTTAGGTTTGTGGCGAAGATTGATAACGTCATGGTTGACCCTAGGGGTACTAGGAACATGCATGACATTCTCATTGCTCCTAATCATATCGAGCGCGATACAGGTCGATTGCTTGCAATTGAGACAGCGGATGAACAGGGGGCAGATTCCAATAAGTTTCGAGTTCGAGAGGGTCAAATAATATTCTCAAAAATCCGCCCCACGCTGAA
>NZ_JBQSWS010000033.1:0-21174 GCF_052377355.1 Corynebacterium sp. AOP40-4SA-5
GTCGGCGAGCGGACCTCCTCCGCCCAGGCATCCAGCGTCACAACATCGACACCACCGTGGTCCCCGTCGGTGACCTCCGCGAACACCAGGAGAAACGATTCGGTGTCACCGAGCGACGGCAGCGGATACCCGTCATCCTCGATCATCCAGGTCGCGATCTCCACCGGCAGTGTCCGGTGACCGGCGGGCGCGGGCTCCGGCGGTGGTACTGCGATACGTTGCATCTCCACGCGGAGCTCCGCGGCCGCTGTTGCCTCGTCGTCTGCCATGGCATCGACACTACCGGGATGCCAGCCACCCGCCTCTGCGTACACTGGGGCACCATGAGTGATTTCGAGACAGTGACACCGACCGACGTCCCGGCAGGGGCACAGCTCATCGACATCCGTGAGCCGGACGAGTTCAACCAGTGGCACGCCGAGGGCGCGACGAACCTGCCGCTCTCCGAGCTCCAGGCCCGCTACGGTGAGTTCGACCTGGACCGCGACATCTACCTGATCTGCCTGTCCGGCGGGCGTTCGGCGAAGGCCGCTCAGTGGCTGGAGATGAACGGCATCGACACCATCAACGTCGGCTCCGGCACCATCGGCTGGCGCGACGCGGGACTGCCGATCATCGGCACCGAGGGTTAGCAGAGGGTTAGGCCGGGGCCGGCACCACACCGGTCAACCCGGCGGGAACATCCCCGCCGCGATAGCGGGGGACCCCCATAGTTCGTACATCCCATTCGACACCCGTTAGGGTGGGGACATGCCGGATACCGCGAACCTCCCCAGCGAGCTCCTGAAGTCGCCGTCCTTCCAGCTCGAACGGCTGCGCCGGCGTACCCGCACGTTCGTGGAGACCGCACTGATGTCCGAGGGGTTCAACCTCCGGGAGTACTGGGTGCTGACCTACCTGGTCGACGGGGACGCCGCCAGCCAGGCGGAGCTGGGCGAGATCATCGGGGTGGACCGTTCCGACATGGTGCGGCTGGTGGACTCGCTGGAGAAGCGCAAGCTGGCCAAGCGGGACAAGGACCCCAACGACCGTCGCCGGCAGATCATCTCGGTGACGAAGAAGGGCCGCAAGGCCCAGCTCGTCCTCTCCCCCATCGTGCAGACCGCCGAGGACGACGCCCTGGACGAGTCGACCTCCAAGCAGCTCAAG
Source organism: Corynebacterium sp. AOP40-4SA-5 (assembly GCF_052377355.1). NCBI lineage: Bacteria > Bacillati > Actinomycetota > Actinomycetes > Mycobacteriales > Corynebacteriaceae > Corynebacterium > Corynebacterium sp. AOP40-4SA-5. The sequence continues at coordinate 1,150 of NZ_JBQSWS010000033.1, forward strand.
CACCTGAAGAAGCTCGCGAAGTCGATCATCGCCGCCGAGGAGGACGGCGAGGAACTCGACGGCGTGGACATCGACGAGGACGGCGAGGTCGGAGGGCTGAACGCGGACGCGAAAATCCCGGCAGCCGAGGGGGCTACCGGGAGTTCGAAGAGCGCCAAGGACGCCAAGGGCGTGAAGGACGCAGCGTCCGCCTGACGCCACCGGCGGGCGTCGCCGCCGCGGCAGGCGCCGCCGCGGCGACGGTGCGTCAGTCGCCGATCTGGTCGCGTCCGCGCTTCACGATCCGGGGGTCCGGCTCACCGACCACGTCGTAGTCCTTGCCGGTGTAGTTGAACTTGCTCAGCACGTAGCGCATGGCGTTGAGCCGTGCACGCTTCTTGTCGTTGGACTTGATCGTGATCCAGGGCGACTCGTTGGTGTCGGTGTAGCGGAACTGCTCCTCCTTCGCCCGGGTGTAGTCGTCCCACTTGTCCAGGGACGCCAGGTCCATCGGTGAGAGCTTCCACTGCCGCACCGGGTCCACCTGGCGGATGGCGAAACGGGTGCGCTGCTCCTTCTGCGTCACCGAGAACCACAGTTTCGTGATGCTGATCCCGGAGCCCATGAGCATGTTCTCCAGCATCGGCACCTCCCGCAGGAACTCGGCGTGCTGGTCGTCGGTGCAGAACCCCATCACGCGCTCCACACCGGAACGATTGTACCAGGAGCGGTCGAAGAAGACCGTCTCGCCGGCGCAGGGGAAGTTCTGGATGTAGCGCTGGAAGTACCAGGACGTGGACTCACGCGGGCTGGGCTTCTCCAGCGCGACGGTGCGCGCACCACGGGGGTTGAGGTGCTCGTTGAAGCGCTTGATCGTGCCGCCCTTGCCGGCGGCGTCGCGTCCCTCGAAGAGGATGATGTGCTTCTGACCGGTGTCCTTGGTCCAGTTCTGCCACTTCAACAGCTCGATCTGGAGGGAGCGCTTGGTCGTCTCGTACTCCTCGCGGCCGATGCGCTCACTGTAGGGGTAGTTCTCCCGCCACGTGTCCACGCGGTGGCCGTCCGGCGTGATCAGGACCGGATCGTCCTCGTCCGAGTCGTCCACGATGTAGCCCTCGGTGGACGCCAGGTCGACGATGTGGAAGTCCTGCTCGGCCGCTGCACCCTGATCGCCACTGTCGTTGGTCATGTCCCCCATCGTAGTGCGTCACAGACGTCCCCACACGACGCCGCCACCAGATCACCCCCGGTCAGAGGAGGTCGGGGGTGATGATGTGGCGCATTGCCCCGGACACACGGAAACCCCGCCCCCGGGGCCGCAGAAGAGTCGCGGTCCGGGGGCGGGGTTCGCCCATGTCAGCTCACACGGGGAGCGGCGGGTGGATCAGAATCCGCCCATGCCACCCATGCCGGCCATCTCGTCGGCACCGGCGCCGGCAGCCTCAGGCTCCGGCTTGTCGGCGACGACAGCCTCGGTGGTGAGGAAGAGGCTGGCGATGGAGGCGGCGTTCTGCAGTGCGGAACGGGTCACCTTCACCGGGTCGGAGATGCCCGCGGTGAGCAGGTCGACGTACTCGCCGGTCGCGGCGTTCAGGCCGTGGCCCGCCTCGAGACCGGAGACCTTGTCGACGACCACGCCGGGCTCGAGGCCGGCGTTGAAGGCGATCTGCTTCAGCGGTGCGGACAGGGCGGCCTGGACGATCTGCACACCCGTGGCCTCGTCACCCTCGAGTCCGAGGTTGCCGTCCAGCACGTGGGCGGCCTGCAGCAGCGAGGCGCCGCCGCCGGCGACGATGCCCTCGTCGGCGGCAGCCTTGGCGTTGCGCACGGCGTCCTCGATGCGGTGCTTGCGCTCCTTGAGCTCGACCTCGGTGGCGGCACCGACCTGGAGGACCGCGACGCCGCCGGCCAGCTTGGCCAGACGCTCCTGCAGCTTCTCCTTGTCGTAGTCGGAGTCGGCGCTGTCGATCTCCTGACGGATCTGACGGACGCGGCCGGCGAGCTGCTCGGAGGAGCCTGCGCCGTCGACGATGGTGGTGTCGTCCTTGGTGACGACGACCTTGCGGGCGGTACCCAGCAGCGGCAGGTCGGCGGTCTCGAGGGAGAGGCCGACCTCCTCGGCGATGACCTGGCCACCGGTGAGGATGGCGATGTCCTGCAGCTGCGCCTTACGGCGGTCGCCGAAGCCCGGGGCCTTGACGGCGACGGACTTGAAGGTGCCGCGGATCTTGTTGAGCACCAGGGTGGACAGGGCCTCGCCCTCGAGGTCCTCGGCGATGATCAGCAGCGGCTTGCCGGACTGCATGATCTTCTCCAGCAGCGGCAGCAGGTCCTTGACGTTGGAGATCTTCGAGGAGACCAGGAGGATGTAGGGGTCCTCCAGGACGGCCTCGCCGCGCTCGACGTCGGTGGCGAAGTAGGCCGAGAGGTAGCCCTTGTCGAAGCGCATGCCCTCGGTGGTCTCGAGGGTGACGCCGAAGGCGTTGGACTCCTCGACGGTGATGACGCCGTCCTTGTTCAGCTGGCCGTCGCCCACGGCGTACATCGCCTCGGCGATGAGCTCGCCGATCTTCTCGTCCGCGGCGGAGATGCCGGCGGTCGCGGCGATCTGCTCACGGGTCTCGATCTCCTTGGCGCCGGCGAGCAGTGCCTCGGTGACCTTCTCGACACCGGCCTGGATGCCGCGCTTGATGCCCATGGGGTTGGAGCCGGCCGCGACGTTACGCAGGCCCTCCTTGACCAGGGACTGCGCCAGCACGGTGGCGGTGGTGGTGCCGTCGCCAGCGACGTCGTCGGTCTTCTTGGCGACCTCCTTGACGAGCTCGGCACCGATCTTCTCGTAGGGATCCTCGAGGTCGATCTCCCGGGCGATGGTGACACCGTCGTTGGTGATCATCGGGGCACCCCACTTGCGCTCGAGCACAACGTTGCGGCCCTTCGGGCCGAGGGTGACCTTCACCGCGTCGGCGAGGGTGTTCAGACCCTTCTCCAGACCGCGGCGAGCTTCCTCGTCGAATGCAATCATCTTTGCCATGTGGCTCTTGATCCTCCGTTGTAGAGATAGGAGCGACACGTTCGGATCAGGTCCAGCGCCCGCGACGGCACGGGAGGACGCATGCCGCGACGTCCACCCTCACTACACCTGAGTGAGACTTGAAATCTGTTGTTCTTCGTTCTGGCACTCCACTAGAGCAAGTGCTAACTCCCGTTTCTAGCAGTCTCCCCCGCCGAGTGCAAGGTAGCCGACGGGATCCGCACCGTGAACGACGTGCCCTCACCCAGCGTGCTCGCCACCGTGATGCCGCCGCCGTGCCCGCGGACGATCGCGTTGGCGATCGTCAGCCCGAGCCCGAGACCCGGGATCGCGGATTCCTTGACCTCCGAGTTCCGGAAGAACTGGTCGAAGACCCGCAGCCGGTCCTCCTCCCCCATCCCCGACCGGTGTCGCTGACGCAGACCTCCAGGCCGTCCCCGACCGTCCGGCAGGTGGCGGTGACCGTGTCGCCCGACGACGAGTACTTGACGGCGTTCGTGATCAGGTTGTCGAAGACCTGGTGCATGCGTGCCGGGTCGAACTCGCCGTGGAGCCCCGTGGTCGTGGCGTCGACGAGGGAGACCCCGGCGGACTCGGCGAAGGGCTTCGCCGACTCCAGACTGGAACGGACGACCTCGGCGAGGTCCGCCGTGCGCGGCCGCACGGACGGCCGCGCCGCCGACTCCAGCAGGTCCGAGACCCGCAGCAGGAGCCGTTCGGCGTTGCGCTCCACCACCTCGAGGTTGGTCCCGAGCTGCTCCAGGTCGGGCTCCTCCCCCGACACCTCCTCCAACGCCAGGTCGACGTAGCCGAGGATCGACGTCAGTGGCGTACGCAGCTCGTGACTGACCCGGCGCAGGAAGTCGTCCTTGGCCTTGAGCGCCTCCATGAGTTCGGTGACGTCGTTGAAGACGATGACCGAACCGGCGGACGCCCCGTCCTGGTCCTGGATCGGCTTCGCCGACACCGACATCGCCCGCAGGTAGCTGTCCCCGATCCAGATGAGCTGGTTGGCCACCTCCTCACCCTCGATGGCCCGGCGGACCGGGCGGTCCCCGGCGGCGAGCAACGTCGTCTTGTCCGCGTCGAAGATGAGCAGCTCGTCCTCGCGGGGAACGCCCACCTCCCTGGGCCGTGCCAGCTGGTGCAGCTGCCTCTGGTGACTGTTCATCAGCATCTCCCTGCCGTCGCCGTCGACCACCACCACCCCGGTGGGGACCGCCTCGATGACGGTGTCCAGCAGGTGCGCGCGATGCTGGCTCTCGGCGGCGACGGCCCGCAGCTCCCTGTCCTTGACCCTCAGCTCCCGTTGCTGGGTGTGGATGCTCTCGCTGACGCTCGAGGTGAAGACGCCGACCACGCACAGGATCGCCGGGACGAGGACGAGCCCGAGGATCGACGTCGCCGTGAGTTTCACCTCCGCCAGGAGGATCGGGTTCCAGACGATCAGCAACGTCGCCGCCAGATTCAGGACGTGGATCCACCGGTGTCCGTGGAAGATCCAGGAGATCCAGAAGACCGGGAAGACGGCGATGAGACTCAGGCCCGTCAGGCTGTCACTGCCGCCGGCGCGGAGGAGCGCGATGGCGAGGAACTGCAGCAGCGGGGTGAGCCAGTTCAGCAGTTCGGAACGGTGCCGCAGCGACGGCAGCGAACTGGGGACCCTGGTCAGCACGGCGACCACGATCCCCGCGAGGAACAACGGGTCCTTGTAGAGCTGCGGCAGAACGGCCGCCGCCAGCACCAGGACGAAACCCACGGTGACGAGGAAAGGTCGTTGGTTGATGATCGCGCGCTCAGCGGCGTCGAATTCCCGCATACGGGAATTCGAGGTGCCGAGTGTGGGAATCAACCAGGGCATGATGGTCATCATAGAGCTTCTCTCACGTCCTGGCCATGAGGAACGCCCCGGCGCACTGCACGGGAAATACCGCCGCAGTCGACCGGACGTTCACCAGGGCACGGGATCGTTTCGTAGGATAGAATGCGACGTGCGAAACCTAAATGACTAGCCAACAAATCTGAACATCGGGAGTGGTCCGAATGGCTCATCGCCGTGACAGCCAGGAGGCCGCGGGAACAGCGGTGGTTATCGAGGACGACCCCGATATCCGGGACCTGATCTCCTCGGTTCTCCAGCAATCCGGGTTCCAGGTCCACGTCGCCTCGGACGGGGCGACCGGAGTCGACGCCGTGGAGCGGTACCGTCCCGACATCACCACCGTCGACCTGGGACTCCCGGGAATCGACGGCTTCGAGGTCGTGCGGCAGATACGCCTGCTCAGCGACTGCTACGTCATCATCATCTCGGCGCGGACCGACGAGGTCGACACCCTGATGGCGTTGAACACCGGGGCGGACGACTTCATCACGAAACCCTTCCGCCCCCGTGAACTCCGGGCGCGGGTGACGGCGATGCTCCGCCGCCCACGCACCGCCACGGAGGACGGCGAAACCGCCGAATTCCACGGGGCCGCTGAAACCGCCGAACCCGGGGCACACGCCGCGCCCGCCGTACCCGCCGAAATCACCGAGACAATTGCCGTGGTGCCGGAGCGTCCAACCCCGTCGGACGGTTCGCAGGTCCTTTCCCACAACGACGTCCGCCTCGACCCCGACACCCGGACGGTGAATGTCGGCCCGGAGGAAATCGTCCTCACCCGGACCGAATTCGAGCTCCTGCACACGTTGTTGTTGAGCGGTCGCCGGGTCCGCACCAAGACCGACCTCGTCCGGCACCTCCGGGCGGAGGACCCGACGGGTTCCGCCGCCTACGTCAGCGAGGCCGACGAGCGTGCGGTGGAGGTGCACATCGGCAACCTCCGCCGGAAGCTCGGCCGCGGGGAGGCGGCGGGTTCCGCGGCGTCCCCGGGCGCCGTCATCGAGACGGTCCGCGGCGTCGGCTACAAACTCGCCGCAGCGTCCTCCTGACCTGAACGCACCGCGCCGGACGCCCCCAGCGCCCCGGCCGCGGTGTGCGGCGGCCGGGGCGTCCTGCCCTGCTCTCGTCGTATCCACGGCTAGACGGTGAAGCCGTGGTGGCGGCGGACCGCCTTGCGGAGCATGAAGAAGGTCATGACCATCGTCGTGATGTACAGCAGCGGCCACCCCAGCGACAGGATCGCCGACTGCACACCGGCCGGCTGCTGGAACCACGCGTACATCGCGCCGCCGACGATCAACGCCGCCACCACCAGCGGGGCGAGGAAGGCGGAACCACGGCCGCCCTCCGCCTTCGCCTGCGCCGCCCAGTTGTCGGTCTGCGCCTTGCTGAAGAACTTCGCCCAGGCCCGGATGAAGTGGCCCATGCGGATCCACAGGTAGATCTCCGAGGGGAAGAAGAGCAGGGCGAACAGGATGTCGCGGGCCGTGTGGCCCTTGATCGACATCGCGATCCTGAGGTTCAGCACCACCGAGACCGCCGGGGGGATCAGCCAGATCGGGCTGAACACGAAGGCGTCGATGCTCAGCGACGCGGCGAGCAGGAGCAGGAACCCCAGGCGGATGAGGATGTTGCCCAGCATCGAGATGTTCTCGAACCACCGCAGCCGCAGGTTCGGGTGGAACGGCTGGCCCGCGGTGGTCGACCGCTGGCCCGGCCACATCAGGTCGATGGCGCCGAAGTTCCACTTGACCTGCTGTCCGTCCAGCGCGCGGACGGTGTACATGCCGCCGACGAAGGCGCGTGCGGTGGCGCTGATCTTCGTCGCCGCCCCGATGCTGCGCAGCTGCAGTGAGAGCAGGGAGTCCTCGACCTCGCTGTCGCGCACCCACGGGGTGGCCTGGCGGTTGGCCTCCATCACGTCCTTGAGCGCCTGCATGGAGAACAGGGAGCACTGCCCGCCCAGCACCGCCATGTTGCGCCCACGCAGCAGGTTGTCCATGGTGAACGCCGCGAACTGCGCGCGCTGCCCGGTGGTGAGGAAGGAGGACACCACGCCGCGGCTCGACGCGTGGTCCACGGTGTAGATCGCGGAGATGCCGCCGATGCGGGACTCCGAGCGGGCCTCCTGCTCGAGACGTTCCACGGTGTCGAACTCCAGGATCGTGTCGCCGTCCACTCCCAGCAGGTAGTCGAAGCTGTCGCAGACCTTCGCGAAACCGTAGTTCAGGGCGCCGACCTTCTTGTCGGCGTTCTCACCGATGTCGTGGACGAAGACGTAGGTCGAGTAGGTCTCCACCGTGTGCCCGGGCCCCTCGTCCGCCTGCAGGTGCTCACCGGCGTAGCTCCGGGCGATCGGGAAGGTGCGGTCGGTGGTGTTGTTGATGACCACGTGGACGACCTCCGGCGGGCGCGACTGTGCGAGCAGGGAGTCCAGGACGCCGGCGATGGAGTCCTCCTCGTTGTACGCCGGGATCACGCAGGCGATGGAGGTGTGCGGGCGGGTCTGCGACACCGAGCCCTGCGACGTGACGGTCACGAAACCGTTGTCGGTGGTCTCCACGATCTTCTCCTGCACGATCTTCTCCTGCGCGGGCATCGCGACGGGCGGGTCCAGGTGGGTCTGGGTGGTGGTCATCGGATTTCCTCTCTCCGGGTGGCTGTGAACTCATTCTGAACGACCGACCTCAAGGAACGGCCCCGCCTTCCCGCAGGTTTTCCGCAAGAAATCACCGTGGTCCCCCGGACGCGTCGCGTAAGCCACCCGGACGGCGCCGGAAGCGAGCGGACTAGGCTGGTGGACATGCCTGAGAACACTTCGACCGCCTTCTCCGCCGAGATCGCCCGCGCCGCCGTCACCGAGCAGATGCCGTGGCTGCAGCAGGCGCTGACCGACCTCGTCGCCTTCCGCTCCGTGCACTCCACCCCCGGCCTGGAGGCCGACAACGCCGACGCCGCGCGCTGGGTCGCCGACGCCTTCCGCGCCGAGGGCGTGCCCGTCGAACCGCACACCACCTCCGACGGCTCCGTGTCCGTCATCGGCGTGCGCGAGGCCGCCGAGGGCTGGCCCACGGTGCTGCTCTACTCGCACTACGACGTGCAGCCCGCCAGCGACGTCGAGAACTGGACGTCCTCGCCCTGGGAGCTCACCGAGCGCGACGGGCGTTGGTACGGACGCGGCGCGGCGGACTGCAAGGGCCACGTCGTGATGCACCTCGCGGTGCTGCGCGCTGTCAACGCGCTGCTCGACTCCGGTGACCTGGACGACGCCACCGCCACCGCGCTGCGCAGCATCGGTGTGCGCGTCGTCGTCGAGGGCTCCGAGGAGCGCGGCGGCTACGGCCTGGAGGACCTCCTGGCCTCCGAGCCGGAGCTCTTCGCCGCCGACACCTTCCTCATCGCCGACTCCGGCAACGACGCCCTCGGCGTCCCCGCGGTCTGCACCGCCCTGCGCGGTACCGCGCCGGTCACCGTCCGGCTGCGCACCCTGGAGCAGCCCATGCACTCCGGCCAGTTCGGCGGTGCCGCACCGGACGCCCTGCTCGCCCTCGTCCGGCTGCTCGCCACCCTGCACGACGACGACGGCCTCGTCGCCGTCGACGGGCTCACGTCCGACGCCCGCTGGGAGGGACGCGGCCCCGACGAGGCCACCTTCCGCACCGACGCCGGCGTCCTCGACGGTGTCGACGTCCTCGGTGCGGCGCAGGGCCTCAACCCCAACGACCTCACCATCTCCCGCCCCTCGATCACCGTCACCGGCCTGGACTCCCTCTCCGTCGCCGACTCCGTCAACGCCGTCGTCGCCGAGGCCGGCGCCGTGGTCAGCCTGCGCATCCCGCCGGGAATGGACCCCAAGGTCGGGCAGGACGCACTGGTCAAGCACCTGGAGGAGCACGTCCCCCACCACGCGCGGATCAGCATCGAACGCCAGTCGCTGGCGTCCCCGTTCTCCGCGGACACCTCCGGGCCCGCCCTGAAGCTGCTCGCCCAGGCCCTGGCGGACGCCTACGACGCCGAGGAGACCGCCGAGATCGGCTCCGGCGGCTCGATCCCGCTGAGCAACGCCCTGCTGGAGCGCTACCCGGACGCCGAGCTCGCCCTGTTCGGCATCGAGGAGCCGTCCTGCCGCATCCACTCCGCCGACGAGTCCGTGGACCCCACCGAGATCGCCGCGATCGGCACCGCCGAGCTGCTGTTCCTCGCCCGTTCGGGGGCACTGTCCACCTAGGGTTCAGGGCCCGTCCACCCCGGGGTTGCCCTCGGACAGTGATGCAGATAACATCATCGCCATGATCAACACCCTCAAGCGAGTAGCCCACCCGGGTGGAGGCGCGGACTGACCCCTCCACCACGGGGAAGTCACGCTACTCGCAGGCTGCTGCGTCGGTCCACATCCCACCGACGGTAACCAGCACAAAGGGAAGACCCACTGATGTTCGAGTCACAGGACAACCGGATGCCCACCACCACGATGATCCGCTTCGCACGGACGGACGACGCCCGCGACGAACGCCTCACCCCCGTCTACACCAGCCGCCCCGGTGTGCGACGCTCCACCGCCGTCACCTACCGGGAGGGCAACCCCACCCGCCTGGAGAAGCGTCGCAGCCGCGTCTTCGCCGAGGACCCTTTCCGGGCCCGCTTCGGCCACCGCCTGCCCGCCGGGATGCGCCAGGAGGCCCGCGGCATGGAGTGGCGCAAGTTCGTCGCCACCTACGCCCCCGCCACCTACCGGGTCGAGTCGATGACCACCACGCGGCGTCCCGCGGGTCGGCGCTGCTTCGACATCACGCTGACCGGCCTGCGGGAGGACGCCGGCACGCAGGTCTCCATCACCTCGATGGGCGCGGCGTCCGCCATGACCCAGATCCTCGCCGACCACGGTCGACGCGTGGAGATCCTGGAGTTCCACCAGTACGACATCTTCGAGGCCACCGTGACCTTCGTCTTCGCGCAGCACGAGACGAAGAAGGTGTGGGCCGTGGGCTTCGGTGCCGACCGTGACCTCTCCATCGCCAGCGCGCTGACCTCCGCCGCCGGCCGGCTGCACGGGTAGAGCGCGCCGAGCACTCCCGCTCTCCATTCCCCGCTCCGCCATTCCCCGCGGATGCGGAATAGTCGCCCTCCCAGGTAGGCAATCACCCCGATTCGCTACCTGGGAGGGTGATCGCGCTACATCACCGCCGCGCGAGGGTGCGGTCGGCCCCAGGACCGGCACATGTCCGGACCCCGGGCGCCTCCGCCCCGCCCTCCTCCCCCACAACGCAGAGCGAACACCCTCCCAGGCAGCATTTCAGCCCGAAACCCTGCCTGGGCGGGCGACTATTCCACCGAGCGCTTCAGCGTGTCCACCGTGAGGTCCACCGCGGCGATCCATGCCTCGGGCTGGGTGAACCCTTCCTCCGCGCCCACGTCACCACGCGTGCGCACACCAGGCTCCAGCGCGGCACCGGCCTCGCGGGCCGCGGCACGCTGCAGGGCGTAGTCGCCACCGCGTTCCATGATGCCCCGGACGTCCCGCAGGGTGTCGGCGCAGCCGAACTCCTCCGCGATGGGTGCGAGCACGTCGAGCCAGTCGGCGATGTCCTCGGTGATCCAGCGTTCCGTGGTCTCGCGGTCGGTGATGATCAGGGCCTCGAGGCCGTAACGGGCCGCGCGCCACTTGTTCTCGGCGACGTGCCAGTGCTGCAGACTCGGCAGGTCGCGTCCTGCCTCCCACTCGCGTTCGTAGTGCACGACCAGGCAGTGGATGAAGGCGCTGATGGCGCCGACCTCGCGGATGTCCATGGTGGCGTCGGCGAAGCGGACCTCCACCGTCCCGTACTTGGAGGGGCGCACGTCGAAGTGCATGGAGCCGGTGTGGTTGATCACCCCGGAGCGGTCCTGGTCCTCGTTGAAGGCCTCCCACTCGTCCCAGTCGGCGAACTGGTAGGGCATGCCGGCGGTGGGGAGCTGCTGGTAGAGCAGGGTGCGGTTGGAGGCGTAGCCGGTGTCGAGCCCCTCCCACGCCGGGGAGGACGCCGAGAGTGCCAGCACGTGCGGGTACTGCGTCATCACGGCGTTGATGATGGGCCACACCCGGTCGCGTCCGCCCACGCCGACGTGCACGTGGATGCCCCAGATCAGCATCTGGCGTCCCCAGTACTGGGTGCGCTGGATGATCTCCTGGTAGCTGTCCTTCTCGCTGAGGATCTGGTCGCCCCAGTGCGCGAAGGGGTGCGTGCCGGCGGAGAACACGCCCACGCCGAGGTCGTCGGCCACGCTGAGGATCTGCGTGAGCTGTTCGCGCAGGTCCTCGACGGCGTCGGGGATGGTCTTGTGCACGCCGGTGACCATCTCGACGGTGTTGGCGAGGAACTCGCGGGTGACCCGGTGGCCCGGGAAGCGTTCGTCGAGCGCGTCGACGAGTTCGGGGGCGCGGGGCACGAGGTCCCTGGTCCCGGGGTCGACGAGGGCGACCTCCCACTCGATGCCGACCGTCGGGGCGGAGGACGGAAATTCCATGGGGAGGATGTTACTGCATCACGGTCACAGCGGGCCGGTCAGCACGACGACCACGCCGTCGGCCTTCGGTCCGTTGCGCACGTCGGCCTCGCCGAAGCGGTTGTAGTAGTCCGGGTTGCCGGCGGCGGCGGAGATCCCGAGATCGCCGGCGACCTGCTCGGCGGCGGCCTGCGACTGTGCGTTGCCCTCGGGGTAGTAGACGCGCGACTCCTCGCTGATGCCGTCGATGCGCCCGCGCAGGTTGCCGTAGCCGATGTTGGTCCACTGCTCGCCACGCAGGCGGTCGGCGGTGGACTGGGCGACGGGCTCGCCGCTGTTGTTCAGCACGGTGACGGATGTCGCCGCGCGGTCGACCTCGCCGGCGGACGGCTCGTCGCCGGCACCCTCAGCGCCGTCGTCGCCGGACGCCGCACCGTCAGTGCCGTCCGCACCGTCAGTGCCGTCTGCACCGTTCTCACCCTCCGCGCCGGACGCTGCGGCGTCGTCGGACGCACCGGCGTCCGCGCCGTCCTGCGGGGAGGACGCCGCGTCGGAGTCAGCGTCGGACGCGTCGTCCTGCCCGGCGGACTGACTCTGCGTCGCGCCGGCGGTGTCGGTCTCGTCGTCGTCCCCACCGACGACGGCGTAGATGCCCCAGGCGATCAGGATCACGGCGACGGCGGTGAGCACCATGGCCAGCCCGCGCAGCGGCGGGCCACCGGTACCGCCGGCGGCACCGGCCCCGCCGGCGGCACCAGCACCGGCCGCACCGGCACCTGCCGCACCGGCCTCGGGGTCGATGGCGTAGTCGTCGTCGTAGGCCGTGTCCGGGTTCGGGTCGTAGACGGAGTCGTCTCCGTGTCGGGGTCCGCTCTGATCAGTCACGCCCCAATACTAACGACAGTCACACCCGTCACGTCCACACGACACCCCGGATTCAGTCGCCCCTGCGCCGCAGCAACGTCCTGACCACCACCGGGGCCACGTCCAACGCCTCCGGACGCGAGATCAACGCGTTGAGTTGCTGGTAGTAACGCACCGGAGTCACGCCGAAGCGACGTCGGATCTCCTCCCCCTTCGCCCCCTCGTCGCGCCACCACAGCGACTCGAAGTCGAGCATCTCGCGTTCACGCTGCGAGACACCCACCCCCGTATCTGCACTCTGTTCCTCCACGGTGAATCAGTTTAGACGAGCGGGGATGGTAGTTTCACCTCATCATGGCGTCACTGTTGCGTACAGTACTGCTGCCAGGACGAACGACCCGCCGGTGAATCGTCCCCATCCCGGAGAGACCCAGAGAGACATACATGAGCACCTCCCCGTCCACGACCGAACGGTCCGAAGCCCCACAGAAGCAGACACCGGAGCAGAAGCGCGTGCTCGCCGGCACGCTCGTCGGCACCACGATCGAGTGGTACGACTTCTTCATCTACGCGCAGGCCGCGGCCTTCGTCTTCGCCCCGCTGTTCTTCGCCCCGATGGGCGACTCCCCGCTGGCGCAGGTGGTCTCCTGGGCGACCATCGGCATCAGCTTCCTGTTCCGCCCCCTCGGGGCGGTCATCGCCGGCCACCTCGGTGACCGCTACGGACGCAAGATGGTCCTGGTCGTCACGCTGTTCGGCATGGGCGTGGCCACCGCACTGATCGGCCTGCTGCCCACCTACGGGACGATCGGGGTGGCCGCACCGCTGCTGCTGATCCTGCTGCGCATCCTGCAGGGACTCTCCGCCGGCGGCGAGTGGGGCGGGGCGGCCCTGATGGCCGTCGAGCACGCCCCGCGCGACAAGCGCGGCGTGTTCGGCTCCTACCCGCAGATCGGCGTCCCGCTGGGCCTGATCCTGGCGTCGTCCTTCATGTTCCTGCTGACCAGCAACATGTCCGACGAGGCGTTCCAGAGCTGGGGCTGGCGCATCCCGTTCATCTCCTCGGTGGTGCTCATCGCCGTGGGCTACCTGATCCGCCGCGCCGTCGACGAGTCGCCGGTGTTCCTGGAGATGCAGGCGCGCCGCAAGGAGGCCTCCGCACCGCTGGGAAGCCTGTTCAAGAACCACTGGCGCCGCGTGCTGCTCGCCGCCCTGATCTTCGCCGGAAACAACGCCGCCGGCTACATGATCATCGCCTTCTTCTCGTCCTACAGCTCCAACGCGCTGGGCATGCCGAAGTCGCACACCCTGATCGCCACGCTCATCGGTGGTGTGTCCTGGCTGGTGCTCACCATTTGGTCCGGGCGGGTCTCGGACAAGATCGGACGCCGCGAGACCTTCATGATCGGCTACGCGCTGATCGCGGTGTGGGCGGTGCCGATGTGGTTCTTCGTCGACAAGGGCGAGCTGCTCTGGCTGGTGCTGGTGATCGTGGTGCTCACGTTCGGGCTGGCACCGTCCTACGCCCCGCAGTCGGCGCTGTACGCCGAGATGTTCCCCGCGGAGGTGCGCTACTCCGGCACGTCGATCAGCTACGCCCTGGGCTCGATCCTCGGTGGCGCCTTCGCCCCGATGATCGCCCAGCTGCTGCTGGACTCCACGGGACGGTCCTGGACGATCGGCGTCTACCTCGCCGCCATGGCGATCGTGTCGGGTATCGCCGTGTGGCTGGTGCCGAAGTCCGTGGAAAAGTGTGACCTGAGCGTGTGACGTCGCGCGGGGCGGTTATTCTGGAGCACATGTCAGTTCTCCCCGTCGTCATCTGCGGCGACCCCGTCCTCCACAACCCCACCGAACCCGTCGACGAGGCGGAGATCGGCGGCGAGCGCTTCCAGAAGCTGGTCGCCGACATGTACGAGACCCTGGAACGCGCCCACGGGGTGGGCCTGGCCGCGAACCAGGTCGGCGTGGCCCAGCGGTTCTTCATCTACGACTGCCCCGACATCGACGGGCCGGACGGCTCACGCAAGCCCGCCGAGGAGGTCGCCGCCCAGGGCGGCCCGATGCGCCGCGGCTGCGTGATCAACCCGGTGCTGGAGACCTCCACGATCCCGGAGACCATGCCGGACGAGGAGGACGACGTGGAGGGCTGCCTCTCCGTCCCCGGCCACGACTTCCCCACCGGACGTGCCGACTGGGCACGCGTCACCGGGCTCGACGAGCACGGCGAGCCGGTCAGCGTGGAGGGCCACGGCTTCTTCGCCCGCTGCCTGCAGCACGAGGTCGGCCACCTCGACGGCTTCCTCTACATCGACACCCTCATCGGCCGGAACAAGCGTGCGGCGAAGAAGACCGTGAAGCGCGAGGGATGGACCGTGCCCGGCAACTCCTGGACCCCCGGGGTGGACCCGGACCCCTTCGGCCACGATGACTGAGCAACCTGACACCTCCTGGTCCGGCGCCCACGCCGGGGCCGTCGCCCCGTCCGTCACGGGCCTGCCGTTCCCGGTCTCGCGACACACCGACCCCGCCGGGGTGCGGGCGGGGGTGCGCGCCACCGTCCGGCGCCTCGTGCGTTCGGGCACAAACGGCGCAGGACGCCCCGAGATGAATCCGGCGACGGGCCGTCCGCTCGTCACCGACGTCATCGGAGTCGTCGACTCCGTCGACCCGCTGCGCATGCGCACGGCGGCCGGGGAGGTGCACGAGATCGCGGCGTCCGACGTGGTGGTTCTCAAGACGCTGGCGGACCGTCCGGTGCGCACCTCCGACATCCGCGCCGTCGAGGCGGCCACGGCCGCGGCGTTCCCGGGCATCACCAACGACACCGTCGGCGGCTGGCTGATGCGCGCCGGCGACGGCATCACCGAACGCTCCAACTCGGCGGTGCCGCTGGGCCCGGAGACCGGCACCACCCCGGTGCCGTTGGAGCGGATCCGGGAGTTCTACCGCGACCACGACCTGCCGACGCGCATCCTGCTGCCCGACCGCGTGGCGCGTCCGGCCGAGCAGTTGGCGGGGCTGCCCGGGGCCACGTCCGGCCCGGAGATCATCGTGATGACCCGGAGCCTGGAAGGTGAGCTGCCTGAGCTGCCCGACGTGCCCGGTGTGCAGGTGGAGTTCTCGGTGGACGACGAACCCGACGACGAGTGGCTGAGCCTCTACCACTTCCGCGGCGAACCCCTCCCCGAGCACGCGCTGCGCCTGCTCGCATCGCGCATCGACGGCACGCTCGGCTTCGCCCGCCTCACCGTCGACGGGCGGCTCGTGGCCGTCACCCGCGGCACCGTCACCGCCGGCGGACGCGAACAGCACCTCGGCTACTCCGCCGTCGAGGTCGACCCGCGGTGGCGCCGTCGCGGCCTGGGACGCCTCATGGGCACCGCCATGCTGCACTGGGGCCGCGAGCACGGCGCCACCCGCAGCTACCTGCAGGTCATCGCGTCCAACGACGCCGGACTCGGGCTCTACCGCTCCCTCGGATTCGCCGAGCACCACCGGCACCGCTGCCTCACGCTGGACGGTCCCGACACCCCTGCAGCCATAAACGACACGGGCCGAAGGTAAGGCGACCTTCAACCCGGGGTGGACCCGGAGTGAATCCCGCCCGAAAAAGATATGGTGTAGGGCATGAGGATCGCCAGCTGGAACATCAATTCCGTGCGCACCCGGGAACAGCGCGTCCGGGACTTCCTGGAACGCTCGGACGTGGACGTCCTGTGTCTCCAGGAGACCAAGTGCACCGACGCGCAGTTCCCCGACTTCTCCGACCTCGGCTACGAACACGCCCACGCCGGGGAGAACGCCTGGAACGGCGTGGCGGTCCTGTCACGGGTCGGTCTGGACGACGTGCGCACCGACTTCGGGCAGCCCGGCTTCAGCAAGGATCCCGCCGAGGAGCCCGTCACCGAGCCGCGCGCCGTCGGTGCGGTGTGCGGCGGCGTGGAGGTGTGGAGCCTCTACGTGCCCAACGGGCGGGAGATCTCCGACCGGCACTTCACCTACAAACTGGACTTCCTGGACGCCCTGGCGTCCTACCTGGAGACGGGGAAGGACGGCGCGGCCGTGCCGGTGGTCGTGGTCGGCGACTTCAACATCATCCCCACCGACGAGGACCTGTGGGACCGCTCCTGGTTCGAGGGCAAGACGCACGTGACCCCGCGTGAGCGCGCCGCGCTCGAGGCGGTCCGGGAGCGCGGCGGCATGACCGAGGCCACCGCCGACCTCAAGGGCACCTACTCCTACTGGGACTACCAGGCGATGCGCTTCCAGAAGAACCAGGGCATCCGCATCGACCTGCAGTACTGCCGCGGCGTGGAACCGTCCTCGCCCTCGGTGGACCGGGACGAACGCAGCGGCAAGGGTGCGTCCGACCACGCCCCCGTGATCGTGGAGTACGCGCTGTGAGCGCCCTGGCGGTACTGGCCGCCCCGGACCTCGTGCTCGCCTCCGACTTCTGGGACTTCTTCACCCCCGACAGCATCGGCTTCCCCCTGTTCGGCAACGTCGTCGGCGGCGGGCTGGAGTGGTGGCAGTGGGCGCTGGTGCTGCTGGACTACACCCTGAAGTTCATCGCCCTGGGCTACGTGCCCTCGCAGCGCAAACCCACCAGTGCGATGGCCTGGCTGCTGGCGATCTTCCTGATCCCCTTCGCCGGCATCATCCTGTTCCTGTTCATCGGCTCGCCGTACATCAACCGGCGGCGCCACAAGATCCAGAACCAGGCGAACGAGCTGATCCGCACGGTGAGCCACGACGAGCCGGACGTGCCCGCCGGTTTCGAGGTCACCGACGAGATCCGCAGCATGATGCACCTCAACCGTCACCTCACGTCCATGCCGGCGGCGACCGGCCGGATGGTGGCGCTGCACTCCGACTACGAGACGTCGATCAAGGCCATGGCCGAGGCGGTCGACAACGCGAAGAACTACGTGCACGTGCAGATCTACATCACCTCCTGGGACGACACCACCGGCGTGTTCTTCGACGCGCTGGAACGCGCCGTGCAGCGCGGTGTGAAGGTGCGCCTCATGTTCGACCACGTGGGCAGCTGGAAGTACCCGGGCTACCGCAAGCTCGGAAAGCGACTGAGCTCGATCGGGGTCGAGTGGATGCTGATGCTGCCGCTGAAGCCGCTGAAGTGGCGCTTCCGCCGCCCGGACCTGCGCAACCACCGCAAGATCGTGGTCGTCGACGGGCACACCGCCTTCATGGGCAGCCAGAACATGATCGACTCCAGCTACATGATGTCGAAGAACCAGAAGGAGGGCCGCCACTGGATCGACGTGATGACCGAGGTCACCGGCCCGATCGTGATGAGCCTGGACACCGTCTTCGCCGTCGACTGGTTCACCGAATCCAAGGAGGAGCTCGACCTGCTCTCCCCGTCGCAGGCGACCCGCTGGCTCAACGCCAACAACGCCCCCGAGGTCCCCGACTCCGGAGACGAGATCCTGCAGGTCATCCCGTCCGGCCCCGGGTTCACCACCGAACCGAACCTGAGGCTGTTCACCTCCTTGGCACACCACGCCAAGGAACACCTTGTCCTGGTCAGCCCCTACTTCGTTCCGGACGAGTCACTGCTGGACGCGGTGACCACCGCCGCCTACCGCGGCGTGGAGGTCGAACTCTTCGTCTCGGAGAAGGCCGACCAGGCGATGGTGGACTACGCGCAGTCGTCGTACTACGCGGAGATGCTCGAGGCCGGCATCAAGATCTACCGCTACCCCTACCCCGCGGTGCTGCACTCGAAGTACGTCATCGCCGACGAGGAACTCGCGATCATCGGCTCGTCGAACATGGACATGCGTTCCTTCGGACTGAACTACGAGGTGACGATGCTCGCCGGGCACGGTGACCTGCTGGCGGCGATGATGGACGTCACCGAGGTCTACCGCGCCGACTGCAAGGAACTCACCGGTGAGGAGTGGGGGAACCGGCCGCTGATGAGGCGCTACGTCGAGAATGTCGCCCGCCTTACGTCCGCGCTCCAGTAAATGGCTTACAATGTCATAAACAATAGGTCTTGGAAACTACCACGGTGCCGGACGGGGTCCGATAGCGTGGGAGCGGACAGGACCGAGATTCACGACAGAAGCTAGCCTGTAGCGGACAAGGAGCCCATCATGGCCAAAGACATCCGGGACACCGCAGACTCCACCGAGTCCGCCGATGACTTCGCCGACTTCGTCAACGACCTCGGCTCGGACCCGGTCCAGGACCAGATCCGCGGTCACCGCGCCCCGGAGATCCTGCCGGAGATCGACGTCGCCGAGATCGCCACGGCGGTCTACGACTTCCTCTCGGCACTGCGCCGCCTGATGGACCGTCCGAACCACAAGCTCGCGATCTCGCAGTCGGAGATCGAGGTCCTGCACTTCATCGCCCAGCACCCGGGCTGCGGAGTCTCCGACATCGCCCGTCTGCGGTTCCTGCGGGCGTCGAACGTCTCCGCCACGGTGCGGCGTCTGATCAACTCCGGACTGGTGCTGCGCCAGGCCAACGACCAGGACCGCCGGGCCCAGGACCTCTACCTGTCCGACGAGGGCATCGAGATGCTGAACTCGATCACCGACGAGTGGGCGATGCTCATCGCCCGCGCGGCACGGCGGATGGACGGCCGCGACCTGGCGAAGCTGCGCCGCGGCGTACCCGCGCTGCGTAACCTGTCGATCGCCGCGGAGAGCCTGATCGAGGACATCCAGCGCAGCCGGAACTGACACTGGCCCTGGCCCGCACGTCTGGCCCCTGTACCTGGGAGGGTGCGGGGGTCGTCGTGTGTGTGCGGTCGGTGAGGGTCCTAGTCGGGTGGGACTTCGGGTCCGTCGGGCTCTTCTGGGTCGTCTGGGTCGTCGAAGGTGAGGGGTCTGTCCGGGGCGTAGGCCTCGGCCAGCGGGCCGGTGGCACGGGTGGTGTAGCGCGCCCCGCCGGGGCCCTGCCACTCAATGGTGAACCCACCGTCGGTGGTGGAGCACGTCCACACCCCGGCGGTTTTCAACCGGTGGTGCGGATGCTGTTGCAAAGTTGGGGATGGCACGTGAGGATCAGGGATCATGAGCATCTTCTCCGGGCGCCACTTCCCCCCCCCCCCCCCCCCCAAGAGGTCATCCTGCAGGCGGTGAGGTGGTACTGCCGCTACGAGGTGCTCTAGCGCGACCTGGAGGAGATGCTGAGCGAGCGTGGAGTTCCGGTGGATCACACCACCATCTACCTCTGGGTGCAGAAGTACAGCCCGGAACTGGATAAACGTGCCCGCCGGTACCGCCAAACCTCGCTGTTGGTCTCTGTTTCCTGAAGCGTGGATGAAACCTACATCCGGGTCGGCGGAAAGTGGTGCTACCTCTACCGAGTGGTGACCAAGGACGGTCGGACCCTGGACTTC
This sequence comes from Corynebacterium sp. AOP40-4SA-5, assembly GCF_052377355.1. NCBI lineage: Bacteria > Bacillati > Actinomycetota > Actinomycetes > Mycobacteriales > Corynebacteriaceae > Corynebacterium > Corynebacterium sp. AOP40-4SA-5. Next base: position 20,773 of record NZ_JBQSWS010000033.1, read on the forward strand.
TCCATGTCCACCCGGCGTAACACGGACGCAGCGACTAGATTCTTGGGAAAAGCGCTGCGCAGTGCTGGTCACCGCGGTCCTGACAGTGGCCCCCGGGTAATCTGCACGGACAAGGCACCCACGTACGCCGCTGCTGTAGCGACGCTGGTCAAAGACAAGAAGATGTCGACAACAGCGGAATACCGGCAGGCGAAATACCTCAACAACGTGATCGAGGGTGATCACGGCCGGCTCAAGCGAATCCTGGGCCCCAAAGGTGGTGGCTTCAAGACCCCGGTGTCGGCCTACCGGACGCTACAGGGCATGGAGGTGATGCACGCGCTGCGCAAAGGCCAAGGAGCGGTGTTCGCCTTCGGTCAGCCGAACGCGGATGCGGTGATCGTCGCCAAGGCCTTCGCCGGC
>NZ_JBQSWS010000034.1:0-20638 GCF_052377355.1 Corynebacterium sp. AOP40-4SA-5
GCCCCGGCCTTGTAGCAGGCGAACACTGCGAGAATGAGGTCAGTGGAGTTCGGCAGAAGGATAGAGACGATACGTCCCGGTTCCGCCCCGCGTGCTGTGAGGCCACGGGCAGCCCGGTTGCTCCCCTCCTCCAGCTCTTGCCAGGTAAGCGAGCGTCCGCCCGCCTCCACCACGACCGTGTCGGGCATTTCCGCGGCGTAGAAGCCGGGGATCGCCGACAGCGGAAAGCCGAGCTCGGGTTCTCTGGTCATGTCACTCATTTGTCCTCCTCGAGGATCTCGCCGTCACGGACGAGCCGATCGTTCACGTCCGCCTGCCGGAACGTCGTCCCGGTCTTCGCCGCCTGGGCGGCCTCCTTTGCCATCACCTGGTCCTCCTTCTTCAGGGCCCGTCCGAGTGCGATAGACAGCAGGCCACCGACTATGGAGACTCCGATGATGATCCAGAACCCGGTGGTCGGAGTACCCGACGCGGTCTCCGCCAGACCAAAGACGTAGGGTCCGACGAATCCTCCGGTGAGCCCGACGGTGTTGATGAACGCCAGGCCGGCCGCTGCCATGAGGCCGGTCATCCGCGGCATCGCCACAGACCAGAAAAGCGGGAGAGTTCCGATGAACAGAAAGCCGAGAACACCGATCAGGATGATCCGAAGCACGGGCGAGGAGGTCATTAGAAATGCCGCTGCGGCGACGGCACAGCCAATGGCGAGGATTCCGATGATGGCGGACTCGTTGGTGTATCGCTTCGCGATTCGGGGAATCACGAGGACACCCACCGTGCCACCGATTCCAGTAACTCCACTGAGTAGACCGATGGTGAAGCTGCTGCTGATGTTCATCTCCTCGATGATGGAGGGGACGTTGAAAGTCACACCGTTGTTCGTGACCTGATTGAGGAAGTAGATGAGCCCCACGAGCAGGATGAACGGGCGCCCGAAGGCGACTTTGAAATTGCCTCTGAGCGAATGCCGTTCATGCGCCTCATCACCGCCGGTCGCCGCCTCCGTGAGAGCATCGGCCTCCTCCTGACTCAGCCAGTCCGCTTTCTGAGGCTTGTCCGGCAGCATGAACAGGACGACTAGCCCCACGAGGATGGTCAGCAGGCCCTCGACGAGGAACATCCACTGCCAACCATGGAGCCCCGCCGTGTCCTGCATACCCATCAGGGCACCGCCCAAGGGAGCTCCGAAGAACATCCCAAGGGTAGCGGCAAGATAGGTGTACCCGATTGCGGTCGCGCGGTCCTTCTGCGCGAACCACTGCGTGATCATGAACATCATCGCCGGGAACAGACCCGCCTCAGCCGCACCAAGGAGCATGCGCAAGAGGTAGAAGGTGAAGTCGTTGGTCACGAACATCATCAGTGCGGTGACCGTTCCCCAGCTCGCCGCGATGCGGAAGATCCACCGACGAGGCCCGACGCGGTACATGATGAGGTTGCTGGGAACCTCGAGGAAAGCGTAGGTGATGAAGAACAGTCCGGCTCCCAGACCGAATGCGGCGACACTGATGCCGACATCCGCCTGCAGGTGCGTCTTCGCCATCGCGATATTGGTGCGGTCCACATAGGACATGAAGTAGGCGAGGCACAGGATGGGCAGCAGCCGGAGCATAGCCTTCCTCGTGGCCAGTGCGTGGATGCCACCAGTGGACTTGTCGCCTCGGCTGGGCTCTCGGACTGCCGGAGGATTCTTGATCGACATCGTGCTCACCTCCCCAGTCCGGCGGCTGCGCCTGCGGTCACGGAGCCCGAAGCTTCCTTGGCCAACTGCACATACAGTGCCGTCTGGTCGAATGCGGACCCGAGGGTGTGCGGGTCCCCGAGATCGGAGATCCTGTCCCAGTTGGCAGCAACGCCTTCGGCCGTGCACTCCTCCGCTGGCAGGGCCACCGGCTCTGCCTCGACCATGCGGGAGACCGCGAAGACACCGGCACCGGCACCAAGGATCACCCCGGTCGGGGCGTCCGGCGAGACGAGGAAAACGGCACCGGGAGCGACCGTCTCTGGGCCGAGCTGCGCTGCAGCGTCCTCCTCGATCAAGCCCGCTGTCATCCGGGTTGCGGCGGTAGGAGCGAGCGCGTTGACCCGGATTCCCTTTCGCTCTCCCTCGATGGCCAGGACGTTGGCGAGTCCGACGAGTGCGGACTTCGCCGCACCGTAGTTCGCCTGGCCGAAGTTCCCGTAGATTCCGGAAGCCGAGGTTGTCATCAGGATGCGCCCGTAGCCCTGCTTGACCATGTGCGGCCAGGCGGCCTTCGTGCAGTTCACGGAACCCATGAGGTGAACATCAACGACCTTGCGGAAATCGTCGAGGTCCATCTTCGCGAACGTCTTGTCGCGCAAGATGCCAGCGTTGTTGACGAGGATGTCGACCCGGCCCCATCGCTGTACGGCCTCGTCGACCATCGCGGCGGCCGCCGTCGCATCCGAGACATCAGCGGACGAGGCGACGGCCTCTCCTCCGGCTGCGGCGATCTCGGCGACGACTGCGTCGGCGGCACCGAGGTCGTTGACCACGACCTTGACTCCCCGGGACGCCAGGTCGAGGGCATGGGACCTGCCCAGACCTCCGCCGGCACCGGTGATCACGGCTACTTGTCCTTCAAAGTTCACGGTTGCTCCTTATCGCGTTTACCTGCAGTACTCCCGAGTATTATGTGTCACAGGTCTCATATATGTCAAGGAGATTATCTACCTCACAAAATCTCTTTGCGGGCGACCTGCGGGAGGTCCAGCAACCGGCCAAGGTGGTTTATGGGAGTAGAAAGATGCTGATTGCATTGCACCCCCTTCACCCCCGAACCCATGCCTGACCTGCGGCACAAGAGAACACTGGAGGGGGCGCGGGGCACCCCGGGTGACCGTGCACGAACACTCACCTCATATCCGGAGGAGCACCAGTCATGACCGCTTTGATCGCGAGCTACGCCCGCACCCCGTTCACCAAGTTCACGGGGCAGCCCCACGACCTTCTCGCCGACCAGCCCGCCACCGCGTTGGGCTCGCACGCCGCGAAGGCCGCGATCGAACGCGCCGGCATCACCCCCGACCAGATCGACCAGGTGGTCTTCGGGCAGGTCATGCAAGCCGGCGCGGGCGAGAACCCCGCCCGCCAGACCGCCGCCGGGGCAGGCGTGCCGAAGACGGTCCCCGCCATCACCCTGAACGCCGTCTGCCTGTCCGGCCTCGAGGCCGTCGCCCAGGCCGCACGCCTGATCAACGCCGGCGAGGCGGAGATCGTCCTGGCCGGTGGCCAGGAGTCGCACTCCCAGGTGCCGCACGTGATCAACCTGCGTGCCTCAGCCGGACGCGGCGACGCCACCCTCGTGGACCTCATCGACCTCGACGGCCTGCAGGACATGTTCTACAACATCAACATGGTCCAGCTCACCGAGCAGGGCAACAAGGAACTCGGCGTCTCCCGTGAGGAACAGGACGCCTACACCGTGGAGTCGCAGCGCCGTGTGGCCGAGTTCGCCGACTGGCGCAACGAGGAGATCGCGCCCTTCCCCGGCGCCGCGAAGGACGGCGGCGACCTGGCCTCGGACAACAGCGGTCACGCGGGGACCACCATGGAGGGCCTGGCGAAGCTGCGCCCGCTGCTCGGTGGCGAGAAGGACACCATCACCCCCGGGAACACCGGTCCGCTGGCCAACGGTGCCGGCGCACTCGTGATCGTCAGCGAGGAGGCCGCCGAGAAGTACGGCATGACCCCGATCGCCCGCATCGAGGCGACCGCCTTCGTCGCCGGCCCCGAGGACAACACCTACCTGCACTCCCAGCCGTCCCACGCCATCTCCGCCGCCCTGGAGAAGATCGGCGCCACCCCGGACGAGCTCGTCGCCGCCGAGATCAACGAGCCCTTCGCCCTCGTCGGCCTGCAGTCGGCCCGTGACCTGGGCCTGGCCCCCGAGGTCGTGAACCCGCACGGTGGTGCGCTCGGCCTGGGCCACCCGCTGGGCGCCACCGGCGCCCGCATCATCGGCACCCTCGCCCGCGAGCTTAAGGACGCCGGCCCCGGCTCCCTCGGTGCCGCCGCGGCCTGCGGTGGCGGCGGTCAGGGCAGCGCCGTGCTGCTGCGCGCGCTCTGACTTGAGCGTCCTGAGACGGCACCCGCCTCCTAACCGCGCAGTTCCTCGAGCAGCGGAGCGTACATCCGCGCCTTGATCGTCGCCAGGGTGTCCCCCGCCTTGCCCGTCTGCGCGGCGGCGAGGTCCACGGCGGTGGGCAGCACGTCCTGTTCGTCGACGGCGCGGTCGACCACTCCGGACGCCGCGGCGCCCACCCCGCCGAAACGCTCGGAGGTGACCATGGCCCGGTGTGCGACCTGGCGGTCCAGCCGCTCGCGCACCAGCGACGACATACCGTCGGTGAAGGGGATGCCGATGTCTGCCTCCGGCAGGCACCAGAACCCACGGTCGGCACGCATGACCCGCAGGTCGTGGGCCAGGGTGAGCATCGCGCCGGCGGCGTAGGCGTGCCCCTGCACGGCGGCGACGGTGACCACCGGCAGCGACAGGATCCGGGCGTAGAGGGCCTCCACGCTGTCGAGGTAGTCGGCGCGCTGGTCCTGGTGGTCCTCGAGCCACTCCAGGTCCAGGCCGTTGGAGAAGAACTTGCCGGTGGCGGTGGTGACCAGGGCACGGGGCCCGGTGGCGGCGCCCACCTCGTCGAGCAGGGCGGTGACCTCCTCGACCCAGCTCGGGTGGAAGCGGTTCTCGGTGTCGCCGAGGTCGAGGACGAAGACGTCGTCGCGGCGGGCAAGAGTGGGCACAGTGGGCACAGTTTTCCTCACGGGTCGGCGGGCAGGTCGGCGGGCGGTGACTCCCCCAGTGTCGCAGGTGCGCTCCGCCGCCGCCCCGTCTTAACCGTGATTACCCGTGATTAACCGTGATTCGCCCGCTCGAGCAGTTCCTCGAGCTGTTCACGCGTCACCGAGCCGCCGCTCAGTCCCGCGACGCGGTCCAGGGGGATCGACGACATCAACGTCACCACGTCGACGCCTAACCCGTCCCCACCGGATTCACCGTCCCCGCCGAAGACGTTGCCCAGCGACTCCGCCACCGACGGCACCGCCAGCGCCTCGCCGAGGGTGGACTCCAACGTGAGCGGCACGCGGACCTCCTCACCCTCGAGGTCGACCTCCACGGATCCGCGCAGGTCCCGGCTGGAGGATCCCAGGTGCACCACGTATCGGCCCGGTTCCAGCACGAAGCGGTCGACCCGCACGTCCCAGTACTCCAGGTCACGGCGGTCCAGGTGGATCTCGATCTCCTCGCTCGCACCGGGTTCCAGGGTCACCGACCCGAAGCCTGCCAGCGCCCGCTCCACCCTGACCTGCGAGGAGTCCGGGACGGCGACGTAGGCCTGGACGACCTCACGTCCCGCGCGGCGTCCCGTGTTGGTCACCGTGACCGTGACGGTGATGCCGTCCCCGTCGTCGTCGGGCTGCCCGTAGACGTCGTCGTAGCGGAAGGTGGTGTAGGACAGCCCGTGGCCGAAGGGGTAGGTGACGCGCAGGTTGCGGGCGTCGTACCAGCGGTAGCCCACGAACAGGCCCTCGCTGTAGCGCACGTGGCCGTGCTCCCCGGGGAAGTCCAGGTAGGACGGGTTGTCGGCGAGCCGGGTGGGCAGCGTCTCGGTGAGTTTTCCGGAGGGGTTGACCGTCCCGGTGAGCACGTCGGCGATGGCCGCCCCGCCGCCCTGGCCGAGCAGGTTGGCGTCCAGGATGGCCGGCGCGAGGTCGCTGACCTCCCCGAGCTCCAGGGCACCGCCGTGCGACAGCACGACCACCACCCGGTCCTGTACGGCGCGCACCGCCCGCAGCAGTCCGAGCTGTTCGGCGGGCAGGCCGAGGTCGGTGCGGTCGAGCCCCTCGGTCTCCTGGTCGGGCGACAGGCCGAGGAAGACCACGGCGACGTCGGCGTTGGCGGCGTCCTCCACGGCCTCGGCGAGCAGCCCGGCGTGGCGTCCCGAGCCGTCCGTGGTGAACCCGGCGGCGTAGGTCACCGGCGCGGCGATCCGCTCCTTGAACAGCTCCAACGGCGAGTCGACCCGGGTCGGGTTCACGTGCGAGCTGCCCGCCCCCTGGTAGCGCGGCTCCGCGGCGAAGGCGCCGATGACGGCGACGGAGCCGGTCACGCCGGACGCGGCGATGGGCAGGATGTGGCGGCCGTCGGCGTCGTCGTTCTTGAGCAGGACGATGGACGCCGCGGCTGCCTCGCGGGCAAGGGCGTGGTGTGCCTCGGCGTCCACCGCGGCCCCGTCACCGCCGGACGCCTCCTGTGCCTCCTGTGCCCGGCGCGCCCGGGCAGCCAGGCGCGCGACGCGTCCTGCGGCGGTGGTGACGACGTCCTCGTCGAGCTCACCGGCCTCGACGGCGGCGACGACCTCGTCGTCGGACGCCCCACCGTCCGAGGGCATCTGCAGGTCCAGACCCGCCGCGACGGCGGCCACCCGGCCACCGACGGCGCCCCAGTCACTGACGACGACCCCGTCGAAACCCCACTCGCCGCGAAGGACGTCGGTGAGCAGGTCGCGGCGGTGGCGCACCGGCACCCCGTTGACGGCGTTGTAGGAGCACATGACCGTCCAGGGGCGGGCGTCCTCCACGATCCTGCGGAAGACGCGCAGGTAGACCTCGCGCAGCGGCCGGGGGTCCACGTCGGAGCTGGCGCGCATCCGGTCGTGCTCCTGGTTGTTCAGCGCGAAGTGCTTCAGGCTCGCACCCACTCCCCCACCCTGCAGGCCGGTGACCCAGGCGGAGCCGAGCACGCCGGACAGGTGAGGGTCCTCGGAGTAGTACTCGAAGTTGCGCCCGCCCAGGGGCGATCGTTTGATGTTCACGCCGGGGCCGAGCAGCACCTGGACGTCCTCGGCGCGGGCCTCGGCGGCCAGGGCGGCGCCCACGCGTTCGAGGAGTTCCGGATCCCAGCTCTGGCCGAGGCCGGCCGCCGGCGGGAAGCACGTGGCCGGCACGCTGCCGGCCAGGCCCAGGTGGTCCACCCCGCCGGTCTGCTTGCGCAGGCCGTGCGGGCCGTCGGTGAGGGTGACGGAGGGGATGGTGCCCTGCGCTCCGTCCACCTCCCTGGTCTGCCAGAAGTTGCGGCCCGATCCCAGGGCGGCCCGGTCGGCGAGGGGCAGTGCTGATACGTCGGGAGCATCGGTGGTGTGGTGGCTCATGGGTCCTTTGTACGGGGAATCTTCACCGGATGTGGTGCGGGCCACTCGCCCCTCCGGGGAAATCAACATGAAGGGGCATGAAGACAGGCGAAGACACAGAGACGGCCATAATCGGAACCTTCCGCGGCGGGGTCGTCAGGGGTACAGTCTCGGCAAGACCACCCGTCCAACCAGAAACGAGTGCCATGTCCGACACACCCCGTCCCCGCCCCGTCCACCTCGTCATCATGGGCGTCAGCGGAAGCGGCAAGACAACCATCGCCGAACAGCTCGAGCTGCGCACCGGCGTCCCCTACGCCGAGGCAGACGTGTTCCACCCCGAGGCGAACAAGAAGAAGATGGGCTCCGGCCAGCCCCTCAACGACGACGACCGTTGGCCCTGGCTCCACGAACTGCGCGACTGGATGACCTCCCAGGCGGAGAAGGGCCACTCCACCATCGTGACCTGCTCGGCGTTGAAGAAGTCCTACCGTGACGTGCTCCGCGAGGCCGTCGGCGACGAGTTCTTCGTCCTGCTCGACGCCCCGGAGGACGTGCTCGCCGCGCGCATGGAGGTCCGCAAGGGCCACTTCATGCCGGCCTCGCTGCTGCGCTCGCAGCTGGACACCCTCGAGGGCCTCGCCGACGACGAGAACGGCCTCACCGTGGACGCCACCGACACCCCCGAGGCCCTCGCCGACGAGGTGCTGGCACTCAGCGCGTTGGCCACACTCGCCCACGAGGGTGGCCGACCGTGACACCCGCGGCGGACGGTCCCCTCCTGCTCGCCGCCGACGCCGCCGACGCCACAGCTTCGACCGCCGGCGAGGGCCAGCTGGTCGCCGCCGCCGTCGTCGGCATCGCCCTGATCATCGTGCTGATCGTCTGGGCGAAGCTGAACCCCTTCCTGTCGTTGATGATCGGTTCGGCGGTGCTGGCGCTCGTCGCCGGCACCCCGCTGGTCGAGGCGTTCGGCAGCTTCACCGAGGGCTTCGGCGGCACCGTCGGCGACGTCGGCGTGCTCATCGCCCTGGGTGCGGTGATCGGCCAGTTCCTGGTGAAGTCCGGCGCCGCCGACAGCATCGTCGACGCCTTCCTGGACCGCACCAGACCCGCGCTGCGCCCCTGGGTCATCGCCGGGCTGGCGATGCTGCTGGGCATCCCGCTGTTCTTCGAGGTCGGCATCGTCCTGCTGATCCCGGTGGTCATGCTGGCAGCGCGCCGGTCCCAGCTGCCGGTGATGCTGCTGGGTATCCCGGCCCTGGCCGGCCTGTCCGCCCTGCACGCCCTGGTGCCGCCGCACCCGGGCCCGCTGATCGCGGTGAACGCCCTGGGCGCGAACCTGGGCCTCACCCTGGCCCTGGGCCTGCTGGTCGCGATCCCCGTCGTGGCGATCGCCGGCCCGCTGTCGGCGAAGGTGATGGCACGGTGGGTGCCGATCGAGGCCCCGACCTCCATCTCCGGGCAGGACGTCACCGTCGTCTCCGACGAGGACCGTCCGTCCGTGGGACGCGGCCTCACCGTGGTGCTGCTGCCGGTGGTCATGATGCTCTCGCGCACCGTGGTCGAGTCGCTGCAGGTCTCCGAGGATTCCGTGGTCTACAAGACCTTCGAGTTCCTCGGCGAGCCGATCGTGGCCCTGCTCGCCACCGTGCTGGTGGCGATGTTCTTCCTCGGCTTCGGTGTGGGACGCACCCGCCAGGAGGTCTCCGACCAGGTCGGCGGCGCCTTCGGCCCGATCGCCGGGGTGATCCTCATCGTCGGTGCCGGCGGCGGATTCAAGCAGACCCTGGTCAACACCGGGGTCGCCGACGTGGTCGGCCAGTGGGTGCAGGCCGCCCCGGTCTCCCCGCTGATCGCCGGCTGGCTGGTCGCGGTGTTCATCCGCCTGGCCACGGGTTCGGCGACGGTGGCCACCGTCACCGCGGCCGGGATCATGGCACCGGTCGCCGCCGGCATGGGCTCCACCGAGGTCGCCCTGCTGGTCCTGGCCGTCGGCGCGGGTTCGGTGTTCTTCTCCCACGTCAACGACGCCGGCTTCTGGCTCGTCAAGGAGTACTTCGGCATGACCGTGCCGCAGACGCTGAAGACCTGGTCGTTGATGGAGACGATCCTCTCCGTGGTCGCCCTGGCCGTGGTGATGCTGGTCCACCTGATCATCTGACCGGTCGTCAGAACCGTCCCGTCGCACGCTCCCCTCGCGGGGCCACCCCTCCGGGTGGCCCCGCTTTGTGCTGTTCAAGATGCAGGTAGGGTCGTGGGACTTTGGAACGACAGATGGGAGTACGAACCATGACCGACCAACTCACGTTCACCAACCCCGTCACCCGCCACCCCAGGATCGAGCCGCCGAAGCAGCATCAGCCCGAACCCGGACTGGACGCCGACCTCGTCCCCGCCGCCGACATCGGCGCCACGGGCTACCGCGGCACCGGACGCCTGGAGGGCCGTAAGGCGCTGGTCACCGGCGCCGACTCCGGCATCGGTGCGGCCACCGCCGTCGCCTTCGCCCGCGAGGGTGCCGACGTCGCCCTGGCGTACCTCCCCGAGGAGGAGCAGGACGCCCGGCGCGTCGCCGACCTCGTCGAGGCCGAGGGGCGTCGCGCCGTCCTGCTGCCCGGCGACCTGGGCGACAAGGCGTACTGCACCGACCTCGTGGAACAGGCCGTGGCCGGCCTCGGCGGGCTGGACGCCCTGGTGAACAACGCCGGACGCCAGATCACCGTGCCCTCCTTCGAGGAGGTCACCGACGAGCAGTGGACGAGGACGTACGACGTGAACGTCCACGCCATGGTCCGGGTGACCAGGGCGGCGCTGCCGCACCTCGGGCCCGGGGCGACGATCGTGAACTCCACGTCGATCCAGGCCTACGACCCCTCGGACCACATCATGGACTACGCCTCGACCAAGGCGGCGATCAACAACCTCACCAAGAGTCTGGCCACCCAGCTGGCCCCGAAGGGGATCCGCGTCAACGCCGTGGCCCCGGGGCCGGTGTGGACGCCGCTGCAGGTCTCCGACGGCCAGCCGCAGGACGCGTTGCCGGGCTTCGGCCACGGACCCCGCTGGGACGCTCCGGCCAACCGGTCGAGCTCGCACCCGCCTACGTGTTCCTGACCTCGCAGGAGTCCAGTTACGTGGTCGGTTCCACCATCCACGTCAACGGCGGACAGATGACCCCGTGACGCACAACCACACGAAAGGACCCGAACGATGAAACTCGACACAGTCCGCGGCCTCAGCGATGCGCAGGGCCCCTTCGCGACCCTCTACCTGGAGGGACGTGCCGCCTCCGAGGACGCGGCGAATGAACTACGCCTGCGGTGGGACGCCCAGCGTTCCTCGCTCGCCGACGACGGTGCCGGAGAGGAGACGCTCGCCGCGATCGACGACGCCCTGTCCACCCCCGACGCCACCGAGGTGCAGACCGACGGTCGCGTGATCGTCGCACACCCGGGCGGTGTCCTGCTCGACGAGGCGTGGGACGCCCGCGCCGGCACCGGCGACGACTCCGCCTTCGGCGACATCCCCGAACTGTCCGCCTACGTGCGTGAACGTGCACGCGCGGTGCGCGTCCTGCTCGCCGTCGTCGACCAGACGGGTGCCGTGGTCCGGCGCCTCGTGGCCACCGAGGACCGCAACCTCGACGAGAGCGGTCACGACGTCGTCGACGCCAGCAGCGACGAGCCCGTCCGCAAGCCCCGGCAAGGGGCGTTGTCACACAACCAGATCCAGCGCCGCGCCGACGAGGCCGTCAAGCAGAACGCCCGTGGCGTCGCCGACCACCTGGAGGCCACGGCACGCGCCTGGCGTCCGGACGTCCTGGTGCTGGCCGGTGAGACGCAGGGGCGCGCCGCCGTACGCGGCGAACTGGGCACCGAACTCGCCGCGACCGTGCAGGAGACCGACGAGGGCGGACTCACCGAGGCGTCCGGCGACAACGCCGGCGAGGCCCTCGACCGTGCCGTCGGCACCATCGCCAGCGACGTCGCCGCAGGCCACGCCCTGGCACAGACCGAACGTTTCGAGGAGGCACGGGCCCGCGGCCGCACCGCCGAGGGCGTGCACGCCGTGCTCCAGGCCGCAGGCATGGGCGCGGTGGAGACACTGCTGCTCAACTACGACGTCCCGACCACCGGGGAGAGCGAGATCGTGGTCAGCTGCGCGCAGGTCGACGCCGACGCCGCCCTGATCGACGCGGAGGTCACCGACGGCATCGCCGCCGTCCTGCGCTTCGAGGCACCCGAGGAACTGGGAAGCTCGGAGTTGAACGGATGACCCAGGACGAGCCGGGCTTCGTCACCCGGCTCTGGAGACAGTTCACCAGCCCGGAAGGCTCCACGGCCGCACTGCAGATCGCCAAGTGCGTGATCGCCGCGACCGGGGCCTGGTGGATCTCGGTGACCTTCCTCGACACCAGCTTCCCCTTCCTCGCCCCGTGGGTGGCGCTGCTGACCATCGACGCGACCGCCTACCGCACCCTGTCGCGCGGGGTGCAGTCCACGATCGCCTCGCTGCTGGGCATCGGCGTGGCCTTCCTCGTCGGCCACCTGCTCGGCGTCTCCGTGTGGACGTACGCCCTGGCGCTGCTGGTGGGGCTGGTGCTGGCGCGTCTGCCGTGGATCCGCGACGAGGGTGTCACGGTCGCGACCATGTCGATCTTCATCCTCAGCGACGGTTTCTCCGAGCAGCAACAGCAGTTCGGCGACCGCATGATGGAGATCGCGGTGGGCATCGTCGTCGGTGTGGTGGTGAACCTGCTGGTCCTGCCCCCGCTGCGGGACCGTCAGGCGTCGCGCTACGTGGACAGCGTGAACCGCCGGATGGGCTCGGTGCTGGAGAACATGGGCGAGGAGTTCGCCTCGTCCTGGGACACCGACCACGCCGACGACTGGATCCGGGAGACCGACTCGATCAACGAGGAGCTCAACTCCGCCTGGTCGGTGGTGCGGTTCGCCCGGGAGAGCCGGCGCGCCAACCCGCGGTCCTACCTGGACCAGCTACGCCGGGCCCGCGCCCGCGGGCAGCAGACCCCCGACCCGGAGGACGCCAGCTGGGAGGACATCCTGCGGCGCGCCGGTGAAGGCGTCTCGCACCTGCGCAACCTCGCCCGGACGCTGCGTGAGGCGTCCTACGCCGACGGTGAGTGGGACACCCGCTTCCGTGAGGAGTGGGCCTCGGTCGCGCGCGACTCCGGACGGGCCGTGGCCAACCCGGACGCCGAGGTCGAGCCCCTGTCAACGCGCCTGGAGAACCTCACCGAGCAGCTCTCGAACGACGAGAACCTGCCGACCATCCACTGGCCGGTGTACGGCACGATGATCACCGGCCTGCAGCACATCGTGGAGATCGTGGACGACGTGGCCTCCTCGCGGCAGGCCCGCGCGCCCAGCTGAGGCCGCCGCGTGTTCGACACCTTTGTTCGAACACCGAAATTTTCACGTCCGTGGCCGGTGCGATGATCTGTCCAGTCCTTCGAGGAGAGGACGCCCCCACCGAGACAGAGAGACGTTTCACCGTGACCACGAACTTTCAGCCCCAGCCGTTCCAGCCCGAGCCCTTCCAGCCTGAGCAGCCCGCCAAGAAGCCCTTCTACAAGAGGATCTGGTTCATCGCCCTCGCCGTGGTCCTGGTGATCGGCGTGGCCGTGGCCGTCACCGGTGAGGACGACGAGACCGCCACCGCAGGCGCCACCGAGACCACCGAGGTGACCCCGGTCGCGGAGGAGCCGTTGGTCGACGAGGTGGTCGACGAGGCCGCCGCACAGGAAGCCGCACAGGAAGCCGAGGAACCCGTCGTGGAGGAGGCGGTCGAGGAGGACACCGCACAGGACGCCGGTGGGGACGTCCCGCGCGAGTACAGCTCGGCACTGCGTAAGGCGACGACGTACTCAGACATGATGCACATGTCCAAGGCCGGCGTCTTCGACCAGCTGACCTCGGAGTACGGCGAGGGGTTCTCCGCGGAGGCCGCCCAGTACGCCGTGGACAACGTGGAGGCCGACTGGAACGCCAACGCCCTGGAGAAGGCGCGGACCTACCAGGACACCATGGCGATGTCCCCGACCATGATCCACGAGCAGCTCGTGTCCGAGTACGGCGAGAAGTTCACCGTCGAGGAGGCGGACTACGCCCTGGCGAACCTGGAGCGGTAGCTCCCTCCTGGAGTTCGGGGGTTTCGGCTCGCGGCGAGAGCAGTTATGCTTTCAGCACTATTGAGCGCCCGGCGCCCAATCCCCGATCTCGCAAGGAGTCCAGCTGTGCCGTCCCACCACCACCGCCCCGTGCGGGGCCGAGGGCTCGTCGCCACCGGCCTCGCCGCCGCCCTGACCGCAGGAGCCGTCGGTGCCGCCCCGGCGTTCGCCGACCCCGGCCTCCCCGGCTCAGGCACGGGGTCCGCCGGCGGCTCGGTGTCTGGTTCGGTATCGGTGGTGGACGACCTCGTCGCCGACGCCAAGCAGCAGGTCTACAACATCACCGACTCCGAGTTCGTTCGCACTCCCCTGGCGAACGAGATCCTCGGGCGCACCGCCGCCCCGGTGGTGGTCCTGGGCGCGCAGCTGCAGGACGACTGCTCGGCACCGCCGGTCCTCGAGGACCGGCTGGACGCCGCGGCACGGCTGCTGAAGGACCACCCGGAGAACCCGGCGATCCTCACCGGCGGAGTCACCGTCGAGGACTGCCCGAGCGAGGCGGCCGTCATGGAGGCCGGCCTGGAGGACCGCGGTGTCGACAACGACATCATCCTCGAGGAGGACTCGTGGAACACCCTGCAGAACGTGGAGAACACCGCCGGGACGATCGAGAAACTCGGTGGGACCACGATCGTGGTGACCTCCGACCCGCACTACCTGCGCGCGCTGAAGAACTACCGTGACGCTGGCCTGCGCGCCTTCGGCTACGTCGGCGGCGTGGGCTGACCGTCGCCCCCCGTCAGTCCAGCATCTCCACGGTGACACGGTCCTCCGACACCAGGCAGCGGAACTGCATGCCGTCGTCCCGTGCCCCGTGGGTCACCTCGACGCCCTCGACGTGCTCGCTGAACACCTGCCCGTCGACGACCCACCGGTCGGCGTCCGTGTCCGGTCGGGCGTCCCACAGGTCGAGCTCGGCGTCCTGCCCGAAACCGGTCTCCCAGCGGACCTCCTCACCGCAGTGTTCCCGTGCCCCGGACTCCCCCAGCCCGCCGGCGAGCGTCTGGTAGCTCTGCAGGAACCACCACAACGCCACAACGCCGACCACCGCGACCAGGGCGATCACGGTGACGGCGGTGAGGACGACCCGGCGGTCAGGCGTCCCGGGCATCCTCGGCCCCAGCCGGCGAACCGGCCGACGACTCGGCCGTGTCCTTGCCCATGTCCCGCGCGTCGATGCGCAGCACCAGGGCCAGGACGAACACAAGCACGGCGATGCCCGCGCCAAAGAAGAACGCGATGTGGACACCGTCCACCAGGGCACCCACCGGATCACCCGCGGACGATCGCGAGGAGCCGATGCCCATCACGGCGATGAACAGCGCGGTACCCGCCGCGGCGGCGAGCTGCTGCAGCGTGTTCAGGATCGCCGAACCGTGGGAGGAGATCTTGTCCGGCACGGCGGCAAGCGCGTTCGACATCAGCGGGGTCATCATCAGCGACAGCCCGATGTTCAGCACCACCGCGACTGCGGCGAGGTACCAGAACGTCTTGTTCTCGTCGAGCATCAGCAGCATGACCATCGCGGCGACCAGCAGGGCACCGCCCGGGATGATCAGGGGCCGGGTACCCACGCGGTCGTAGAGACGTCCGACGATCGGGCCCATCGCACCCATGATGATGCCGCCCGGCAGCGTGACCAGGCCGGTCTGCAGCTCAGACAGGCCCAGCACGGTCTGCCCGAAGATCGGCATGATGATGATGAAGCCGAACAGCGAACCGAAGGACAGCAGCATCAGTGCCATCGACAGGATGAACTCGCGGATGCGCAGGGGCTCGGTGTTCATCAGGGGGGCGCGGTGCTCCCCTGCTGCCTGGGCGCGCATCAGCATGCCCTGACGACGGAAGAAGACGGTCAGGACCAACGCGCCGACGACCAGGCAGACCACGGCGACGGTCGGGAAGCCCTCGGCCGCCGCAGACAGGCCGGACAGGCCGTAGATCGTCGCGGCGAAACCGACCGCGGACAGACCCACGGACAGCAGGTCGAACGGCGGGCGGCTGGGCTCCTGGAAGTTGCGGATCTGCCAGACACCCATCAGCAGTGCGAGCACGGCCAGCGGGATCATGACGATGAAGATCCAGCGCCAGTTCAGCAGCTCCAGGATGAGGCCGGCGAACGTGGGGCCGAGGGCCGGGCCCACGGCGATGACGATGGTCACCAGGCCGAAGACCGAGCCGCGGCGCTCCACCGGGATCAGGATCATGATGGTCGTCATCAGCAAGGGCATGATCAGGGCGGTGCCGGCAGCCTGGAGGACGCGTCCCACCAGCAGGATGGCGAACGCCGGGGCCGCGGCGGCGAGGACGGTGCCGGCGAGGAACAGCGACAGGGCGATGATGTAGATCGCCCGCAGTGTCAGCCTCTGCATCAGGTAACCGGTGGTCGGGATGACGACCGCCATGGTCAGCATGAACACCGTCGTCAACCACTGGGCGACGTCCTCGGTGATGTCGAACTCACGCATCAGCGTGGGCAGTGCGTTCGACAGGGCGGTCTCGTTGAGAATCGCCACGAAGGCCGCGGCCACGAGGATGCCGATGAGCAGCCCGACGTTCACGCCCTCGTTGGCGGGACGGGTGCCCGTGTTCTGCGCCGCGGACGGGGCTCCTGAGTCTGGTCCTGAATGTGGATCGGTGTGTGCCATGGGGTTCCTCCCGGGGTACTGCACGACGAGGCCTCACACAGGTGGTGTGGGATCCGTCGTCGGTGGGCTGCGGCGGCGAATCACACGCCACAGCACTCTGCACGGGTCATAAGGCAAGCAAAAAGACCCCCTTGCGATCGGAGGTCTCGTATGCGTTATCCGGGACGTCGGGCTCTGTGGCGACGAAATACACCGCACCCGTGCACTAGCCCTGCCATCTTAGAGGGGGTCGGGGACCCGTGCAACCTGGGTCTGACCACACATGACGTAGGTCAGCGTTCGGTCGTGGAACCGTCCGTGGCCTCGGCGTCGGACGGCTCGGACGCCTCGGATGCGGCGTCCTCGATGCTCTTCGCGTCACCCTCCCCGGAACCCTCTCCGGGGGTGATTTCTCCGGCGGACCCGCCGCCGAGCTCCGCACGGATCTGCTCCAGACGCGAGGCCGCGGCCATGTCGCGCCCACTGGTCTCGATCTCGGCCATGCGCCCGCGCACACTGTTCTCGGTGAGCTCCTGGGCGCCGAGCGCGTTGGCGTAACGCGACTCGATCTTGTCGCGGACGCTGTCGAGCGTGGGCACACTGTCGTCGGCCTGGATACCCTGCATCGACTCCAGCGCCTGGTTGGAGCTCTCCTGCATCTTCGCCTGGTCGACCTGGGCGCGCAGCTGGTCGATCTGGCCCATCTGCTCCTTGAGCCGGACCTCCGACTGCTTCTGCTGCTGCTGTGCCTGCTCCGCGGCCTGGGTGGCCTGGGCGTGCATCTTCTTGGTGTCCTCGATCTCCTGCTCCACGGTGACGAGCTGGGTGGCGAAGATCTCCGCGGTGTTGGTGTACTCGCCGGCGGCGGCGGAGTCCCCCTCGGACGTGGCCTTGTCGGCCTGCTGGAGGGCGGTGCGCGCGTTGTTCTGCAGCTTCTCCTGGTCCTTGACCAGCCGGTTCAGGGTCATCTCCAGCTGGTTTCGGTTGCCGATGATCCGGGCGGCGGACTCGGTGACCTCACGGTGCTGCTTCTTCGCCGCCTCGGTGGCCTGCTGGATCTGGACCTTCGGGTCGGCGTTCTCCTCGATGGTGGTGTCGAGGGACTGCATCAGGTACTTCCAACCCTTCGAGAAGGGATTCGCCATGGCGGCACTCCTAACGTTGTCTTCCGCGGTCTTCACTGTCTTCGTTGTCTTCGCACGGCGCGTGTCCGGTCCATCCCCAGCATAAAGGGTTTTCCGTCTGTCCGTCCCGAAGGACGGTTACCATCGGTGACCATGACTACAACCGCCGCCTGCATCGAAGCCACCTCCGCCGGGGCCGACCTCACGAAGGGCACCGTCACCCGCCGCGACCTGCGCGCGGACGACTGCCTGCTCGAGATCCGCTGGTCCGGCATCTGCCACTCCGACATCCACACCGTCAACGGGGACTGGCCCCACGAGAACTTCCCCCTGTCACCCGGACACGAGATCATCGGCACCGTCCTGGAGACCGGTGCCGACGTCACGAAGTTCGCCGTCGGCGACATCGTCGGCATCGGCTGCATGGTCGACTCCTGCGGCGAGTGCGCGTCCTGCGCCGACGGTGAGGAGAACTACTGTCTCGAGGGCCTGACCGGCACCTACAACGGTGTCGACCGGCACGACGGCAGCATCACCCAGGGCGGCTACTCCACCCACATCGTGTGCCGCGACGACTTCCTCATCCGCATCCCCGAGCTCCCCGGCGGCATCGACGGCGACACCATGGCCGCGATGACCCCGCTGCTCTGCGCCGGCATCACCACCTACTCCCCCCTGAAGCACTGGGGCGTGGGCCCCGGGTCCCGCGTCGCGGTGGTGGGCATGGGCGGACTCGGCCACGTGGCCGTGAAGATCGCCGTCGCCCTCGGCGCCGAGGTCACCGTCTTCTCCCACGGCCTGTCGAAGAAGGAGGACGGCCTGAAGTTCGGCGCGTCCTCCTACGTCGCGACCGGCGGGGACGCCGCCGACACCTTCCACAAGGACCACGCCGACGAGTTCGACCTGATCCTGAACACCGTCTCCGCCGTCCTGCCGATCCACCGCTACATCAGCATGCTTGCCGTGGACGGCACCCTGGTCATGCTCGGTCTCCCCCCGGAGGGCATGAACATCCGCACCGGCCAGCTCGCCGGACGGCGGCGCAGCGTCGCCGGCTCCAACATCGGCGGCATCGCCGAGACCCAGGAGATGATCGACTTCTGCGCCGAACACGGCATCACCGCCGACATCGAGCTGGTCTCCGCCGACAACGTCAACGAAGCCTACCGGCGCGTCCTGGGGTCACAGGTGCGCTACCGCGCCGTCGTCGACGCCCGCACCATCTGAGCGGACGGACCGGCGGGAGGTACCGCTAGCCGTTCTGCTGCTGCTCGGCGACCTTCTGGCGAACGTCGTCCATGTCCAGGCCCTCGACCTCGGTGATCAGGTCGGTAAGGGCCTTGGGCGGCAGCGCGCCGGCCTCGCGGTAGACCAGGATGCCGTCACGGAACGCCATCAGCGTGGGGATCGACTGGATCTGCAGTGCGGCGGCGATGTCCTGGTTCGCCTCGGTGTCGATCTTGCCGAAGGTGTAGTCCGGGTACTTCTCGGACACGTTCTCGTAGACCGGGCCGAAACGCTTGCAGGGACCGCACCATTCGGCCCAGAAGTCGAGCAGCACGATGCCGTCGCCCTGGATGGTGTCCTGGAAGTTCTCGTTCGTGATCGTGGTGGTGGCCATTGCCGTACCTTCCTTACTGACGCGTGTCTGTCGTCGAATCTGTCTACACGGGTTCAACGTCACGTGCGGCGGGACGTATTCCCCGGCGTGGGTTCACCGCCCCACGGTACCGGGGACCGCGACGTGGCGTCACGGCTCCGGTCAACCGCCTGCGGCGGCCCCGGCGTTCCGATAATGTCTGGGAACATGACTACACACGCCACCGGCACCTACAAGCTGTGGAAGAAGCTCAACGGCAGCGCACCGGGCCGCGGGCTCTTCTCCCTCGGGTTCAGCCTGAAGGCACCCTACTTCCGCACCGTCTTCCCGCGTATCCGCGTGGCCGAGCCCGGACGAGCCGTGGTCCGTATCGGTGACTGGTGGGGCGTGCGCAACCACATCGGCACCTACCACGTCATCGCCGCGCTCAACGGGGCGGAGGCGGCCATGGGAATGCTCTGCGAGTCCAGCGTCCCCACCACGCACCGGTGGCTGCCGCGCGGCATGCGCGCCGACTACCCCGCCAAGTCCTCCGGCGGGCTCACCGTGACCGCCACCGCGGACTTCCCCGACTTCTCCACCATCACCCGTGAGACCGGCGGACAGCTCGTGACCGTGGACATCGCGCTGATCGACGACGCCGGCAACGAGCCCGTCCACGCCCAGATCGACGTGTGGGTGTCAGCGAAGAAGGGCTGATCACCAGTCCGTGAGCCAGTGGCCGAGCAGGAAGGCCACCACGGCCAGGACCGCCATGGCCACCACCGACACCACCGCCGGCAGCACGCGGCCGCCACGCAGCAACCCCACCGCGTCCACCGAGGCACTGGAGAAGGTGGTGAAACCGCCGCAGAGTCCGGTGCCCACCAGGGCGATCAGCCACCAGCTGTCGCTCAGTCCGTAGAGCGCACCCAGCGCCAACGAGCCGGCGGTGTTGACCACCAGCAGCCCGAGGAGCAGGTCGCCGCGGGAGCGACGCGAGATCGCCGCGTCCAACCGCCACCGCAGCCACGCCCCGGACCCGCCGCCGAGGGCGACGAGCAATGCCGCGACGAGGGACACCTCCCCGGTCATGCCGCCGCCCTCCCCTCACCGGGCACGAGGCGTTCCCCGCACCACAGCCCCGCGCGGGCGAGCAGCAGCCCCAGGACGACCGTGCCGACCAGGTAGACGACCGGCCCGAGCAGGCCCCCGGCGTCCTGTACGGTCGCCGCGGCGATCGCCGAGTAGGACGTGAACCCGCCGAGCAGGCCGGTGCCGAGCGTGAGCCGCAGGCGCTCGCGACGCCCGGGGGCGCCGTTGCGTCCGACGTCCCGGACGAACGGCAGCGCCCCGACGAGCATGCCCATGACGAAGGCCCCTACCTGGTTCACGACCAGGAGGGGCCACAGGGATCCGGTCACACCGGTGTCCACGGTGAACGTCCACCGCAGGAACGCGCCCGCCGCTCCCCCGGCGAAGACGAGGAGGCCGGCGGTGCGCGCACCGTGGCCCGAGGTCGGGCCGGACGTCACAGAAGTCATGTCCGCGATGCTAGGCCACCGCGGACGATTCGTCAGGCGGTCACGCGTTCTTCGTGGCCGAGACGTCGAAGTTCAGCTTGATCTTCTCGGAGACCAGCACGCCGTCGCTCTTCAGGGGGGCGTTCCAGGTCAGGCCGAAGTCGCTGCGGTTGATCTCGGTGGAACCCTCGAAGCCCACGCGGCTGTTGCCCCAGGGATCGGTGACCTCGCCGTCGAACTCGAAGTCCACGGTGACCGACTTGGTGACGTCCTTGATGGTGAGGTCACCGGTGACCAGGAGGTGGTCGTCGCCCTCGGCCTCGACCCCGGTGGAGGTGAAGGTGATCGTGGGGTAGGTCTCCACGTCGAAGAAGTCCGCGGACTTCACGTGGCCGTCGCGGTCGGCGTTGCGGGTGTCCAGCGAACCGGCC
>NZ_JBQSWS010000035.1:0-18900 GCF_052377355.1 Corynebacterium sp. AOP40-4SA-5
GCTCCTCATCGGCAACTTTGCCGCTTCGCTGCTGACGATGCCCCCACCGGTCGATTTGATCAGCTCCCGGTACGATTTCGGTAGTCGTCTCCCGATATTCTTTTCAATCTCATCAATACGAGAGTCACCACAAGGAGAAGCGGGGACATCGAACATGTCGGAATAAGTTACTTTACCCATTATTTAGTGACTCCATTTCTATTTGGCCGGCCGAGAATAGTTTCACGTCTCGGACCACAACTACTCCCCAGATAGCATAGCCAACAGCATTCTTTACTTCACTATGAGCATCCTTCGGCACGGAAATCGCCACGACCTCCTCTTCGCAGTGCCCCCCCCCAGTGGCGAAGCCGACCGTCCGCTCAGCTACGAAAGATCACCCAACGCTGGATGATGAAGTTCAGCACCGTGGCGGTGCCCTGCGCGATCACGAAGCTGATCGCACGCACCCA
Source organism: Corynebacterium sp. AOP40-4SA-5 (assembly GCF_052377355.1). Lineage (NCBI taxonomy): Bacteria > Bacillati > Actinomycetota > Actinomycetes > Mycobacteriales > Corynebacteriaceae > Corynebacterium > Corynebacterium sp. AOP40-4SA-5. Next base: position 453 of record NZ_JBQSWS010000035.1, read on the forward strand.
GAACCGGTCCAGGTCCATGTCCTCCAGCCACGGGATGCTCAGCGTGTACAGGCTGACCTGCACCGCATAGGTCGCCAGGTAGGCGATCATCGTGACCACGAACCGCTTCACCGACGGCTCCGCCTGGAAGGTCCACCGGCGGTTGATCAGGTACGCGGTGAGCGTGCCCAGCACGAAACCGACGGTCTTCGACGTACCGTCCCCCAGGCCCAGCAGGTAGAGCAGGTAGGTGCTGCCGAAGTCGACGACCGCGCCGACCACACCGGTCATGATGAACCGGAACAGCTGGGTCTTCAACGTCAGACGCTCGACCTCCCCGGGCACCGGGACTTCCTGCTTCTCCGTCACTTCTCGTCCTTTCCCGGCAGCGGCGTCACCTGCGTCGGTATGTAGTGCTCACGCGCGGCCCGGAAGGTCCACAGCTTGTTGACCAGGAAGTTCACCGGGATGGCGAAGCACACGCCCAGCAGGTTGCCCCAGTAGATCGGGTCACGCAGTCCCGTGGAACCGTCCCAGATCTCCCGGGACAACGCCACCGGCGACTCCGGGTTGATCAGCGCCGTCTGCACCAGCAGGGAGACCAGCAGTCCACCCAATCCGACGAGCATGAACGGCACCAGTTCGCGGAACCAGTTCGACTTGCCGGACGTGCGGAACGTCCACCGGCGGTTCAGGTTGAAGTTCCACAGGTTGGCGACGATGAACGCCAGGACCGAGAACACGTGGTACCAGCGGATGTGGAACTGGGTGCCGAAGAGGTTGGCGAAGGCGTGGTGGCCGTCGAAGTCCCACAGCCACTGGGTGGTCTTGTTCAGCACCACGACCACCGCCGAGTTCACCACCACGCCGGACGCCCCGACGATGCCGAACTTCAGGAACTGCCGGAGGAGGCGCCGGTAGCGGTCGGCGGTGGACAGCCGGCCAGTGCCGTTGCCCGACCCTCCCGGCTCACCCGGCTCGTCCGCGGCGGAGCCCGGCTGTTCGGCGATGGCGTCGGTCACGACGGGCGTCCTCTCTGTTCATGTGTTCGGAGACTTATCGGACATACGCTACTGGCACAGCGGTGATTTGCGAAACCTCACCGACACCCCCGCCGTGTCGGCTCAACCCTCGTGACGCTGCAGGAGGTAGCGGTACATCTCGAGACGTTCCAGCAGGCTGCGGCGTGGCACCAGCGGTGTCACCACCGCACGGGAGTCCTCCCCGGCCCCGGCACCACAGGACGCCAACGTCCATCCCGTCGCCGCGGACAGCGTCCTGATCTCCGCCGCATTCAGCGGGTCGGTGGACAGCCGGCCACCGCCCGGCGCGATGTCGGCGTCGGCGCGGGTGAACCCCAGGGCCGCCATGAGCATCTCGGAGATCTCCCCGGCGGTCGCCCGGTCGGACAACGTCGACAGCGCCACGATCCTGGCCCACGCCGCGGCCCGTCCCACGGGCGTCGACTCGGCGGGCACCCCGTCCAACGCGGCCCTGGCGAACTCCGGCACCTGCGCCGGACGCCCCAGGTCCAGGGCCTGCAGCAGGGGCGTGAACTCGTAGAGGTCCCCCGCCAGCAGCAGCTCACGGAGCTCCGGGGCCAGCCCGTCGAGGATCTCCTCAACGGTCTCCTCCCCGGTCAGCGCGACGTTGACCGCGGCGAGGTCCACGTCGCGTGGGAAACCCGGGCCCTCCGTCGACTCGGAGGTGGTGTCGAAGACCAGTGCGTCCGCGGCGACCGTGCGCCCCACCCCGCCCGGGTCACCGCGCGACTCGGGCACGAAGTCGCCGGCGAGGCAGACCGCGTCGGGCGTGTGCTCGTCGCGGGTCATCGCCCCGGCGGTGGTGAGGGTGAGCACCACGTCGTCGGCGAGCAGGGTCGCGGTGCCGTCACGCCCCAGCGCCTCACCCAGCGGCGTGCCGATCGGCCCGGCGGTCCGGCTGTAGACACGCAGCCGGTCACTGCGGCGCGCCTGCAGCGACCATGCCGGTCCGGCGTCCGGGTCGTCGAGCATCCCGGTGGCACCCGGCCAGTCGAAGGCGACGAGGACGGCGCGCACCGTCTCAGCGACGGACAGCCGGTCGTTCAGCCCCAACGCCCGGGTGTGGAAACCCGCCGACGGGCGGTGGTACTCCGCCAGGATGAGCAGGGTGGTCGGTTCGGCGGGCTCATCGTCCAGCAGCGGGAGGGTGGGCAGACGCAGGACCGCGGCAAGGCCGTCACCGGCCGCCGGGCCGCGTGTGCGGTCCGTCCGGGGAGCATGCCGTGCGTTCATGCCACCCAAGGGTAGCGACGTTGCCGACGCTCTGCCGCCGGAGTAATGGGGTCAGTTCAGCACGAGCGGCAGGGCCCGCAACTCCCCGCCGAGACGCTGCACGCGCAGCTTCTCCACACTGTTCCAGCTGCGGACGAGCCCGCGCACCGCCCGGGCGGTGGCCATGCAGCGCACGACCGCCGTGGCCGCGTCGCCCTCGAGGCCCTGCGGCAGGGCCGCCCCGGGGACTGCGTGCGACTCGGTGACCTCGAAGACGATGTCGTCGGCGTCGCCCCAGGACGGCTGACGCTTCCCCGGGTTCGCCTCGGCGAAGTCCGCACGGTTGCGCTCCACCCCGGCGCGCACCGCCTGCACGGTCGCCTCGACGTCCACGGTGCGCACACCGTCAGCACCGTCCAGCGCTGTCCCCTCGGCCAGGAACACCGGGTGGCGCAGTAACAGGGAGAGCACCGTGTCCCGGTCGTCGCGGCCCTCGATCCAGTCGGCGTCCGCGGCGAAACCCTGCACCCCGTCGGAGTCCACCAGCCACGCGCCGCTGAAGTCGCCGAGCAGCACCCGGGCGTCGACCTCCACCTGCCACACCGCGGTGACCTCGCCGACCGTCGCGGCGACCATCACCGGCGGATCCTGCGCACGCGTGCCGCCGGCCTGCCCCGACTGTGACGTCCCCGTCGCGGCCGTCATCCGCGCGCCCGCTCGTTCAGGACGTACAGGACGCCGAGCTGCGCGGCACCGTAGGTCGTCGACGGCAGGGCACGGAACAGTCCGCCCACCAGCGGGATCCGTCCGCCCACGGCGGTGACCACCGCCGCGCCCGCGGCGTCCAGTTTGCCGTTCACCCAGGCGCCAACGCCGACGGCCACGGTGCTGCCCGCCACCAACGTGACGGTGCCGGGCACCGGGCCGGCGTCCAACGACCCGCGCAGGTCAGCAACACCGGTGGCGAGCTGCTCGCGCTCGGCGTCCGACAGGGCCTCCCATTCCTCGGCCAGAATCAGACCGGCGCCGGTGGCCACGACCGCCGCCTGCCCGATCCGGCGGGGCCAGGTGCGCTTCACCACGTCGCGCACCAGGTAGTAGCCCAGTGTGGTGGCGGCGACGATCCGGAATTCCCTCGACGACAGTGGCCGTGCTGACCTGCCCATGGTGCTCCTTCGCTCTTACGCGCTCTACTTTTCGCGGGTACGTTCCTGGCACCGAGTGTAGAACAGCACCCGGACATGAACGGCACGCTCCAGCCACACTCCGGCCACACACTCGCCACACACTGGCCACGCTCAGGGCCTGCGGCGGGCGGCGCGGTACGCTGGGCCCATGTTCGGAAGAGACCGCGCGAAGACCCAGATGCGGCGCAACATCGCCAAAGCCACCGACGGCCAGCCCGCCGGGACCAAGGGGTCGCGCGCCCAGACCAGCGTGGTCGGCGGCACCGGTGCCGACGACAGCTACGAGGCCGCCAGCCACTCCGAGGCGCCGCTGAACGAGTTCATGGTGCGTCTGCTCGCCCAGGAGATGCCCGTGCTGGACTCCACCAGCCGGCGCATCATCAACCAGGAGCTGCGCGACTACGACGGGCCGACGATCACCTGCGTCGCCGAACTGCCCGAGACCGTGCGCGAGGTCATGGAACTCTAGGCTCCGGCACCTGCACCCGTGACGTCGGCGAGCAGCGCGGAGTAGCGCTCACGCACCCCGGTGTCCCCGCCGTAGTGTGCGGCGGCCTCGAGCCGGTGGGTGACCGCGGCGAGCAGCCAGTCCGCCCCCGCCCGGCGCGCCTGCTGGGCCACGGACTCGAAGACCAGCAGCGCCTCGTCGTCACGTCCGGCGACGTGCAGCAGCAGCGCCTCCTCGGTCAACGCCTCCAGACGCGCGGACTCCACCGCACTGTCCGAGTGTGCCTGCACCCGTGCCGACGCCCGGGCCTGCACGAACCGCCCTTCGGCGTCCTTGGCCTCCCCGGCCGCCCACGCGGTGAGCGCCAGCGCCTCGTCCACCCGGTCGGTGTGCACCAGACCCCGGTTGACCGCCAGCACCTGGTCGACGAGGTCACCGGCGGCGCGCAGGCCCAGTTCCTGCGGCGACATCCCCGGCCCGTCCTGGCCCTCCTGCGAGGCGTCGGACGCCCCGGCACCGCCGGCACTCGCCGCCGCGTGGAAGGCGCGGTAGGCGTCCTTCAGCCGCTCGACCTGGCCCGGCCAGTCGCGGGCGAAGTTCTCCCCGACCAGCGCGCTGGCCAGCCGGGTGGCCTCGACCTCGCGGCGGAAGGAGGCGTGGGGGAAACGCATCCAGTCCAGCCCCTCGATGTCGTCGACGCTCTCCAGCACGAAGGCGGCGCGCGGGTAGTCACGGTCGTCGAGCAGCGAGGACACGCAGTTGACCTGGTACTCCGCGGCGGCCTCCCACTGCTCCCGGAACTGGGCGCTGTCGGACGCCTCGGCGAAGGCCCCGGCCGCGGCCCGGTGGTTGCCGAGCTTGGCGAGGGTCTCCCCGCGGGCGGCGAGGAGGTGGATGCGCATCGTCGCGGCGTCCTCGGGCGCAGCACCGTGTTCACCGTGTTCGCCACCGGTGACGGCACGGAGGCACCGCTCGTACACGGCCAGCGCCTCGTGGAACGCACCGTGTCCGGACAACGCGACACCCAGGGACAGCAGTTCGTCGAGCAGCTCCGGCGCCTCCTCCCCGGCGAGCATCGCCGTTGGCCCGACTGGCGGGGCAGGCAGGCTCAACGCCACCCCGGCGACGTAGTGCGCCACCTGTGCCACGAGCGCCGGAACGCCCGGATCGTCCTGCCCGTCCTGACCCGCCTGCTCGGCGATGCCGGCGAGCAGTGCGGAACCGACCTCCGGCAGTGACCGGGGCACCAGGCGCGTGACCTGCCGGACGGCGCGCAGCGCCAGGCGCAGCGCCACCTGGTCGGGGTACACCCCACCCATCAGGACGTCCTGCTCGATCACCCGGCGCACCAGCGGGCCGGAGCCCTGCCACAGCCCGGCGACGGTGCCCACCCGGGCGGCGAGGATGGTGACCGGGTCTGCACCGGAGTCCTCCACCTCGTCCTGGGTGCGCTGGCGCGCACGCAGCAGCTCGTCCAGCTCCCTCAGCGCCGCAGGGGTGTCGGACGCGTCGGACGCCTCGGCGTCGTACTCTTCGTCGTCTCCGTCGTCTCCGTCGTCTACATCGTCGTCTTCGTCGTCCCCGTACTCCTCGAGCACGCGGGCGTCGTAACGGCGCAGCAGCTCCTCCACCAGGTCCCGGTGCACACCCAGGTCGAAGCGCGGGTCCAGCCCGTCGGCGAGTTCGGCCAACCGGTCGACCGCGGCCTGCACCGCCTCCTCCAGACCCAGCATCGAGTAGAGCATCAACGCCGCGACCGTGTCGCCGGCGCCCAGGGACTCGAGGTCCACCGGGCCGGCGACGGGGATCTCCGGGGAGAACACCCCGCTGACCTCGCCGCGCCAGTCGGCGACCTCCCGCGGCAGGTGCAGCCAGGCGTCCTCCACCCACGACGGCAACGCCGCCTCCTGCGAGGGGACCACCGCCGGTGTCACCGACAGGGCGGCGGACGCCGGCAGCGGCTGGGGCTGAGCGGCGGCACCCTCCGGTACCCGGTGCAGGCCCAGACCCACCGTCGTTTCCACGTCGTTGCCGTTGCGGGCGTCCAGGGCGGACGCAGCGCGGCGTGCCCGTTCCCCCGTCCAGCGCGCCAGGCCCGCGACCGTGCCGCCGCCGGCCCGCTCCCCGGCAACGGCCAGCCAGTCCACCACCGCCGGCAGCCCGGCGAACTGCGGACGCACCGACCCGTGGCCGGCGGCCGCCGCCGCGGCGTACACCGTGTGCAGGCCCTCGAGCAGGTGAACGTCGGCCTCCGGGTCCCGACGGTGCAGCGCCAGCGTCGGCAGCATGCGGTCCAGCAGTCCCAGGGCGTGGGCCTCGTGACCGAAGACCGCGAGGTACTCGGCGACCTGCAGCAGCGCGTCCGACAGCTCCGGGGAACCCACCGACCGGTCGGCGACGAACGCCGCGCGGGCGGCGGTGACCTCCGGGGCGACCACCCCGGACAGGGGGATCAGCGACTCCGCCAGCATCACCGTGGGCTGCACGTGCGCCTCGGGGGCGTTCTCCATCGCCTCGACGATCGCCGCGGCGACGTCCAGCTCACCGCGCTGCAACGCCACCATGCCGCGCACGTCGAGGTCGCGCTGGTGCCGGTGCGCCTGGGCCCACGTCGGCTCCGCGGGCAGCACGGGCTCCGGCAGGTCGTCGAGCAACGCCTGCGCCTCGTCCAACCGGCCGAGGGAAAGCAGGACACGCACCGACGCCTCGGCGACGTCCTCCGGCGAACTTCCCAGCTCACGCAGGGCGTCCACCGCCAGTCCGGCGAGGTGATCGAGGTGCTCCCGGTCGACGTCGGGACGCTGCGCGGCGCTGAGCACGACCTCCTGCCAGAGCAGTTCGAAGAGGTTCGGCAGGCCGTCCGTGTCGCCTGTGCCGTCTGTGCCGCCACCCGTCGCGTCCGGGTGGGAGGGGAAACGCGCGGGGTCGTTGCGGTACATCGTCCACAGCGCCGGGAGCAGGTCCACGGTGTCGCGCCGGTCCAGCGCCTCCCCCTCCAGACAACGCAGCAGGTCAATCCGGTAGCGCAGCTCCTCATCTTCACGGGAACTTCCCAGGGAATCCGACAGTTCCCCACACCTGCGCAGGTAGGGCTCTTCCCCCAGTTCACCGCGGGAATGCATACCCCGCGCAGACTCCCACTCCTGTGCGACCCACGCCACACCCTGTGTACCTTCGAGCCGACCCATGCCCCAACTATGACATGGATCGGCCTCCCCCGGCGGTAGGGTGGTCATCATGGAACTGAAGACGCACACCCGGACGCTCACCGGGTGGGGACGAACCGCGCCCACCTCGGCCGAGGTCCTCGCCACCCCTGATGTCGACATCATCTCCGCAGCCGTCGCGCAGGTCGCCGACGACAACGCCGACAAGCCCGACCACCTCAAGCGCGGCGTCATCGCCCGCGGCATGGGCCGGTCCTACGGCGACCCCGCCATGAACGGCGGTGGGCTGGTCATCGACATGCAGCAGCTCAACCGCATCCACTCCATCGACCCGGACACCGCCCTGGTCGACGTGGACGCCGGCGTGACCCTCGACCAGCTGATGAAGGCGGCCCTGCCGTCCGGCCTGTGGGTCCCGGTCCTGCCCGGCACCCGCCAGGTCACCATCGGCGGCGCCATCGGCCCGGACATCCACGGCAAGAACCACCACTCCGCCGGCTCCTTCGGCGACCACGTGGTGTCCATGGAACTGCTCGTCGCCGACGGTCGCGTGCTGCACATCGAGCCCGAGGGCTCCGCGGACGACCCGGACGGCACCCTGTTCTGGGCCACCGTGGGTGGCATGGGCCTGACCGGCATCATCCTGCGCGCCACCATCCGGATGACCAAGACCGAGACCGCCTACTTCCTGGCGGACACCGACCGGACGGACACCCTCGACGAGACCATCGCCGCGCACTCCGACGGCTCCGAGGTCAACTACACCTACTCCTCGGCGTGGTTCGACTGCATCTCCCCGGCCCCGAAGCTGGGCCGCGCCACGATCTCCCGTGGCTCCCTGGCCACCCTGGACCAGCTCAAGGAGTACGCCCCGAAGCTGGCGGCGGACCCGCTGAAGTTCAACGCCCCGCAGCTGATGACCGTGCCGGACGTCTTCCCGTCCTTCACCCTGAACAAGCTGACCCTGTCGGCCGTGGGCCTGGCGTACTACACCATGGGCGCACCGGCGAAGAACCAGATCAAGAACCTCACGCAGTTCTACCAGCCGCTGGACCTCATCGGCGAGTGGAACCGTGGCTACGGCCCGAAGGGCTTCCTGCAGTACCAGTTCGTGGTGCCGACCGAGGCCGTGGAGCCGTTCAAGGACATCATCCGCGACATCCAGAAGTCCGGCCACTACTCGGCGCTCAACGTGTTCAAGCTCTTCGGCGAGGGCAACCGTGCACCGCTGAGCTACCCGATGCCGGGCTGGAACGTGTGCGTGGACTTCCCGATCCGTCCGGGCCTGGGCGACTTCCTGGACAAGCTCGACCAGCGGGTCATGGAGTTCGGTGGCCGGCTGTACCTGGCCAAGGAGTCCCGCACGTCCGCGGAGAACTTCCACAAGATGTACCCCGGCCTGTCCGGCTGGCTGAAGACCCGTCGGGAGATCGACCCGACCGGTGTCTTCGCCTCCGACATGTCCCGCCGCCTCGAGCTGAACTAGGAGATTTCAATGATCAACGCTGTGGGTAAACCCCAGTCCATCCTGCTGCTCGGCGGCGCGTCCGACATGGGCCTGGCCGTGGTCGAGGAGTTCCTCACCCGCGGTCCGGCACGCGTGGTGCTGGCCGCACGCCCGGGCGAGGAGCTGTCCTCGGCCGTGGGACGCATGGAGTCCGCCGGTGCCTCCTCCGTGGAGACCGTCGACTTCGACGCCACCGACTTCGACTCCCACCCGGGGGTCTTCGACGAGATCTGGGCCGGTGGGGACATCGACCTGGCCGTGGTGGCCTTCGGTGTGCTCGGCGACAACGAGGTGCAGTGGAACGACCAGAAGCAGGCCGTGCTGGCCGCGCAGGTCAACTACACCGGCGCGGTGTCGGTGGGCGTGCTGCTGTCCAACCACATGAAGGCGCAGGGCCACGGTCAGATCGTGGTGTTCTCCTCCGTCGCCGGTGAGATGGTGCGCCGTTCGAACTTCGTCTACGGCTCCACCAAGGCCGGAGTGGACGGTTTCTACCGCATGCTCGGCGAGGCGCTGCGTGGCACCGGGGTGAAGGTGCTGACCGTGCGCCCGGGCCAGGTGCGCACGAACATGACCGCCGCCTTGGACGACGCCCCGCTGACGGTCGACAAGACCGACGCCGCCAAGGCCGTCGCCGCGGGTGTGGACGGTGGCAAGCCGGTGATCTGGATCCACCCGCTGTTCCGTCCGATCATGATGATCCTGAAGAACCTGCCGCAGGCAGTGGTGCGCCGACTGCCGCTGTAGAGCGCGCAGCACGGCATGGCGTCGGGCGGCTCAACTTGATGTCGATGGCGCCCGACATCAATGTGCCGGCCCTACCCGGTCGTCAGAATGATCCACGGGGTCACCGAGATCATTCCGGGCCCGCCTGAGCGCTACCCCACGAACGGGTAGTCGGTGTACCCGTGGGCACCGCCCACGTAGAACGTCGAGGAGTCCGGCTCGTTGAGCTCCAGTCCGTCCTTCCAGCGCCGGACGAGGTCCGGGTTGGCGATGAGCTGACGGCCCACAACCGCCGCATCCGCCAGGTCGTCCTCGACGATGTGGCGTGCCTCGTCGAACTGGGTCACCTGTCCGAACCCGCTGTTGAGCAGGAACGCCCCGCCGAAACGCGCGCGCAGCTCAGCGACCAGGTCACCGTCGATGTCGGCGTGCAGCACCGACAGGTAGGCGATCCCCACGTCGCGGATGCCCTCGAGCAGGGCACCGTAGGTGGCCAGGACGTCCTCCCGGTCGTCCTCCGGCACGCCCTGCACACCGTGCTCCGGGGAGATGCGCAGCGCCGTACGGTCCGCGCCGATCTCCTCGGCGACCGCACGCACGACCTCCACGGTCAGTCGCGCCCGGTTCTCCGGCGACCCGCCGTAAGCGTCCTCCCGGTGGTTCGAGGACGCGGCGGTGAACTCGTGCAGCAGGTAGCCGTTCGCGCCGTGGATCTCCACGGCGTCGACGCCGGCGTCCACCGCGCGACGTGCACCGTCCACGAACTCCTGGATGATGCGCGGGATCTCGTCGGTGGCCAGGGCGCGCGGCACCACACCGTCGAGCTTGCCGGAGAAACCGCGGACCGGACCACCGGTGCCAAGTGCGCTCGGTGCCTCCGGCTCGCCGCCGCGCAGCAGGTCAGGGTGGGACGTGCGCCCGCCGTGCATGATCTGCATGACCAGGGTGCCGCCATCGGCGTGGACGGCGTCGGCCACCCGGGCCCACCCGTCGCGGTGCTCGTCGGTGGCGATGCCGGCCTGACCGGGGAAGGAGCGGTTACTGAAGGCGGGGAAGGTGCCCTCGGTGAGCACCAGTCCCGCGCTGGCACGCTGGCGGTAGTACTCCACGTGCAGGTCGGTGGGGTTGCCGTCCTCCCCGGCACGCTGGCGGGTCAGCGCGGCCATGGTCACCCGGTTGTTCAGGTGCAGTGCGCCGGCGTCCAGCGGGTCGAAGAGGGAGTTCACGGTGGTTTCAGTTGCGGTCGTTGCAGTCGTTGATGTCGAAGTCACGTCCGGTCAACCTGGTGTGCGGCGGCGGTATTCCCGGATGATCCCGGACACACCCCTTGCCGGATACCCCATAGGGGTATACAGTCGAAGATGTCAGAAACATTGAAGGCAAGGAGAACACCATGGCCACCGTCACCAAGAACTACACCGTCGAAGGCATGACCTGCGGTCACTGCAAGGCCTCCGTGGAGGAGGAGGTCGGCGACATCGCCGGCGTCACCTCCGTCGAGGTCGACCTGCCCACCGGCGCGGTCAGCGTCACCGGCGAGGACGTGACGGACGACGCGGTCGCCGCCGCCGTCGCCGAGGCCGGCTACACCGTGAAGGCATAGCCATGACCACCCCAGTCGAGAACCACCCAGTCCAGACCACGCCAGTCGACGTGATCCACCTCGACCTCGGCGTGACCGGCATGACCTGCACATCCTGCTCGGGTCGGGTGGAACGCAAGCTCAACAAACTCGACGGGGTGGACGCCACGGTCAACTTCGCCACCGAATCCGCCTCCGTCGACTACGACCCGTCCAAGGCCGACACCACCACACTCATCGACACGGTGCGCGGCGCCGGCTACGACGCCTTCGCCATGAACGACGAGGGCAGTGCGGACGCCGGTGCCGACGACAGTGACGGCCCCGGCGGTGGCGGGTCCGCCGACCGCACCGAGGCCGCCCGCGACGACGAGGCCGCGGACCTGAAGAAGCGCACGATCGTCTCGGCGCTGATCACCGTGCCCGTCGTCCTGCTCAGCATGGTGCCGGCACTGCAGTTCGACAACTGGCAGTGGGCGGTGCTCACCATGGTCACGCCCGTCTACTTCTGGGGCGGCGCCCCCTTCCACCGCGCCACCCTGGTAAACCTGCGCCACGGCGCATTCACCATGGACACCCTGGTCAGCCTGGGCACCACGGCCGCCTACCTGTGGTCGCTGTGGGCGCTGTTCCTCGGCAACGCCGGCATGCCCGGCATGACCATGCAGATGCACCTGCTGCCCTCGGACTCCACGATGGACGAGATCTACCTCGAGTCCGTCGCCGTGGTCATCACGTTCCTGCTGCTCGGACGCTGGTTCGAGACCCGGGCGAAGGGGCGTTCCTCCGAGGCGCTGCGCTCCCTGCTGAACATGGGGGCGAAGGACGCCACGGTGCTGCGCGACGGCGCCGAGGTCCGCGTCAACGTCAAGGAGCTCGCGGTCGGTGACCTGGTCGTGGTGCGCCCCGGCGAGAAGATCGCGGCGGACGGTGTCGTCACCGACGGCACATCGGCGGTGGACGAGTCGATGCTCACCGGCGAGTCCGTGCCGGTGGAGGCCACCGTCGGCTCCACCGTCACCGGCGCCACGATCAACACCTCCGGTCGCCTGCTCGTCAAGGTCACCCGCCTCGGTGAGGACAGCACGCTGTCGCAGATGGCGAAGCTGGTCACCGACGCACAGTCCAAGAAGGCCCCGGTGCAGCGCCTGGTCGACCGGATCTCGCAGGTCTTCGTGCCGGCGGTGATTCTCATCGCCGTGGCAACGCTGATCGTGCACATCGCACTCGGCCACGGTGTGGCCACGGCGTTCACCGCCGCGGTGGCGGTGCTGATCATCGCCTGCCCCTGCGCCCTCGGACTGGCCACACCCACCGCCCTGCTGGTGGGCACCGGACGCGGCGCTCAGCTCGGGCTGCTGATCAAGGGCCCGGAGGTGCTGGAGTCGACCCGGCGCGTGGACACGGTGGTGATGGACAAGACGGGCACGGTCACCTCCGGTGTCATGTCGGTCTCCGACGTCACCACCACCGGTGCCAACGGCACGACGGACGTGCTCGCCGCGGCGGCTGCGGTGGAGTCCGGTTCGGAGCACCCGATCGCCCGCGCGATCGTCCGTGCGGCCGAGCAGGCCGTGCAGGACGGTGAGATCGCGGAGGTCCCGTCCGTCACGGACTTCGCCACCACCGCCGGCCACGGCGTGACCGGCACGGTGGACGGTTCGACGGTCACCGTCGCCCGTCCGTCCGACGCCCTGCCCGACGAACTGCGTCTCGCCGTGGAGCGGGCGCAGCAGGACGGCGGCACGCCCGTCGTCGTCAAGATCGACGGCACCGTCGTCGGCGTCGTCACCGTGCGCGACACGGTGAAGCCGACCTCCGCCGAGGCTGTCGCCGGACTCAAGGAGCTCGGTCTCACCCCGGTGCTGCTCACCGGCGACAACGAGGGGGCGGCGAAGACCGTCGCCGCGGAGGTCGGCATCGACCCGGACAACGTCATCTCCGGGGTCATGCCCGACGAGAAGGTCCGGCACATCGAGAGGCTGCAGGCCGAGGGACGCAACGTCGCCATGGTCGGTGACGGGGTCAACGACGCCGCCGCCCTGGCGGTCGCCGAACTGGGCCTGGCGATGGGCGCGGGCACGGACGTGGCGATCGAGGCGTCCGACATCACCCTGATGAACAACGACCTGCGCTCCGCGGTCGACGCGATCCGCCTGTCGCGGCGCACCCTGCGCACGATCCGCGGGAACCTGTTCTGGGCGTTCGCCTACAACGTGGCGTTGATCCCCGTCGCCGCCTTCGGGTTGCTCAACCCGATGCTCGCCGGGGTGGCGATGGCGTTCTCCTCGGTCTTCGTGGTCTCCAACTCGCTGCGGCTGCGCGGCTTCCACTCCAGCCTCGCCAGCTGAGCGGGCCTCACACCAGCGGGTTTCCCTCGGGAACCTCCCCGCAGGTGCCGGTCGGCTCCACGCCGTCGAAACGGGCGTTGACCCACGGCACCATCTGCGCGGCCCAGGCGACACCGCCGGGGCCGTGCCCGCCGAGGGGCAGCTCACGGTAGTCGACCACCGTGCCGTCGTCGCAGTACTGCCGGGCGAGTGAGCGGGTATCGCCGAGGAGCATCACCCCGTCGCCGTCACCGAGCTCGGGGTGCGGCGGGGTGTCCTCCGCCTCCCCGCCGCCGGCCTGCACCAGCAGCTGGGGGAACGCCGGGGTGTCGCGCAGACCCATGTTGGTGTCGTCGAGCAGGTGGCGGACCTCGGGGATGGCGTCGGGGTCGGGGTACTCGGGCAGGATCATCTCGTCCCAGCGCAGGTGCTCGTAGGAGTCGGACGCCTCGCCGATGGCCACCCGGTCCAGGTCCTCGAAGACCTCGCGCCCGAGGTCCGTGAGGTAGGGCTCCATGTCCACGTCGTAGGCGCGTGCCAGTCCCACCATCGCCATGCCGACCACGCCGGACCAGCCGCTGCCCTCCCCGGCGTAGCGCAGGTTGTGCTCGGGACGCACCATCGTGCCGCCCTGGGCCACGCCCACGATGTTCTCCGCGACGTCCGGGGCGTAGTCCTGCGCCATGATCGCCGCCCAGCCTGCACCGATGGACCCCCCGGAGTAGCCGGTGAGCGCCAGCGGGGCGTCGGCGGCGACCTCGGCGTCCGGCGTGCGGTACGCCGCGCGCATCCCGTCGAGGATGATCTGCCCGTACTCCGGGCCGGCTGCGAAGATGCCGCGTTCCCCCTGGATGTCGGGCATGACCACGGTGTGCCCGGCGGCGAGCAGCGGTGCGATGAAGGCGATCTCGGCAAGGACGATCACCCCGCCCTCGCCCACCGTGCCCGACAGCACACGCGACGGCCCGTCGGACGGACGCATCGAATCGTAGAAGCTGGCGTACATGACCGTGTCGCCGGACGGTTCGACGGACGCCGGCGGGTGGATCACGCTGGTCACCGCGGCGGCGGGGTCGCCGAGGGTGTCGGTGGTGCGGTACTGCACCTGCGTGACCTGCAAGGGGGCGTCGAACTCCTCCGTGGTGGCCGGGACGGTGCGCTGCTTCAGCGGGGCACCGGGCGCGTACGCCGCGCCAGCTGTGGCGGCATCCGGCAGGTTGAAGAAGGACGCGTCGTCCTGCACCGTGGGGATCTCCGCCGGTGCAGTGACCGGGGCCCTGACCGGCGCGTCCTGCTGGGCGGTGCCGGCGCACGCCGGCGCGGCGGTCATCCCCAGGGCGAGGACGAGCAGCGCCCCGAGCGTCCTACGCATCCCCGTCAGCCCCGCACCACGACGCCGACGAGAACCTGCGCCACGATCTTGTCCGCGAGCCCGCGAACCTCCGCCGGATCCTGCCCCTCCCGCAGATGGAACCACATCGCCGTGCTGTTCAGGCTGCTCAGCAGCACACGGGTGACCAGCCGCGAGTCCTCCGCGCGCAATGAACCATCTGCCACACCCTCCTCGACGACCCGGCGAAACATCAACTCATACTCCTCGCGTAGTCCGTTCAACGTGCCGAGCAGATCACGCTGGCGTTCCTTCAACGCGGCGAATCGCTGACCGGGGACTCCCTGGTGAATGGCGTTGTGGTAGCCAAGGTGCTCCATGAGGTTCACCAAGTGGGCCACACACATCGCCGTCAAACGCTCCCCGCCGGTCCCGGGTGTGGCGGCGTAAGGCTCCACGGTGCGACGGACGTCGCGCATCCCGTTCTCGTAGACGGCGAGGTAGATGTCGAACTTGGAGCGGAAGTAGTAGTACACCCGGCCCTTGGTCGCACCGATCTCGTCGGCGATGTCGTCGATCGTCGCCCGGTCGAAACCTTTGCTCTCGAAGACGTCCGCAGCGGCGTCGAGGATCTCGCGCCGCGAAGAGTCGTGGGCGACGGAGTCGACGCCGAAGGTGTCCGAAGTCATAATGGTTTCCACCCTATACGTTCCCTGAGCCGCTCACCCCTCTAATTCGAGGAGCCCCGCCGCACCCATGCCGCCGCCGATGCACATGGTCACGACCACGTACCGCGCTCCGCGCCGACGGCCCTCACGCAGGACATGTCCCACCATGCGCGCACCGCTCATGCCGTAGGGGTGACCGATGGCGATGGCCCCGCCGTTGACGTTGTACTTCCCCGGGTCAATGCCCAGCCGGTCACGGCAGTACACCGCCTGGGACGCGAAAGCCTCGTTGAGCTCCCACAGGTCGATGTCGTCAACGCTGAGCCCGTGCTGCTCGAGCAGCCTGGGGACGGCGAACACGGGGCCGATGCCCATCTCGTCGGGTTCACAGCCTGCGACGGCGATGCCACGGTAGGTGCCCAAGGGCTCCAGCCCGCGGCGCGCCGCCTCGTCCTTCTCCATGAGCACCACCGCGGCCGCACCGTCCGAGAGTTGGGAGGCGTTGCCCGCCGAGATGGTGGCAGCGTGGCCGTCGCGGTCAGGGAGCACCGCCTTGAGCTTCGCCAGGCCCTCGGCCGTGGTGGTGGGCCGGTTGCCTTCGTCGAGGGAAAGCCCGCCAGCGGGCACGATCTCCTCGTCGAAGATGCCAGCCTCCTGGGCGGCGGCGGTCCGACGCTGCGACTCCAGCGCGTACTCGTCCTGTTCCTCCCGGGAGACCCCGAACCGCTCCGCGACATTCTCGGCGGTTTCGAGCATGGAGATGTAGACGTCGTGACCGTTCTCCCGGAGCCACGGGTCGACCGCACGGTAGGTGTTGCGGTGCTCGTTCTGCACCAGGCTGATCGACTCCACCCCACCACCGACGGCGACCTGCAGACCGTCGACCATGATTTCCTTGGCAGCAGTAGCTACCGCCATCAGGCCGGACGCACACTGCCGATCTACGGTCATCCCAGGCACCGTTACCGGTAGCCCGGCACGCAAGGCGGCCTGACGTGCGACGTTGTACCCGGTGGATCCCTCCTGCATCGCGCAGCCGAGGATGACCTCCTCGACGTCCGACGGATCGAGACCGGCACGCTCCACCGCCTCGGCGATCGCCAGCCCCGCGAGCTCCTGGCCCTGGGTGTCGTGGAAGGCGCCCTTATAGGCACGGCCGATGGGGGTTCGGGCGGTCGAGACCACCACTGCTTCTCTCATGGTCTAGTTCTCCTGGATATCGGTGTTCTCGGGGCTGTACATGGCGACGGACATGGTGGACGTCAGCCCGCCGTCGAGCGGAATGGTGGTGCCGGTGATGAAGGAACTCGCTGGTGCGAGGAGGAACGTCGCCAGGGCAGTGATGTCCTCCGCCCGGCCGATCCTGCCGAGCGGATTGGCGTTGCGCATCTCCTCGCCGTGGTCGTCGAGCACCCACTTCATCATCTTCGTGGGGAAGGGGCCCGGCGCGATGGAGTTCACCAGAATTGACGGCGCCAGCGTTGCCGCCATGTGTTTGGTGAGGTGATGCACAGCGGCCTTGGACGCGGAGTAGGCGTAGTTCTCGTAATTCGGTACGGCGAGGCCATCGATCGACCCGATGTTGATGATGCGCGAGGGGCCCTTTCTGCTGGCCTCCAGTAGCGGACGCAGCTGCTGCGCAAGCAAAAATGGGGCCTTGACGTTCACGCCCATGACCTTGTCCCAGGCGTGGGCCGGAAAGTCATCGAAGGGGGCACCCCACGTGGCACCAGCATTGTTGACCAAACCGTCGAGGTGATCGGTGATGCTGGCGACCTGCTCGGCGAGGTCGCGGCACCCGTCCTCGGTAGAGATGTCCGCGGCGATGGCGTGGACGTCGCCGAAATCGCCGAGGGCCTGCCCCGCCTCCTCCGCAGCGTCCGCCTTACGGGTGGATATCAGGACGGTCGCACCGGCGAGCAGCAGTCCTTCCGCGAGCATCCTGCCGATGCCGCGTGCACCACCGGTGACCAGGATGGTCCGGTCGGAGATGTCGAAGAGCTCGGAGGCGGTCATGACGCCAATCCCTCCGTCCCAGCGGCGCCGACGGACACTGCGGCGAGCCGTGCGGAGCGCAGCGCCGGACGCCGAACCTTCCCTGCGTCGTCACGAAGCTGTTCACCGACGGTCTCGAATGTCCGCGGGACCTTGTTACGTGACAACCGGGACGTCAGGAACCCGAGCAGCTGCTCGTCATCGATCCGTGTCCCCGTGGTGTTCATGATGGCGTGCAGCCGGTTGCCCGCGCGGTCATCGGGCAAGCCGATAACCACGGCAGTCAGCACGTCCGGGTGCTCCATCATGGCCGCCTCAACCTCGGCGGGGTAGATGTTCACTCCACCGACGGTGACCATGTCGGACCGCCTGTCGTGCAGGTACAAGTATCCGTCCTCATCGAAGTGCCCGACGTCGCCCAGGGTCGACCAACCGTTGTGCGTCCTCGGTTCCGCACCGATGTAGCGGTACGTCGCCGGCATGCCGTCCTCGGGACGCATGTACACTTCGCCGGGCACTCCGGGGTCCTGGATCTGGTTGCCGTCGTCGTCCAGCAGGACCATTCGACCCCAGGTCACCTGCCCGATTGACCCAGGATGGTTGAGCCATTCGTCACCACGGATCGTGCATCCAGCCTCCGCCTCGGTACCAGCGTAGAGTTCCCAGAGGCGCTCGGCACCGAGCCACTCGATCCACTCCCGCTTCAGCCAGGCCGGGCACGGCTCGGCACAGTGCCAGAATGACCTCACCGACGACAGCGAGTAGGACTCGCGGATGTCCACGGGCAAGGCGAGGATACGGCGCATCATGGTCGGGACCAGGTAGATCCAGGTGGCGGCGAACCGGTCACTCTCCGCCAGCGTCCCCTCGGCGTCGAACCGATCCAGCAGGCAGACGGTTCCACCGCGGAAGACCGTGCACAGTGTCACGCTCAATGGGGCGTTGTGGAACAGCGGGGCGGTGATCAACGATCGCTCGCGCGGTCCGACTCCCCAGAAGGTCTGGTCGGCCTCCGCGGTCACCGCCTCGCGACCGGACATGATGATCTTCGGACGCCCGGTGGAGCCTCCGGAGACCGGGGCCTTCCAGGACTTCGCGGTCTGCGCCTCAACTGCCTCTGCCGACCATGCCGTGGACAGTTCGGCAAGGGTGGCAACTGCACTGGCCCCGGCGAGAGCTCCCGCTCCTTCGGGAACGATGACCGCAGCCGGTTCCCCGAGGTCGAGAATTGCGGACAGCTCATGCGCTGTCATCCTCGGTGAGAGCACCTGTGG
>NZ_JBQSWS010000036.1:0-17908 GCF_052377355.1 Corynebacterium sp. AOP40-4SA-5
ATCCGCCGCAACAGTAACCTGGACGGCAGCTACAACCCGTTCAGTGCCGCACGGTGTGCTGCGGCCCGTCGGGGCCGGCCGAAACTCAACAAGGTCTACACCGACACCCAACTGTGGGCACTGGTCGCCCAGGGACTGGAGCACAATCAGTCGCCCGAGCAGATCACCGCCACACTGCGGCGGCGATTCCCGCACCGTAAGGAGTGGCACGTGTGTCATGAAACGATCTACCAGGCGTTGTACGTCTACCCCAGAGGTGGGTTGAAAAAGCAGGTCACCGCAGCGCTGCGTACCGGACGGGCCGTGCGCAAGCCCCACAGTGGGATGCTGCGCCAGTCGCGGATCAAGAACATGATCAACATCGTTGAGCGTCCCGCCGACATTGAAAACCGTCTTCTGCCCGGGGATTGGGAAGGCGATCTGATTGTCGGCGAGTACAACAAAACAGCGATCGGCACACTGGTGGACCGTAAGACCCGCTATGTGATGCTGCTGCATCTTCCCGGTGCCCATGATGCGATCAGTGTGCGTAATGCGATGATTGAGCGGCTATCGGGGATCCCGGAGCAGATCAGGCAGTCGGTGACCTGGGACCAGGGTTCGGAAATGGCGATGCACGAGGACATCACTACCGCTGTTGGCGTTGACATCTACTTCTGTGACCCGCATGCCCCGTGGCAGCGTGGCACCAACGAGAACACCAACGGTCTGCTGCGCCAGTACTTCCCGAAGTCCACGGACCTGTCGGTGCACACCCCGGAGGACTTGCTGAGGGTCGAGGAGTTGATGAACAACCGTCCCCGCAAAGTCCTGGATTGGGCTACCCCCGCCGAAGTGATGTGGGACGAGTTGGACGGTATCCTTGGAGACGATTAAGCAGATCCGCTACCCGTGAGGGTGTTGCGACGACCGCTAGAATCCGCCGCACGACGTCGATCCCACAAAACCCCTGGTCAGGATTTCTGCGCTCCGGCGCCGGGTGCGAAAGTTGCCGTACCGGACCACCAGGGAGGTGGCCGTGGCACGCGGTCCGGGCCGTCACCCCGGGGAGGGTCCCCTAGAGACACATCCCGCCGCTCGTGCCACGGGCGCAGACCAGGGTGCGGTCGACCTGACCGACCCCGAAGCTGCCGTTGTTCTCGTCGACGGTGATGAACAGCCGCTCGCCGGCCTGGGCGTCGTCCGGCATGCCCGTGACGTCCACCCGGTAGAAGGGTTCACCGAAGTCCTGCGGTGTGCTGATCAGCGTCCAGTGCGCGGGCTCCATCCCCGCGGACTGGGACGCGACGGCCTCGACGACACCCATCGGATCTCCGGACTGCGGGACGCCCTCGTACTCACCGGTCACGTTAGCGTTCTCCCCGAAGTGGAAGAGGTGGTCGCTGAGCACCCAGCCGGTCTTGCCGTCGACGTGGATCTCCGCCCAGTAGCCCTCGTCCTCCTGGCCCGGGTTGTTCCACTCGCGTCCGGCGAGGGTGACCGCGCCGAGCCGGTCGATCTCCCCGATCTGCATGCCGTCACCGGCGGGCACAGTACGGACGGGCAGGGGCCCGCTCTCCGGGGCGAGTCCGGCGACACCGACCTCCTGCCCGGGTGTGGAGAAGTAGGTCTCCACCTGCTCGCCCGGAGGCGCGAGTTCTCCGTCACCGTCCGGATCGGGTTCATCGGGCTCCGGACCGTTCACCACGTCCTCGGGCGGGACGGCAGGATCCGCGGCGTCCGGCGCATCCGGCGCGTCCTGGACATCCTCGGCATTCGTCCCGTTCTGGACCACGGTCTCACTGTCAGCCACGTCCCCGTCTCCCCCCGCACACGCCCCAAGCAGCAGTACTGCGCTGGCCCCAATGGCGAGGACTTCCGAACCTCGTCTGCGGGTCACCATGTCAGAAACACCTCAATCATTGTGGTTGCTCGCAATGTGATTGGTTGCACATCTGGTTACGCCATCGAAAGTTCGTCCGGCTTCGTTATCGCCGCCGCTGCGCGTAGCAACCGCCACGAACTCCTCACAGGCCAGCTCCCCGGCAAAGAAGCTTGCTTGCCGCCGGATAATGGAGCATCATAATGAGCATCAGATGATTCGATACGGGATGAGACAATCATGCGAACCACAGTGACCATCGATGACGAACTCATGGACAAGGCGGCCGCCCTTTCCGGGACAACCGAGCGGTCCGCACTGCTCCGCAAAGGTCTCGAGACCTACGTCGAAATTGAGAGCGCCCGCCGTCTCGCCGCCCTCGGCGGTACCGACCCCCAGGCAACCTCAGCTCCCCGGCGAAGGGGAGGCGCCGGGTGATCCTCGTGGACACGTCGGTATGGATCGACCATCTCCACCGGGGCGATCCCCACCTTGTCGAGTGTCTCGACAATGGACTGGTCCTGAGCCACCCAGGTGTAATCGAGGAACTCGCCCTGGGGTCAATGAAGAACCGTGGCTCTGTTCTGGGGCTCCTCGGCTCCCTACGTTTCGCTCCGCAACTCACTCACGGCGAAGTGCTGACCCTCGTGGACAACCATCGACTCCGGGGTCGTGGGCTCAGTGCCATCGACGTCCATCTGCTCGGCTCAGCGCTGGTTGTGGGCGCATCGCTGTGGACCAGGGACAAGCGCCTCACAACGGCTGCTACCGATCTCGGGGTAGCACCCCCGAACCCGCCTGCGTAGCAACCGCCACGAACTCCTCACGGGCCAGCTCCCCGGCCCCGGCGGGGACGCAACCCAGCAGCGGTACCCCGGTCACGCGCGGCAACTCGTCAATGTTCAGTCTCGTCGCGAGATCCATGTCGCCCTCCGCGGGACGACTGCCGCCGACCAGCCCCAGCACCCGGACCCCCTCGCACAGGGCGTGCCTCACCGTCAGTTCCGCGGCGTTCAGGGAACCGAGCCCCAGTGTGGTCACCACGATCACCGGCGCGCCGAGACGCAGCGCGAGGTCACACAGCGTCCAGTTCTCGCCCATGCGCACCAGGATCCCCCCGGCGCCCTCGACCAGCAGCACGCGCTCCGGGTCTTCCGCGTCCAACTGCCACAACCACTCCGCCACCTCGTCCAACTGCGCCGGGGGCATCCCCGCCCGGCGTGCCGAGAGGTCCGGTGCCAGCGGCTCGGGGTAGCGGTGGAACCCGTGGAGTTCCGTCACCCCGCTGAGGTGCCCCACCGTCGCCAGGTCCCCCGAGTCCCCGGCCTCCCCGGTCTGCACCGGCTTCGCCACGGCCACCCGTCGTCCGCGGCCCTGCAGGTTGGCGGCGATCGCGGCGGTGGTGACGGTCTTGCCGACGTCCGTTCCGGTTCCCGTGACCAGCAGAATCATCGTGGCACCGCTGTCCAGACCGCTGCCCGGATGCCGCGGCAGATCGCCGCGACCTCGTCAGAGGTGCAGGTGAACGGTGGCATGCAGTAGACCAGTCTCCCGAAGGGCCGCAGCCACACCCCCTGGTCGATGGCCGCGTCCGTCGCCGCCGTCATCCCGGCGTCGTCGAGTGGCTGTTCCAGCTCGACGACACCGATGGCGCCCAGGACGCGGACGTCCGCCACACCCGGGACGTCCCGCAGCGGCGCCAGCCCGGCGTCGAGTTCGCCTTCAATGCGGGGCACGGTCCCACGCCAGTAGCCGGACGCGACGAGGTCGAGCGATGCGCCCGCCACCGCACAGGCCAGGGGGTTGGCCATGAACGTCGGTCCGTGCATCAGCGCGCCGCCGCCCGCGGGTGAACTGACGGCATCGGCCACCCCGTCCGTGGCGAGCGTGGCGGCCAGGGTCATCACCCCGCCGGTCAGCGCCTTGCCCACGCACAGGATATCGGGGGTGACACCGGCCCCGGACGTGGCGAAGACCTCGCCGGTGCGTCCGAACCCGGTGGCGATCTCATCGGCGATGAGCAGGACGCCGTGCCGGTCGCAGATCTCCCGTAGACCGGTAAGCAGCGCGGCGTCGTGGAAGCGCATGCCGCCGGCGCCCTGGACCACCGGTTCGATGATGACGGCGGCGACGGTGCCGTCGATGTGGTCGCCGAAGGTGCGCAGGTACGCGTCCTGTTCTGCCGCACTGCTTCCCCGCACGGGCGGCGCAGGGGCGAAGACCTGTTCCGTCAGCGTCTCCTCCCACAGCGAGTGCATCCCGCCGGAGGGGTCGCACACGGACATCGCGCCGAAGGTGTCCCCGTGGTACCCGGAACGCCAGGTCAACAGCCTGGTGCGTTCGGGGTGGCCGAGCCCTTTCTGCGCCTGCAACGCCATCTTGACGGCCACCTCGACCGCCACGGACCCGGAGTCGGAGTAGAAGACCTTGGTGAGCGCGTCGTCGGTGAGGTCGAGGAGCTTCCCGGTGAGTTCCACCGCCGGGTCGTGGGTCAGGCCACCGAACATGACGTGGGGCAGGACGTCCAGCTGGCGGTGCGCGGCAGCGATGATGCCGGGGTGGCGGTGACCGTGCGCGGCGGCCCACCAGGAACTCATGCCGTCGATGAGCTGCCCGCCCCCGACCGTGAGGTACACCCCCTTCGCCGCGGTGACCCGGAGGTTCTCCCGAGGCCCGGGGACGGCGGAGTAGGGGTGCCAGATGTGGTGGGCATCGACGGTGGCGGCTGTCATGCTCCTATCGTCGCCGAAACTTGAACTGTGTTCAAGTCACACGCCCGAACGACGCCCGAACACTGCCTGTTACCCCGTTACATCCGTATGACACCCCGGCCGACCGTCATTTAACGTGACCATATTCCGGATGAAACCACTTCGACACCGGCGGGCGCGAGCATGGTCGGTGTCAGCAACCACACCACCGCAAAGGAACCGGACATGTCCGACCCCGTCGCAGACCAGATCGCCGCCAACATCGACACGTCGCTCAACGAGATCCAGCACCCCGCGAAGGAGACCGGCGACAGCCTCTACGGCTCCACCAAGATCTTCCCGGAGCTCTCCGCGGAGAACGGTGAATCCTACCTGACCCTGGTCCATGGTATCCCGCACGAGTCGTCCGTGACGCTCGTCGCGATCCTCCAGGCCACCCGCGCCCTGCGCAAGGGCTTCGAATCCGTCATCTACCTCTACGGACCCGGCACCCTGGCCGCCTCCGCGAACCGCGGCTTCCCCACCGTCGGCACCGAGGGCTTCCCCGGGGAGACCTCCGTCAACGGCGCCCTCGAGACTTTCCTCAAGGAGGGCGGCACCGTCTTCGCCTGCCGCTTCGGCCTCGGACTCCACGGCATCCGCGAGGAGGACCTCATCGCCGGGATCGTCCCCGCCCACCCACTCGACGTCCAGGACGCGCTGGTCTACTACGCCGGCAAGGGCGCCATCATCAACTCCACCTACAACCTCTAGGAGGCCCACGATGCCGATCAAGGTCGCCTCGGTCGCCGCGAACTTCACCCGTGACCTGGAACAGAACTTCACCCTCATAGGGGACATCCTCGACGAGGCCCGGGATGCCGGCTGCGACCTGGTGGTCTTCCCCGAGGCCTCGGTCGGCGGGTACCTGTCGTCGCTGGGCAACCACGGCGACACCCTGAAGGACACGAACCGTTCCATGCCCGCGGCCATCACCCTCGACGGCCCGGAGATCGCCCGCCTTCAGGAGTTGGCGGGCGACACGGTCGTGGCCATCGGCTTCTGCGAGCTCGGGACGGACGCCGACGGCGGGGAAACGCGGTACAACGCCGCGGTCTGCCTGGACGGCTCCACCGTGTACGGCTCGTACCGCAAGGTCCACCAGCCCCTCGGTGAGAACATGTCCTACTCCGCCGGCGACGGGTACCACGCCTTCGACACCCCGGTGGGACGCATCGGCCTGCAGATCTGCTACGACAAGGCCTTCCCCGAGGCCGCCCGGATGCTCGCCCTCGACGGCGCCGAGATCATCATCAGCCTCTCCGCGTGGCCGGCGGCCCGCACCGCCACGGCCGAGAACCTGCAGGAGGACCGCTGGACGTACCGGCACAACCAGTTCGACATCGCCCGGGCCCTGGACAACCAGGTGTTCTGGGTCGCCTCGAACCAGGCGGGCACGTTCGGCTCACTGCGCTACGTCGGCAACGCCAAGATCGTCGATCCCGGCGGGAACATCCTGGCCAACACCTACCTCGACGCCGGCCTGGCCATCGCCGACATCGACCCGGACGGGACCTTCCGCACGATGCGCGCCGGAATGTTCCACCTGCGGGACCGGCGTCCGGACATCTACGGCCCGGTGGCGGAGGAAGGCACCGAGAACGTCAACGGGTGGAGGCAGCTCTCCCATGCCTGAGATGTCCTTCACCGTCCGCTGGCCGGACGGCACACAACGCAGCTACTACTCCCCCAGCCTCGTCGTCCACGACCACCTGACCACCGGCGCCGACTACACGGTCGACGACTTCGTGCAACGGAGCACCACCGCCATGACCCGGGCCAGCGACCGGGTCCGCGCGAAATTCGGTGTCGCCTGCACCTCGGCCGCGGAGACCACGGCCCGGATCCACGCGGACGCCGGACGCTGGCCCGGTGGCGGGGACGCCGTCCGGGTCACTGCACTGGAACCCCCGCTGGATCCCCCGCTGCCCAGTTGAACCACGGAAAGGCCGAACCATGAAGAACACCGAGATCCACGACGGCGACCACACCGGCACCGCCATCGTCGGTGGCGGGCAGGCGGGGCTCTCCGTCAGCCATGAACTCCTCGCCGCCGGCGAGGACCACGTTGTCCTCGAGAAGGACACGGTCGTGCACCAGTGGCGCGACGCCCGCTGGGACAATTTCACCCTCGTCACCCCGAACTGGCACTGCCGCCTGCCGGGCTACGCCTACGAGGGCCCGCTGCCGGACGGCTTCATGGGCCGCGACGAGGTCTACGGATGGGTTCGCGGCTACGCGGACTCCTTCGACTTCCCCGTGGCGGAGGGGGTCGCGGTCACCCTGGTCACGCGGGACGCGCCGGACGGACCGTTCCACCTCACCACCAGTGCAGGCACCATCACCGCCGACCGCGTCGTCTCCGCGACCGGCGGATACCACACCCCGTCCTACCCCTCCTGGGCGTCCGACCTGCCGGACCGTATCACCCAGATCCACTCCCACGACTACCGCAACCCGGACCAGCTGCCCGACGGCGGCGTCCTGGTCGTCGGTACCGGGCAGTCCGGCACCCAGATCGCCGAGGACCTGTTCATCGCCGGACGCACCGTCCACCTCGCACTCGGCCACGCCCCCCGGGTGGCCCGCTTCTACCGCGGCATGGACTGCATGACCTGGCTGGCCAGGATGGGCATCTACGACATCCCCGCGGAAACCAGGGGACTGTCCAAGCGCGAGTCCACCAACCACTACGTCACCGGACGCGACGGTGGCCGCGACATCGACCTGCGCGCCTTCGCCCTGCGTGGCATGGGCCTGCACGGCCGGGCGCTCGGTGTGCAGGACGGGTCCATCGTCTTCGACGACACCGTCGCCGAGAAGCTCGACCACGCCGACTCCGTCGCCGAGTCCATCAAGAACGACATCGACGCCTTCATCGAACGCGAGGGCATCGACGCCCCCGTCGAGCGCCGTTACGAACCAGTGTGGACACCGGAGAGCGATCCCGGTCCCCTGCCGCTCGACGGGATAGGCACCGTCATCTGGTCCAACGGCTTCCGCTCGGACTGGAGCTGGCTCGGCGACCTGCCCGTCCTCGACGCCCACGGCCACCCCGCCCACGACCGTGGGGAGACGGCGGTCCCCGGCTTCTTCTTCATCGGCCTGCCCTGGCTGCACACCTGGGGGTCCGGCCGCTTCCTCGGGGTCGCCGAGGACGCCCGGCACATCGTCTCCCGGATGGGTGTCCCCGCATGGTCCTGACCGTATCCACCGCCGCCGCCCATTTCGGACGGGACACCGGCCGTGCCCTGCGCAAGATCGAAGGCATGATCCGGCACGCCCACACGTCCGGGGCCGGACTCCTGGTCCTGCCGAGTGCGGCGATCGGTGGATACATCGGCGACCTGAGGGACCCCAGCGGCCCCGACGCCGACCTGCCCCCGGCGGTCGACCTCGACGGCCCCGAGATTGCCGCGGTCACGGCCGCGGCGGGAGACCTCGTGGTCTGCCTCGGCGTCACCGAACGCGGTCCGGACGGGGCCCGCTACAACACGGCGGTCTGCCTCGACAGCGGCGGGATCCTGGGCACGCACCGCAAAGTGCACCTGCCGCTGAACGAGTCGCGGGTCTACACCGCCGGAACGGACTTCCGCCCCTTCGAGACACCGGTCGGACGCATCGGGTTGATGACCGACTTCGACAAGACCTTCCCCGAGGCCGCCCGCACCCTCGCCCTCGACGGGGCGAAGCTCATCGCCTGTCTCTCGGCCTGGCCCGCCAGCGTCACCCGGCGCGCCGACCGGCTCGCCAATGACCGGCAGGCGCACCTGTTCGACCTCTACGACTGTGCCCGGGCCGCGGAGAACCAGGTCTACGTCGTCTCGTCGAACCAGACCGGTGCGTTCGAGGGCCTGCGGTTCCTCGGCCAGGCGAAGATCGTCGACCCGGCCGGGGAGATCCTGGGCAAGACCTGGTCGAAGAGTGGCGTGGTGACACTGGGCATCGACATCGACGCCGGTGTCTACACCGCCCGCAGGCAGATGAACCATCTGCGGCAGCGCAGTACCCGGGCGTACCGGCTGGCACCGGAAGGGGGCTGAGACCATGCACATCGCGCAGTTGACCTACTCGACCAAACCCCGCGGCGGGGTGGTGCACACCCTGGCGCTCGCTGAGGAACTCGCGGCCCGCGGCCACCGCGTGGAGGTGTGGACGCTGGCCCGCGGCGGGGACGAGACGTTCTTCCGTCCGGTCTCCCCGGACGTCGAGGTCCACGCCGTGGAGTTCCCCGATGTGGAGGACGAGAGCGTCGGTGAGCGAATTGAGCGGTCGATCACGACGATGGCCTCCGCGTTCGATTCCTCCGCGAACATCGTCCACGCCCAGGACTGCATCTCCGCCAATGCGGTGATGGACACCGGACGGCCCTGCATCCGTACCATCCACCATCTCGACGATTTCACCACGCCGCGGCTGGTGGAGTGCCACGACCGCGCGGTCCGTGAGCCGTCCGCACTATTGTGTGTGTCGGACGCGGTGGCGTCCCAGGTCCGCGAGAGGTACGGGTCCACCCCGGAGGTGATCCCCAATGGCGTGGACGCCGCCCGGTTCGCCCGGGCCGCCGGGCCGGAGGGTACCGCCGGTCGGATGGAGTTCCGCGAACGGCTCGGAGACTACGTCCTGGCCCTGGGCGGGATCGAGCCGCGCAAGGGGTCCATCGACCTGCTGGAGGGCTTCGCCAACCTCCGGGAATCGCGTCCCCGCCTGTGCGACGGGGTCTCCCTGGTCTTCGGCG
The DNA here is from genome assembly GCF_052377355.1 of Corynebacterium sp. AOP40-4SA-5. Classification (NCBI taxonomy): domain Bacteria; kingdom Bacillati; phylum Actinomycetota; class Actinomycetes; order Mycobacteriales; family Corynebacteriaceae; genus Corynebacterium; species Corynebacterium sp. AOP40-4SA-5. The sequence continues at coordinate 9,350 of NZ_JBQSWS010000036.1, forward strand.
GTGGCGAGACCCTCTTCGACTACCGGCCCTACCGCACCGACTTCGACCGGCGGGCCCGGGAGCTGGACATCGAGCCGGTCATCCTCGGGACACTCGCCGACGACGAGGTCCCGGCCCTGGTCGCCACGGCCCGGGCCCTGGGGTTCGTCTCCCTCAACGAGGGCTTCGGGTTGGCGGCGATGGAAGCGCTCGCTGCGGGTGTCCCGGTCGTGGCCAGGGATATCCCGGTGGTCCATGACGTCTTCGGGGACGCGGTCACCTACGCCTCGGACCCGGTCGGTATCGGCCACCGTCTGGGCAGGGTGCTCGCCGAGGGTCCGCGTGCCGAACGGCAGGCCCTGGGACGCCGACTCGCCGGGGCCCACACCTGGTCGGCGGCGGCAGAACTCCACGAGCGGTTCTACGAACGGGTGGCAGCATGCGCCAGTCCATAGCCTCCATCATCCTCGACGCCGGGAGGGATTCCCCCGACTCCGCCGCCGTCATCGACCACACCGGGACCCTGACCAGGGAGGACCTGGCACACCGTGCGCTCCGCCTGGCACACTGCCTGCGGAGTTCCGGGGTCCGCCCCGACGACACCGTCACCGTCTCCTTTCCCCACCGCCGGGACCGCGAGACCGTGATCGCCTGCTGCGCGGTGTGGATCGCCGGCGGACGGCCACTGCCCCTGGACCCTGATCTTCCCGGTGAGCAGCGCCGCGCCCTTCTGGACCTCGTGTCGCCGGCGGCCGCCCTCGGGCCCGATCCCGTCGACCCGTCCGGGCCCGGCGCTTCTCCGGTCCCGCTGCCGGATGCCGCCGCGTCCTCCTGGAAGGCCGTGGCGACCTCCGGGTCGACGGGCCGTCCCAAGGTCGTCGCCGCGTCCGCACCCGCGCTGATGGACCCGGACGAGCCTGTCGCGTCCTTCCTGCCCACCGGTGGCGTGCAGCTCGTCAGCGCCCCCCTGTTCCGCTCCGCGCCCTTCACCTACGCCTTCCGGGGGCTATTCACCGGCCATACCCTGGTGATACACGACGGGGTCTCCCCCGAGGAGTGGCTGGATTCGATGGCCCGGCACCGCATCACGTGGACCATGACCTCCCCGGCGTTCCTCCACCGGCTGACGGGGTTGCCGCGGGACGTGCGGGATGCCGCGGACCTCTCCCGCCTGGACACCCTGGTGCACATCGGCGCACCATGTCCCCCTGCCCTGAAACGTGAGGTCATCGGTTGGCTCGGGCCCGGCCGTGTGGTCGAGGTCTACGCCGGATCGGAGTCCAACGGGCTCAGCGTCATCGACGGCCACGACTGGCTCGGGCATCCGGGGAGTGTGGGCACAGGCTCCGGTGGAACACGGTTCGCCGTGCGGTCCCCCGACGGGCGTGACCTGCACACCGGTGAGACCGGCGTGGTGTGGATGCACCGTGGGGAGCAGGCGTCCTACCGCTACATCGGGGCGTCCACCCGGCGCGATCCGGACGGGTGGGACACCCTCGGCGACCTGGGGTACCTCGACGCCGACGGCTACCTGTACCTCGTCGACCGGGAGGCCGACATGGTCGTCCGCGACGGCGCATCCGTCTACCCCGCGCAGGTGGAGGCCAGGGCACTGCAGCATCCCGGCGTGCAGGACGCCGTGGCCTTCGGCTTCCCTGAGCTGCACGGCCCCCGTCTCGGTGTCGTCGTGCAGACCGGGTCCGACCCACCGGAGATAGCCGGGGCCGACCGGACCTGGGCCGTCGACCGCCCATTGCGCGACGCCGCCGGGAAAACCTCCCGCCGGCGTTGGGCAGCCACACTGATCACACCGACCACACCACTGAACCCTCAGGAGACATCATGACAACCACGGACACCTCACCTGACACCTCCCCCGTGACCAACCGCGTGCGACTCGCCCTGCTGGGCGTCCGCAGCGACGCGCCGGTGACCCGCAGCGGCGGCGCCGGCCCCAGCGACGACGGCCACTTCCTTCTCAACGGACTGGGTGCCGCCATCCCCCGCAACCCCGACAGCCCGTTCGTGCTCGACGGCACCGGGCGCATCTCCGCCGACGGCGCGGACCTCGGATTCGATGTGGAGCCCGTCGCCCGCCCCCGCTTCTACGACCTCAGCACCGCCGACGGTGTGGCCTACGAGAAGATCGCCAAACTCCACGGCAAGGACGTCCTGGCCACCACCGTCGTCCAGACCTGCATGCGCTACGACGAGAGCGAACGCTGCCGGTTCTGCGCCATCGAGGAATCCCTGAACCGCGGCACCACCGTGGCGGTGAAGACCCCCGCCATGCTCGCCGAGGTCGCCGAAGCAGCCCACCGGCTCGACGGTGTCAGCCAGATGGTGATGACGACCGGCACCTCCCGGGGCCGGGACCGGGGTGCGCGTCACCTGGCGCGCTGCGTGCGGGCGATCAAGGACGCGGTCCCCGACCTGCAGATCCAGGTGCAGTGCGAGCCACCGACGGAGTTGTCGACCATCACCGACCTGCACGACGCCGGTGCGGGATCCATCGGCATCCACGTCGAGTCCATGGACGACGGGGTGCGTCGCCGCTGGACGCCCGGCAAGTCGCGGGTGCCGCTGGACGAGTACCGGGCCGCCTGGCGTGAGGCGGTACGGGTCTTCGGGTGGAACCAGGTGTCCACCTACCTCATCCTCGGACTCGGGGAGAAGGACGACGAGGTCGTCGCGGCCGCCGGTGAACTCATCGACATGGGGGTCTACCCGTTCGTGGTGCCGTTCCGGCCGCTCGCCGGCACCCTGGCCACCGACGTCGACCGGGTTCCCGCCCCGGACGCCGACCGGGTCGCCGAGGTCACCCGCCGGGTCGCCGACCGGTTGCGGGCGGCGGGCATGCGCGGTGAGGACCAGCGGGCCGGCTGTGCCGCCTGTGGTGCGTGCAGTGCCCTGAACAGTGCGGGGGCCTGCAGTGCTTGACATCCCGTTGCTGACCGGAGAGGCACCGCAGACTCCACCGCGCACGTGGCGGATTGTGCGCCCAGATGCCACCGAACTGATGGCCTACCGGCGTATGCGCCACGAGGTGTTCGTGGAGCACCAGGGCATCTTCGATTCCACGGACCTCGACTGGGCCGACGAGGACGCCCGCACCGTGGTGCTGGTCGCCGTCACAGGCGACGGATCCGTGCTCGGCGGCGTGCGACTGACCCCGCACGACGACGGACCGGACATCGGCTGGTGGAAGGGCGACCGTCTGGTGGTCCGCCCCGACGCCCAGCATGTCCGGGGCATCGGCACAGCCCTGGTCCGTCGGGCGTGCACCACCGCTGAACAGCTCGGCGTCCTGCGCTTCGACGCCACGGTGCAGGCAGCCAACGAGGACATGTTCACACAGCTGGGCTGGGAGACCACCGGCCATGGACTGTTCTTCGGGGTTCCCCACGTGTCCATGCGATGGCCTCTGCACCGGGTCCGTGACCTTCTGGCGGCAACCAAGCAGCCATTGGGGCAGCTTCTGTCGGTGTTCTCCGTATTGTCAGGAGGCCCGGACGGATCTGCGTCACTCGGTGGCGCGGGGTTCGTCGGTGACGACGGCGCGCCCGTCCCCGGCAGTGATCTCGTCGCCGCCTGCGACGCGATCCTCCCGGCCATGGTCGACGCTGATCCCCGCTGGGCCGGGTGGTGCTCAGTGCTGGTGAACCTCAACGACCTGTCCGCGATGGGGGCGGAGCCGGTGGGGCTGCTGGATTCTGTGGCCGGGTACGACGGTGTGGACGTGGGCCGGGTACTCCAGGGGATGGCGGACGCCGCAGCCGCCTGGGGTGTCCCGGTTTTCGGTGGTCACACCCAGACAGGCGCGGCGCCGTCCCTGTCGGTGACGGCCCTGGGACGCACCGACCGGCCCGTCCCCGGCGGGGGTGGATCCATCGGCGATGACCTGAGCCTGACCGTTGACCTGGCAGGGCGCTGGCGTCCCGGATTCGAGGGACGGCAATGGGACTCCACGTCCTTCCGTACCGGGGAGGAACTGCGGCACCTCGGGGGTCTTGTCGCGGATGCCCGACCGTCCGCGGCGAAGGACGTGAGCATGGCGGGCATCGTGGGAACCTCCGGCATGCTCGCCGAAGCGTCCGGCACCGGCGTGACCCTGGATGTCTCCGCGATCCCGCGGCCGGACGGGACCACCGCCGGCGACTGGATGACCTGTTTCCCCGGCTTCGGCATGCTCACCGCCGATGCGCCGGGGACGGGTCGGATGGGCTCCCCATTGGCGGAGACTGCAGTGATCGGCCGTCTGACCCGGGAACCCGGGGTGCGTTTCCGTTGGCCCGACGGGGAGGAGACCGAGATCGCAACCACAGTCACCGGCCTCGGCAAGGTCACCGCAGTCCGTGCCGGCGAACACGGGTGACCATAACTCTCCCCGGGGTACGGCGGAGAGGGCCACCTTGCGCAGCCCCCGGTTTAGTCGCAGGTCGTGTAGGGCTGCCATCGCAAATGGTCGGGTGTGCATGACAAATGGTCGGTTTCAGCCAGTGAACCGACAATTTGCGATGCACACCAGACAAGTTGTCATGCACACTCCGGCGATCACGCCATCGCGGTAGAGTTTCGGCACAGCAGTACAGCGGAGCACCGCGACAAACAGGACGGATCGCGCGGAGGCACCGAAAGGTCTGTGAGTCTCAAGCCAGGTCCAGGCCAATGTCCAGGGCCGTGACCGAGTGGGTGAGCGCACCAACCGCCAGTGAATCCACCCCTGCGGCGGCGTACCCACCAGCCACCTCCAGGCTCAGTCCGCCCGAGGACTCCAGCAGGACACCCGGTGCGATCCCGTCACGTAGACGCACCGCCTCCTCCGTGTCCGCGACCGTGAAGTTGTCCAGGAGAACCTGGTGCGGTGGGGTGTCCAGCCCCAGCACCCCACGCAACTGTCCCAGGTCATCGACCTCGACCTCGCACCACAGATCCGGGTTCCGGGCACGCACAGCGCAGTACGCTGACACCACACCTCCCCCGGCGACACCATGGTTGTCCTTCACCATCGCCTGGTCGGAGAGGTTGTAGCGGTGCGGGGAACCACCGCCGTGCACCACCGCCCGCTTCTGCAGCAGGCGCAATCCGGGAAGGGTCTTGCGGGAATCACGCACGACCACGCCCGTCCCCACAGCAGACACCCACCGCGCCGTGTGCGTCGCCACGCCGGAGGCATGCGACAGCACATTGAGCACCGTGCGCTCCAGCTGCAGCATCGCGCGGACCGGCCCGGTCAGCACACCGACCACCGAGCCCGGCGCGGCACGTGCCCCGTTGGTCACCGGGTCCTCCAGGTCAACGCGGCCACCGAGAACCTCAAGGTAGGGCGGCTCACCGGCTGCAGCGAGAACTGCGGCGACCGCGTCCACCCCGGAGACCACCCCGTCCTGCCGCGCCACGAGCAGTCCCCGACCATGGAGGTCGGCGGGCGCCGTCGCCAGCGTGGTGGCGTCCCCGGAGGCGATGTCCTCGGTCAACGCCACCCGTGCCAATGCAGAGAACACTCCCGGATCGGCTCCCAGGTCACCCAGGTCGGTCACGGGCAGGGAAGGACGACTCACTCCCCGCCTCCCGGTGTCCCGACGGAGATCATCCGCTCCACGGCCAGGCGCGCCTGGGCAGCCACGTCCGGCGCCACCTCCACCTCGTCCGCACCCAGCGCCAGGCAGCGCAGCAGCGCCGCCGGGGTGATCATCTTCATGTAGGGACACGATGCACGCTCGTTGACCGGGGCGAAGTCCACGTCCGGCGCGACGCCCTTGAGCTGGTGCAGCATGCCGATCTCCGTGGCGACCAGGACCTTGCCGCGTCCCGCGTCCGCCGCGGTCTTCGCCGAGGTCAGCATCTCGCCGGTCGAGAGCATGTGCACCCTGCCCGGGTCGATCACACCCTCGCCCGCCAGGTAGATCGCCGAGTTCGCGCACCCGCACTCCGGGTGGATGAACAGGTCCGCGTCCGGGCTCTCCTCGGCCCGGCGGGCGAGCTCCGGCCCGGAGATCCCGGCGTGGACGTGGCATTCCCCCGCCCACACGTGGATGTTGTCCCGCCCGGTCCGGCGCCGCACGTGCGCACCCAGGAACTGGTCGGGGCCGAAGAGGATCTCCCTGTCCTCCGGCAGGCCGGCGACCACGTCCACCGCGTTGGAGCTGGTGCAGCACACATCGGTCAGCCCCTTCACCGCGGCGGTGGTGTTGATGTAGCTCACCACCAGCGCATCCGGGTGTTCGGCCTTCCACTCCGCCAGTTCCCCGGCGCTCAGTGAGTCCGCCAGCGAGCAGCCCGCCGCCTCGTCCGGGATCAGGACGGTCTTCTCCGGCGACAGGATCTTCGCCGTCTCCGCCATGAAGTGCACCCCGCAGAACACGATCACGTCCGCGTCTGTCTCCGCGGCGATCCGCGACAGTGCCAGGGAGTCACCCGTGTGGTCGGCGATGTCCTGGATCTCGGGCAGTTCGTAGTTGTGGGCGAGGATCACGGCATTGCGCGCCTTCTTCAGCCGGTGGATCTCGGCCGCCCAGGCACCGTCGCCGGCAACCCCTTCCCACCGTCCGATGTCGCCCTCCGGCCCGGCGTGTCCCGGTGCCCGGAAAACCCCCTCCAACAAGGGGCTTCCGAATTGTTCAACAGTCGTCGCAGTCATGACGCATGATGATATCGGAAACCACCACGCGCGGGACCGGTTCACGAACTATCGTGAGCAGAGTGAGCACTCCACGACCAGCCGTGCGCGAGGCTGTAGCGCACCTCGACGCCCCATTCTCCGTCCTTGACCTGGACAGTGCGGTGGCCAACGCCGCCGACATGGTCCGGCGCGCCAACGGGACGCCAATCCGGCTCGCCACGAAGTCGGTGCGCATCCGCCGCCTGATCGAGCGGCTGCTCACCGTGGACGGCATCCAGGGGCTCCTGTCGTACTCCCTCGGTGAGGCACTCTGGCTGGTCGACGAGGGCCTGTGCGAGGACGGCACGGACATCCTCGTGGCCTACCCCAGCACCAACAAACAGGATCTCCACCTGCTGACCTGCGAGGAGAAGAACCTGCGGTCGATCACCGTGATGGTGGACTCCGTGGAGCACCTCGACTACATCGACTCGGTCGCCCCGCCCGCCGAACGCGGTGTGATCCGGGTGTGCATCGACGTCGACGCGTCCCTCTCCTTCGGCCCGGTGCACCTCGGGGCCCGGCGATCCCCGGTGCACACCGTGGAGCAGGCCCGGGCCCTGGCCGAGGCGGTCAGTGACCGCGACGGCTTCCAGCTGGTCGGGATCATGGCCTACGAGGGCCAGATCGCCGGCACCACGGACACCTCCCCCGCGGTCGCCGCCGTCAAGCGGATATCCGCGCGGGAGCTGGCCGGACGCCGCGCCGAGGTCGTGAGGGCCGTCTCCGCCGTCGACGGTGAGCTGGAGTTCGTCAACGGCGGCGGCACCGGGTCCATCGAATCCACCGCGTCCGAGGATGTCGTCACCGAGATCGGCGCGGGCTCCGGCGTCGTCGGCCCCGGCCTCTTCGACAACTACACGACCTTCCTGCCGTTGTCGGCGGAGTGGTTCGTGCTGCCGGTGGTGCGCCGCCCCGCCCCCGACTTCATCACCGTCGCCGGCGGCGGACGCATCGCCTCCGGCGTCCCCGGGGCCGACCGCGTCCCGGTCGTCGACTTCCCCCGGGGGGCTGAAGCTGACCCCGATGGAGGGCGCCGGGGAGGTGCAGACCCCCTTGCGCGGGGACGTCGCCGCAGCGATGAAACTCGGCGACCACGTGTGGTTCCGGCACGCCAAGGCCGGTGAGCAGACCGAGTACACCGACACGGTCCTCGTCGTCAGTGACGGCGACATCCTCGACGAATGGCCCACCTACCGCGGCGAGGGCCGGAGCTTCACATGAGATGGCACAACTGGTCCGGCGGGCAGACCGCCGAGCCCTTCCGCCTCGAACAGCCGGAGACCGAGGCGGACGTGATCGCACTGGTCCAGCGGGCCGCGGAGGAGGGACGCCGCGTCAAGGCCGTGGGTGCGGGGCACTCCTTCACCCCGGTCGCCGTCACCGACGGTGTGCTGGTCAACCTCGACAACCTCTCGGGTGTCGTCAACGTCGACCGTGGGTCCATGGAGGTCACCTTCCTCGCCGGGACGCGCCTGCGGTACGTCCCCGCCCTGCTGCGCCCGCACGGTCTCGCCCTGGCGAACCAGGGTGACGTGGACCCGCAGTCGATCGCCGGCGCGGTGTCCACCGGCACCCACGGCACCGGGATCGGACTGACCGGGTTCGCGGGCATGGTCCGGGGTCTGCGCACCATCACCGCCGACGGCCGGGTCCACGACACCGGCCCCGGTGACCCCCTCTTCGACTACGGCCGCGTCAGCATCGGCGCACTGGGCATCGTCACCCGGATCACCATGTCCGTCGTGGACACCTTCGCCCTCGCCGCGGTGGAGAAGGCCGAGGCACTGGAACCGGTGTACACCGACTTCCCCGCCCGTGCCCGGGCCGTGGACCATCTGGAGTACTACTGGTTCCCCGGCACGGACGTCGCCCACGTGAAGACCAACACCCGGCACCGTATCGACGAGCTCGACTCC
>NZ_JBQSWS010000037.1:0-17484 GCF_052377355.1 Corynebacterium sp. AOP40-4SA-5
GCACCCGGCAGTACGTTAAACCCAACCCCACACCTGAACAACGCGCCCCGAAGCGCAGGAGACACAACCACATGGCACCGACCAACAAAGAACACCAGCGCGCCGAGCTTCACAAGACAATCTGGCGCATCGCCAACGACCTCCGCGGCTCCGTCGACGGCTGGGACTTCAAGTCCTACGTCCTGGGCATGCTGTTCTACCGGTTCATCTCCGAAAACCTCACCGCCTACATCAACCACGCCGAACACGACGCCGGCAACGCAGACTTCGACTACGCACAACTCCCCGACGCCCAGGCTGAGTTCGGGCGCGCGGAGACGGTTGAGGAAAAAGGCTTCTACATCCTGCCGTCTGAACTGTTCGACAACGTCCGCACGTACGCCGCGCACGACACGAACCTCAACGAGATCCTCGCTGGTGTGTTCAAGAACATCGAAGGCTCCGCCCTCGGCACCGACGCCGAGGACGATCTCAAAGGCCTGTTCGATGACCTCGACGTCAACAGTTCCAAGCTCGGCAACACCGTCGCCAAGCGCAACGAGAAGCTCAGGAAACTCCTCGACGCGATCGGTGCCCTCCCGCTGGGCAACTTCGAGGACAACTCCATCGACCTGTTCGGCGACGCCTACGAGTACCTCATGCAGATGTACGCCTCCAGTGCAGGAAAGTCCGGCGGCGAGTACTACACCCCCCGGGAAGTCTCCGAACTCCTCACCCGCATCACCGTCGTCGGCAAAAAGCAGGTCAACAAGGTCTACGACCCGGCCCCCTCGATAATTCGCCCCGTGCCCTCCGGAAGCATCCCCCTTGAATCCGTAAAAGAATCAGCAAAGGGTGTTTTTGAAGAATGGAGCGGATCGAAAATATCACCCGATGAATCAGGTGTCGAACTATGGTCGCGGAGCACCATAGACTCAATCGAAAAGAAAACTTTCCCCTCGAGCGATGAGGATGAGGTCAACAGGGCAGCTCTACTCATTGGGGAGATTATTGTACGGGAAACAGGAAGCGAATGGTCCTCCTACACTTCAAAGGACGATAGCACCGGAGAAAGCGTGGACTTCTTTGGGGTAACCCAAGGAGGTGACGGAGGCTTATCGGCGGTAGGGAACTGGGCCCGTATGGCAAATGATGGGAGGTTACCTGGACCGCTTTCCGATCTCGTTATCTCAAGTTTCCCGAAGAGGTAAGCGGGTTGCGGGTCACTTTAAAGTGTGACATGAATAGGGGTTATCCCTGCATCTCCGAGGTCAGCAAGCCGACTTCCCGTCCTGGTGAGGCCCCTTGTGTCTATGAAGTTCGCTTTTCTCAGCATGCTCTCCGAGCACCCACGCAGTGTCGGAAAGCTAAAGACTGATTTCGAAAACCGCACTCGCAACACCTGGCCAATCAACATCGGCCAGGTGTATCAGACAATCAAGCGTCTCACCCGGGATGGTCTGGGACGGTTGACCCCTGTGGAGTACGAGACCATGATGAAAACACCTGCCATCACGGCAGCGTAACCAACCTGTCTCAGATCATGCAGCAGACCCTTCCGTAAAGACACGACGGGCGACAAAGAGCAGATCAACGATGATGTTGTCTTTGAAATCGAGCTGGTCAAGCAGGTCGAGATCAACGTCGACTACATCCTCATGCTGGTGCAGAAGTACCGGGATGAACACGGTGACGGTGATGACAAGGAGATTCGGGCGGAGATTTCCCGGGCTGTGGATGCCAGCCCGACGCTGCGCAACAAGAAGGACCTGATCGAAGACTTCGTTGATTCACTGTCCGCGCATGGTGAGATTGACCAGGAGTGGCGCACGTTCCTGGCTGATCGGCGTGAGGCGGAGTTGGACGAGATCATCACGCAGGAGAACCTGCGTCCCGAGCAGGCCCGGGAGTTCGTTGATGAGGCGTTTCGTGATGGGCAGGTCACGACCGGTGGCATAGCGATCACGCGGGTGTTGCCACCGGTATCTCGTTTTGCTGCCGGTGGTGGCCATGGTGAGAAGAAGCACCGGGTGATCCAGAAGCTCACGGCGTTTTTTGAGAGGTTCCGTGGCCTGACCTCCCCAGACAGAGAAGCATGATCGGGGTGGCTTTGGCTTGCGCTGGCGGTTAGGAACTGGTCATCGGCACCAGGGACAACCTCGATGGGGGGGGCTATATGAACGTTATCCCGAACGATACTGAATCTCGTGCCATGTAGCGTTATAACGTTAACGTTACAACGCTGACGCTGTAGTGTTATAGCGTTGACGCTGTAGCGTTGTGACGTTATCATCAATCCTGGTTACATTTCCGCCTCATCCTCAGGAGACTGCATGATTGTTGCTTTCGTTCACACCAAGGGGGGCGTCGGAAAGACCACCAGTGCAGTGATGGTGGCCGCAGCTGCTGCGGCCACCGGCACTGCTGTGGCGCTCTACGATGCTGATCCGCAGCGTTCCGCCTGCCGGTGGGCGGAGATCGCTGAACAGCGCGGCGATCCCCTGCCGTTCTCAGTGGTACCGGCAACAGCGAAGAAGCTGTCGGGACTCAAGGGATCTGACGACCTGACGATCATCGACACCCCGCCGGGAACCGCTAAGGAAATCCAGGCTGCTATCGATGTCGCAGATCTCGTCGTCGTCCCTTCTGGGGCGAGCCCGATGGACATCGACCGAGTCTGGCCGACTCTGGAGACCACCTCACACCGGATGACCGGTGTTTTGCTGACCGGGGTGCTGATGCACACCCGTCTGTACTCCGAAGCGCGCGACCTCCTGGAAAACCAGGGAGTACCGACGTTCTATAACGCGGTCCCGCAACGCGAGGACATGAAGGCGCAGTTTGGCACCAGTCCAACCAAGCTGCATGGCTACGACGACGTTTACAAAGAAATAGCCGAGATCGAGGAGATGGAATGACCGACAAGAAGCGACCAAGCCTGAAGGACACGATGCGTAAGCCGCAAGCCACCGCGACGCGCTCCGTCGAGGAAGTCTTCGCAGAAGGCGACAGTTCCCGACTCGACCGACGCACGACAATCTACTTGTCATCGCCCACTTGGAAGGCGCTCAAAATGCGTGCTGTCGAAGAAGAGACGAACGCCTCACAAATCATTGAAGAGATGCTCAAAAATCATCTTGAACTGTAGTTAGCGCTTTAGCGTCACAACGCTAGCGCTGTAACGTCATAACGTTGATATAGAGTGAGGCGATGTTGCAATGATCTACTGGTTGGCGGTGTAGTCTTCGCCGAGGTGCTTGTAGAGCGAGCTTCTGCTGATGCCTAGGTCGCGGGCGACCCGGGCTTTCGGAACACCTTGAGAGACGAGCTTTCTGGCCTGTTCGATCTTCTCGCCCGGCACTGGCTTCCTGCCTTTGTAGACGCCGCGGGCTTTGGCTCGGGCGATGCCTTCTGTCTGTCGCTCCCGGATGATGGATCGCTCAAATTCCGCGACTGCACCGAGCATGCCGAGGAGAAGCTTTCCGGTAGGGGAGGGGTTGGCTGAGTAGGACTGTCCCTCCTGAAGAAACGTCACGGTGATGCCTTTGGTGCTGAGCTCGTCGACCAGGGTGTGCAGGTCTACTAGCGAGCGGGCGAGCCGATCCATGCTGACTACCAGGAGCGTGTCTCCGGCGCGGAGATACTCGAGCGCGGCGTCGAGCCCCGGTCTGTCACGGGTAGAGCCGCTGACCGTGTCGGTAAATAGCTTCTGTGCGCCGGCCTCGGTCAGTTGACTGGTCTGACGGTCGAGGTTCTGTTCGGGGCTGCTTACTCGGGCGTACCCAACAATCTGTCCGGTGGGTCCTAGACCTTGAGACGGAAGTGTCTTTTTTGACATGACTAAGACCCTACTGGACAGGGCAGATGTCTCTGCTCGGAGGTGTTCTTTTGGGGTATACTCTAAAAATACATGGTGACGAAACAAGGGTTTTTATTTTTCTTGCCGACTCGCGCCAATATGGCTACGGAACAGGAAGGATGCTGTGATGATCACGCGAGATGAGGTCCAGGGAGCACTACAGAGCGCGTTCCCGGCAGTCACCGACGCCGAGGTCGACCGGTACTACGCCACGATCGAGACGGCGATGAGTATCAGACGTGACCGGAAGTTCCGGTGGCTGCGGGACCACTACCTCAGTGGGATAGCTCGGTGGCCGGAGGGGATGGATCTACAGGACATCTTCGACAGGATCCGATCGTGTGCCGAGAGGCAGGTTCGTGCTGACTATCTGGATGAACTTTTCATGGAGGACGCCGAGGTCGAGCGGCTCACCGCCGAGGAGGTGGTGGACCTGGAACAGGACGTTCTCAAGTCATCGCCAGAGGCGTGGAAGACCCGGGCATGCGACATGTTCCTGCGGCAGGACATGGGCGGGCTGGCCGAAGATCTGTGGCCGCAGGAGCGTCAGACGCTGTGGGCGGAGAACTTCTATAACCTCGCCACAGCCCTGCTCACCTCGATGCAGTACCGCGGAATCGTCCTACCGCAGGACTCGAATGACCCGCAGGCCCGGGAACTGTACGGCCAGATCTACGACGCGATGGCCGACGAGAACAACCGGCAGCGCTGCCGACGGCATGGAAGAAGTGCATCATGACAACCGCGTGTGCTCACGCCCTGTCAGATTCGATCGGTTGAACAGCTCGATGGTGAAGGGTAACGACACTACAGCCGTCGCGGCGCACTGCTTCGTTTGCCGAGTAACCATGCGTAGGGGATCTACTCACTCGCCAATACTTGCTTGATCAGTGCTGCGATGTCATCGCGCTGCGCCTGGGCACGGAACGTGACATCGATACCCTCGGAGCTCATCGATTCGAAGAACCGCTGCGCAGCCGTTATCTTGAGCTTCTCGCTCTCGCGGAGGTCAGAGCGCTTCTCCGTATCCTTCGTCTCGATGATGAAGTTCAGGGACAGTCCGCCGTCATCGCGCTTGAGCACGTACATGAAGTCCGGGCTCGTGGTACCGCCAAAGTACAGAGGTACCTTGATCGACCGGCGAGGGATCTTCCCAAAAACGATAACCTCATCGAGCGTGGAGTCGCGGATCGTGTCGTGTTCCTTCGGCGAGTCGTACACGACCGCGTCGTAGAGGAACTTATCAGGCACGATGGCCTTGTCATCGCGGAAGACGCCGATATTACCTTGCATGATGCTCTCCAGAGGGGCACCGTCAGCATCGGTGAGCTCCGTGCCCAGGACAAGCCCTTCGATCTTCGAGTACGTGAACCGTTCGAGGTAGTTGCGCTCCATCCACTCTATGAACCCAGAACGGAACTTGTGAAGGGTCGCTCTGTTGAAGAAGTCTTCCGGGAGGTGCTCCTTCGAGTGGAGACGGACGAGTCCCGCGTGGACCCGATCGATCGGGAGCTTAGTCTGTTCACGGACATTCTTCAGCCAGTCGCCGTACGGCATCGTCTCGGTCGTGTCGAAGCGGGTCTTCGTCTCCGTTCGGACCTCTAGGGACGAGCCCTCGTCGGCCTTCACGATCACATCTTGAGTGAACCGACCAAACTCCTGCCGATAGATCCCGGTGCCCAGGACTTCGTCGATGCACGCATCGATCTCGTCGGTCGTAAGCTCGTCGAGGCGGAGGTAGTATTTCGCGTTCAGCGTCTCCCAGAGGTCTTTGATCTCGGAGTACCGCTCGGGGCGTATACCGACCTTGACCTTCTGCTTACCTTTCACGACCTTGCCAGACTTCAGGCCTGTCTTGTTGAACGCAGGGTAGGCGGCGAACAGGTCTTCTTCGCGTCCTGGCACAACGTTCTTGTCCGAATCGACAAGGCCCTGCTTCAGGAGCTCAATGAACAGGTCCGTCTCCGACATTCCGAGCTCTTCAGCGACCTTGGGAAGCAGATCCTTCACATTGACGGGTCCTGCTGCACCGTCGGAGTTGATCTCGGCGATGAGAGAGTCGGCGAACTCCTGATCCGCGTAGTCGATAAGGTATGTGAGGTAGAACTGCTCGCCTGCGAGACGATTTCCCTTCGTATCCACAGGCAACCGGAGGCCACGCCCCACTTCCTGGAGCTTCGAGATTTCCGACCCTGACGACCGGAGCTTGACGATCTGGAACACGTTCGGGTTGTCCCAGCCCTCACGCAGCGTCCACTTCGAGAACAGAAAACGGCGAGTGTTTGGCACGCCGTCCGGTGTCTCGAAGGACAGCATCGCTTCCTTGTTGCGAAGGATTTCGTCGACCTGGTGCTGAATGGCTTCATCGGTGGTGGAGTTGTCCTTGGAAAAGTAGCCACCGTGTGTCGAACTGACGTTAGCGAGCGATGCTCTCAGGTAGGCGACGTACTCCTTCGCGATGGGTGAGGAGTCGCCCTGGCGCTTCTCGATCTCAGCGGTTAGTCGCGTGGTGAGGAGCTCCTCGAAGCGTTGCCCGAGGTGCCCGAGCGAATCGTCGTCGACGCGATAGGATTCGACCGAGTCGATGAAGAACAGGGTGAGGGTCTTGACCCTGGACGAGCGGCGGAAGTTCTCCCACTCAATCTCGAAGTGGTTGTCGAGTGCCTGCTTCATCATGAGGGCTTGGTACGTGTCCGAGTAGACACGGGCAGAGAGGATGTCCCCTCTACCCAGCGCCTGATCGTTGGATAGCGTGACTCCGGACTTGATCGCAGGGTTGTCGGTCTTGCCGATCCCCTCGATGGTGATGCCTGCGAATGCGCCGTCGGCGATGCCGAGCGACTCTCCCATAGCGAAGGTGTGGGACTTGCCCGTGCCGATGTTCTGGAACGTGGCCTGCTTTGGTTTGCTTTTGGAGAGGCTTGTGAGCTTCAGGCGTGTCGTATCGCTGCTGTTGTCCTGCGGGTACTGGACCTGGACACCCTTGACCAGCTGCTCATTGAACGATTCGGCAGCACCGAGGTTGAACACAAGGTTGTTGTAGTCGGTCTTCCCCGTCTTTCCAAGCTCGGGGAACGTCGCGCCGAAGCGGAAGACCGCCAGCGGATGGATCTTGTCGATGAGCGTCTTATAGGCCTTGTTGTCGCGCCGGAAGCGATGCGGCTCATCGATAATGACGATGGGTCGAGTCTCACGCAGCGCCTCGTAGGGGACGCTGGTCGTACCAAGCACCGTCTGGTCGTAGTTGTAGGCCATTGTCGCTTGCGACCGCAGCATATTGTCGGTCATGAGGAGCGCGGAGATGCGTCCGCGCGACAGACGTGAGCCTTGTGCGAAGTTGACGACGGAGTTCGGCATCATTTTCCGTCCCTTTGACCGCTTCTGCGGGTCGAGGACGTCAAGGCGTAGATCCATCTGCGGGCCGTACGTGTCGGCAAAGTATTTGCGTGCGTAATCGGACCGGATGAATGCCTTTGTCCCCTCTTTGATCGAGACGGAAGGCACGAGAAGGATAAATTTCGTGAAGCCGTAGAGCCGGTTCAGCTCGTACATGAGCTGGGTATAGACCAGCGTCTTTCCGGTGCCTGTTTCCATCTTGGCGTCGACCCCGAGTACGCCGTCGTCCACACGGCTCCGCCAGGGATGAGGGATCGCAACGATGTCGTCCACAACGTCGGACTGGATCTCGAGGATGTTATCGCGTATCTGCGGATCAGCCGGGTCGAAAGCAATGTTCGCCTCTGGTGGTGTGCTGTCGTCGAGTTCGACATCCTTGAAGACGCTGGTCAGCGCACTCAGTGCGCGTTGCTGGTGGTCGAGTGTTTGAAGTCTAATAGGCATGGGTTAGTACCGCTCGATCACGGAAACGGACTGCCCTGAACGCAGTGACGTGAGGTTCTGCTTCAACTCATGCATGACTGAGAACGGTACGGAGTATCCGAAGACGACGATGCGCTTCAGATCGAGTTCGCCGCTCTCGAGCTTGGCAACGAGCGCCATTGCATCGTCGCTATTGAATCCAGGATTGATGATGTAACCGGAGTCTTCGCAGACCTTCAGCTCATAGTCGTTGAGCTCTACGTCCTTCACGTCGGGTGTTAGGCCGAAACCGTCCTGGACAAGCCAAGTGGAAAGCGCGACCTGGTCGCCAGGTGTCCCATGGGAAGTGAACTTGGAGACGAAGTCGCCAGCGAGCAGAGCGTCATCCTCGTTCGGATCGAAAGATTCAAGCTGATCGAGCGTTTTCTGGCTTGGCTCTTCCAAGTGAAAAATCCTGAAACCATAGTCGATATCAGCGCCAGTATCTGACTTGATACGCTTCGCGGCTCGCGCGATCCGATCGCAGCCGATCTCTTCGATGTATCGATAACCCTCTGCATATGCGGCTTTCGAATATCTGTTCGCTGTCGGCACGATAGGCTCATGGAGCTGTACGAGGATCGATTTCCTTTGCCCGCCGCCGGACTCTTCCGAATTCACAGACATCACGGCCTCTGCGGTTGTTGCGGAACCTGAGAAAAAGTCAACGATAAGCGAGTCGGGGCGCGTGGCGATTCTTATCAAATGAGATATAAGGTTCACTGGTTTCGGGTTCTTGAAAAGCGTCTTCCCATCGAATAATTTTGCAATTTGAGTGCTTCCTGTTCGGGACCGACCGAAGCGCTGGTCAATTAATAGTGAGCGGGGCTTTCCGGCATCTTTTTCGTAGTTCTTTGTATAGACATGTCCATTGTTGAATACAAGCTCTGACATGCGAGCGGCAACGGTTTCTTTCGACCAGCGCCAGATAGCGTTGGGGCTCGCCGGGTCCTTGTGTTCAAGGTAATACTCCGTTCCATCGTGCCCTATGAGTACGTAATCCATGGATTCGGAATAGGTCAGGTTTTGTTTGTCTAATCGTTCAAGTGAATAACGCCCATTCTCATCCGAAAAGTTATAAGCAGTGGTTGCTTCGGCCAGCGGATCCAGTCCCAGAGACGCGGCTGCAGGGTCCTTCGCATAGGCAAGAATGTACTCATGGTCTACCGCAGCCTGACCGGAGTCGTTCGCGCCGCCGGACTTGCTCTTCCATACAAAGGTAGCGACTGCGTTTTGTTCGCCGAACACTTCGTCGGACAGCGCCTTGAGGTTCGTCTGTTCGTTGTCATCGATACTGATGAAGATGACGCCGTCGTCCGCGAGCAGCTCCTTTGCGAGCTCGAGGCGCGGGTACATGAAGGTAAGCCATGCTGAGTGGGATGACTTACCTTGGAGAGCTATAACTCTCTCCGCTTCGTCCTCGCCAAGTCCTATCTTTTCGACGAGATCCTTAACCGTGAAGCCGAAGTCGTCGACATAGACGAACCCATCGGAACCTGTGTTGTATGGCGGATCGATGTAGATGCACTTCACCTTGCCCGCGTAGGACCCCAGCAGGTGCTTAAGCGCATCGAGGTTGTCCCCGACGATGTACAAATTCTCCGACTCAGCGTTGCTCGCTTTAGCGTTGTGTTCGAGATCGGGTACCATGACCGTCTCGGTCCGCGTTGAGGTCAGGTACTTGGCGTATGACTTCCCCAGGAACTTGAGCTCGTAGCCTTCGCGGGTCATCGACACGTTGGCCGAGTTCAGCGCCTCCTGAAGGCGGTCGAGTCTGAAGTCTCCGTTCTTGTCGAAGTACTCGGGCAAGGCCGCTTTGAGGCGTGCTAGTTCGTAGTCTGTGGGGCTGGTTGTTGCGTTAGCTTCGTGAGCGTCTCTGATCATTTCGTTTCTCCAGGCTCGAGGTAAATTCCATAGATGGTAAGATTATAGTTCGGTATGGTGTCGCCCTTTTCTTCCTGGCGAACCGTGCTCTGGTTGGGCGTAGCCCTAGAGGAAAGTATTTCGCCGTGGGCTGCACTATTCCTACGTTGAAGCGCGAGGTTGCAACCATATCTTGGCGATACTGACTGACTGTAGTTTCTTTAACATGAAGCTCCTTGGTTACGTGAGCCTGGGAGCAGGCTAGAGCGACAGTGCGGTATCGACATGAAAGATATTTTATCGCACTTCCCTTGCGCGGGTGATACGCGTGTGATGAGTCCTTCCCCTCCAGCGGTGAGCAGCAGAAGGAAGATCAAACCCCACCGTGCCGCTGATTACTTACGCAGGCATGCTCAAGCGCGAGACCGCCACACCGTCACTTGGTAGTAATCCTCCGAAGGAGTGCTTCCGGAGGCGGCGAGGATGGCGCGTCATGATCGGTGTTCATGAGTAGGAGCACAGGGTGCATGTGATTTCGATTGGTCCGCTCTGGTGCCGGAGGTGCCGGCAGATCTGCCCTCAGTGCGAGTTTGATGTGGATGCCGCAGGATCGATCGGTGCATCAAGAACGAGTCCCGATCCGCTCGTGGCGCCGGCGTGATACTTGGGGTTTTGCGGCTCTACCTGCGGAATGACAATGGTGTAAGGTGTTGTTCAAGCGCAAAAGAAAGAGCGCCACCCGGGTTGCCGCCCTGGTGACGCTCGCTGACCCCACGATCCGCACTCGTGGAGAAAGCCTCACCGATGAGCATACCTGCATCCGGCCCGGATGTACCACCCCAGGACACCGACCAGGCCAGCGGCCCGGACACTGCACCGGACAGCATCGCCGATCACTTAGGCCCGGTGCTCGATCCGTTCACCGGGACCGACCCCCTCACCGCACTATCCGGTGGTCTGTCCTCCTTTTCTCCGAGTCGGTCCCGGTCCCCGCAGCAGCGCAGTGCCCTGGCCGGTGCCGCCCGACTGCTCGTCGAGAACCTCGGGGCGGTACCCACCTCCCTGCAGTCTGGTGGGGCCACCGATGCAGAACGCAACCGACTCATCACCCACCTGGGCAGGGCCGCGTTCCAGGGCTGCCCCACCCGTGACTTCAAAGCAGCCTGGCGCAAGAACGCCGAGGGCCAGAGCGTGCCGAAGATGTACCGGGTCGGCCACCCCTCCCTTAACCGGATGCAGTACGTTGCCCTGACCCACGCCCAGTACGCCGCGGTCATCGTCGTCGACGTCGACCGCCGCGGCACCGACGGTGGCGGTGTCGACAACATCCACCCTGAGGCCTACCGCACCATCTCCCGACTCGCCGGGGTCGGTGCCGGGCCTGCCTGGATCGGGGTCAACCCGGCCAACGGCAAAGCACAGCTGATCTGGCTGATCGACCCGGTCCACGCCGACGGTTCCGGCGAATCGGCGAATATGCGCCTGCTCAAAGCCACCGCAGCCACCCTGGGTACCGCCTTGGGCGGGGACCCGGCCTTCGCCCACAACCTGTCGCGCTCGCCGTTGTACACAGGAGCTGATCCCACGGCTTATCGTTGGCACTGTCAGCACCACCTGGTTGCTCGACTGTCGAGCCTGATCGAGGAGGTCCGAGCCATGACCGGTGACACCGCACCACAGGCTGCCCGCACGCAGCAGAAGTACACCAGTGGGCGTGAACTCCTCGAGGCGGTAAAAGCCCGACGGTCTGAAGCCGAGGCATTCAAGGCCATGGCAGCTGATCTTGACGGGGATCTCCCCAGCGCCACGGCGATGGACACTGACCGCATCGACGGAGTGAAGGTCCTGTGGATCACCGAGGGACGTGCCGCCCGGGATGAGACGGCCTTCCGACATGCCCTGGCCGAAGCTCACCGTCTGCGGGCGGCGGGTAAGCGGATGAGTGATGCGGCGATCATTGACGCCTACGAACGCGCCTACGGTATCGCCCAGGCGATCGGCGCTGACGGGCGCACAGAGGACATCCCGCCGATGCGGGACAGGCAGACCATGGCAAGGCGTGTGCGCGGTTATGTCATCGCCGGCAAGACCTCCCACTCGGTCTCTGGAGGCCCGGCGGCGACTGGGCGTGCGTCCACGCGGGAGCGCAAGGCGCTGGCGACGATGGGCCGCAAGGGCGGCAAGAAGGCCGCACAGCGGTGGCAGGACGACCCCGACGGCGACTACGCACGCGGCGAGACAGAAAAGCTGCAGAAGGCTAACGAGCGACGTCGAACTGGCGGCCGCATGACTGCACGAGAAATCGCCAACTACTTTGATGACGTCTTCCTACAGACGGGTGGATACCCCACTGTCGCCGCGGCCATGAACGAATGTGGGGCATCCCGAAGTACTGTCCTGCGAGCTGTCCAGAAGGCCGGCATCGAGCTTCCCCGAGGGCGACGGAAAAAAGGTGTCAGGCCGTAAGCAATATGCGGTTCCCCTGCCCGTAGGGCTGTCTGTTTGTAGAGCACTCATGATCAGTGGATGGGAAGTGTCGGACGGAGTGCACTTTGGATAGGATGCGTAGATGCCGACCGATGACCACTCCGGCGTAGACACTGATGCTGAAGGTGCCGTGGGGCCCGAGACTGCTCGTCCGCTGCCCTTCGGGCTCCGCAAGTTCTACGCGATTCCGAATAGCCTCGACGAGCTGCACGGCCCCACCGACGGCATGTTTGACGTTCCACTGTCGATCCACTGGGCACGCCCGGGGGGAAGCACCGTCGATTTGGCGAGCAAGGGGGGGCGCTCCATCGCCTACAGTGCCGCGCTCGCCGAGGGGAACATCGAGCAGGTGTGCGCGATCATCAACAAGGACCACCTGATCTCGCAGTGGGCAAGTATCCCGAAATCACTCCGGATGACGGCACTGTGGGAGAGTCGCTTCGATGAGCTCGAGCGCACCCTCACCGACCGGCAGTGTGCCTACTATGCCAGCTTCCCCAACGGGTCATAGGCAGGTGTTGGTGGCAAGAGGCCGGCGTCCGCGGCGCCGCACCAGGGCGTGCGTGTCGAGGGGGCTTCCCGTGTCTCCGAGGGCACGGAGCACGTCGTCTTCAGGAACGGGATGCCCGGCTGCGCCTCCGGAAGGTGTTGTGGGAGGATTCTTCCCTTGATCGCGTCCGTGGGTGCGGGTGCCGGCGTCAGGAGGGGGTGGCTGATGTCCCTGTCCGCTGGAAGAAGGGGGAGAAGGCTGGCCTGGCCGGTCTCCAGACATGCGGCAGTGTCTGGACTTGTCCGGTTTGTGCGGCGAAGATCGCGGCACATCGTTCGGACGAGGTTGGCGGAGCACTGAAAACCCACCTTGACCAGGGTAAAGCCGTCCTGTTCGTGACCTTGACGGTCCGCCACACCGCTGCTCAACCGCTGCCGGAGGTCTGGGGGGTCGTCTCGAAGGCCTGGGCGGCTGTCCACCGCACCGGCGCATGGCGGGGAACGAAGAAAACCATCGGTGAACAGGAACGATACGGTGTTCGTGGCTGGATTCGGTCGGTGGAGACAACCCACGGAAAAAACGGCTGGCATGTCCACACTCACGCCGCTGTTCTGTTGGACCAGGAGCTGACCGATGAGCAGCGAGATACTTTCGCCGGTCGTATCTATTCTCGCTGGTCAGCAGCTTGTGAGCGGGCTGGTTTCGTCGCTCCGACACGCGAGCGCGGGGTCGATGTCCGCCAGATCGTCAGCGGTGAGGGTGCAGCCCAGGCGGTGGGTCGATACCTCGTCAAGAGTGGCCTAAAGATGGAGCTCACTGGAGGGCACCGGAAGAAGGCGAAGGGTCAGAACCGGTCCCCGTTCGAGATCCTCGTCGACATCCATGACGCCCGCGAACAAGGCCGGGAATATGCCGATGACCTGCGACTATGGCACACCTGGGAAGCCGGTTCACATGGCCGTCGGCAGCTGTCCTGGTCGAGGGGCCTTCGGGAGGAACTGGCGTTGGAGGCTGAGCAGACCGACGAGGAGATCGCCGCCGCCGAGCTCGACGGCTTCGTCGTCGGCGTCATCGCCGAGGAGGATTGGCGACGCGCTCGGCGAGACGTAGAAATGCGCATTGACCTGCTGCGAGCTGTTGAACGGTGCAAGAGTCCCGAGGCTGCGGCAGATGCGGTTCGCATGGTCTTGACCTTTCACGAGTACACGTACGCTGACTGCCCGCCGATCCCGATCACCCCCCCGCCGCCGCGCGCTGTCGAGGAGCGCCGTGTGGGCCAGCAGGCCATTTGGGACAAGCAGCGCCAGGCCCGAGAGAAGGCTCGTGAAGCGGCTCGGCCGCTCACTCTCTTCTGAATGTGGTGAACATCACACGTCTCTCAAACGCTCTGTGTCAGCCGAAGCAAGGGGGGAGTACTGGGCTCTTCTGAGAAACGGCTCTCAGAGCGAAGCGACCTTTTCATGCAGGTGGTGTAACACTAAGCACCAGGTCAGAGCATGTTTCCATGTGCTAGCGTCAAGGGTGTTCCGGACCGCTACCCGGGACACGCTGAGGCCCCCGGCGGGGTGCGACCCGGTCCCGGAGGCCTCGGCAGGATTCTTCATCCGATGCCGAGAGTAGCGGCTCGGCAGATCGGAGACATCAATGTCTCAGCACGACACCCCCCGTCCTCCCGTCATTCCGAGTTGGATGATCGGCGGTGAATTGTTCACCGGTGCCGTTGAAGTCCGCAGCGTCGATGGGCTCGATACGACCAAGGAGGGAAAGCCGAAGGCGTCGAAGGGCTTCCCAGGCTTGCTCCCTTTCAAGGTCACCGTCGAGTTCCTTCGAGGTGTCCGCGAGAAGAAGCGCCTCGACGGCCAGGCCCTTCAGCTTCCCGACTATGACCAGATCAGCGTGAAAGTCTGGGGCGAGGGATCGCCGCAGGTAGAGGTCGGTGATTACGTTCGTCTCATCCAGCCGATGGTCGGATCGGTCGACGGCAATCTGTTCGTTCAGGCCGTTGGCCTGGTCAAGGTCGAGCCGAAGACTCCTGCCGCATCGAAGGAGCAGGCGTAATGGCCGGGGTCGAGGAGACCTCGATCAACCCCGCTCCCTGGATCTTCATTGCCCTGGTTGTTATCGCTGGGTGGATTGCCTGGAAGGTCCATGATCGGAACCGTCGCCGGGCCAAGAGCTCCAGCGCGCGGGTGGGCTTGCGCATGGAGCCTATCCAGGGCCTGGAACTCGTCGAGGCCGCCGGTCGCTGTTGGACGTTCCGGATGTTGGATCAGAAGACGGCGACTACCGACCTGGCGAAGCTTAAGGAGGCAGTCCTCTTCCGCATGGACATGCCGGAGTTCGGCTGGACCGATAAGGAGACTTTCGCCGAGAAGCGCGGTGAACTGCTTCTGATCCAGAGGAAGGCCGACGCCGACTAGAGCTCACCCATGACCGGCCGTAGACCCGGTCGGTCATGGGTGAGCTTCATCAATGAGGCCGTGACCAACATCGCTCCGGGGGGTATGGGGGTGTGCCCCCATCCTTGCCGATACCCACGGTGAGCAGCAGCAACACTGCCGAGGACGCGGACCTGGTGGCCTACCCGCCCCGTCCCCCCGTCAATGCCGATCTTTAACATCGGCCACGGATCAGGGCGACGGGGCGTGTCGCCGCTGTGGTTGGCAGCTGTCCCCGTAGATTGATTCCCAGCAGATAGATAGAGAGAAACCCCCCGTCCGCAAAGTTTGGCGACTCGCGCGGAACGAGGGGTCCGGACCCGAAGGCCTTCACCGATGATCCTAGACGACGTTCCCCGCCAGGGTGAACCGACACACGCCGCCGGAGCGGCGACCGACGGTGCGCGAGGAACGAGCGCACCTAGGGAGACCGCCTCCGGCGGGGGCGGCGGAGCCGCCCTTGGCAAGGCGAGCACCTCCACGGTGTGGAGGTAACTGTCGACACAGCCAGCCCGCCATGACCCTGCTCCACTGCCGGCAAACCGCCCGCTCCACCATCACTCCTGCCCCCGCTCCACAGGTCCGCCGTCACCATAGCGTCGAACAGTAGGAGCCCTACACGGTCTCAGTACCGCGGCGCTGCCGCGCCGACAGAACACCACACACCTCTTGCATTATTACTCCGAAATGTCGTTGGCACGAAAAGACTAGGGTGGAGACCATGGCAGAGCAGAGCAAAAAACACGGCGGCCACCCTTCGTCCACGGCGGCAGAAATCCGTGTTGGCGGGGACCCGGACGGCAAGCCGGTCGACCCCGGCATGGTGTGCCTAGAGTGCGGCACCGAACTGACCTACACCGGGCGCGGGCGGCGTCCGCGGTACTGCTCGTCGTCGTGCCGACACCGGGCGTGGGAACGCCGCCGGGCCGCTGATGACGGGGTGATCGCCAGCCGGATTGTCGAACTTCCCGCCCTGCCGATGGGACCGACCTACACCCGCACCGGCGTCATCGAATGGCTGTGTGGCAACCCGCGTCGCCTCGCTGATGTCGCCGGGGCACTGCCTGATGGTGAGGCCGCTGCCCGGATGCTCGACACTGCCCGGTATCGGTTGCGTGATCATGGAGTTCGCACCGAGGAAGAGAGGATCGAGGAGTCCCGGGCGCGGCAGCGTCTCGAGCGGGAGCGTGCTGAGCGCAATGCTGTGGTCTACGAGATGGAGCGTCTGCGTCAGGAGAACCGGAGACTGCGCGAGGAGCTCGACCGAGCCCTAGAGGATGGCCGGAGGGCACAGTTGTCGGGGGCTTCGGTTTCGGTGAGTTCCGTCCGGAGTGCGGCGGAGGGGTCGCCTGGAACACCACTGCCGTCGGTCGGGTTCCGGGCCGTGGAGATGGGTGGGCGGACGTTCCATGTGCCCGAGGGGTGGCCGCGGGCACAAGTGCGCACGTGGTGTCGAAGCCACCCCGACGAAGCGGTCGGATGAGCGGTCTGTCAATCCCCTCACATCCGTTCGGCAAGTCGGCTATTTTCGTGCCAACGACTATTTAGAGTAATGGTGCCAGAGGTGTGTGGTTTTTTGGTGGTGTGAGACGAGGGGGCGGCTGGGCTCTATGACGGGCGGGGTGCGGTGATTGTTGAGGCATCGACCGGTAGAGGATGACCACTGGAGTGGTTTTCGTATACGATAAAGATATGAGTGAGCACTTGATGCATGGCAAGCCGGTTACTGACGAGCAGATCCAGGCATGGGCCGACGAGGCCGAGGCTGGTTACGACCTGTCGAAACTGTCGGCTCCGCGTCGAGGCAGGCCCACTGTCGGCGACGGCCCCGGCACAGTGGTCCCTGTCCGGCTCGATGAGGCGACGATCGCCGCGCTGACAGCCCGTGCGGAAGCTGAGGGGATCACCACGCGCTCGGAGGCCATCAGAGCGGCGGTACGCCAGTGGACGAATGTTGCCTGAAATTCACCAGTCGGCGCGCAAACACTACCGTCGCGACCGGATCAATGATGATGCTGTGTTGTTCGCTGCGGCCCACGTTTTTCACTCGCGCCCGCTCGATGATGAGGATGATCCGCGTCGGTGGCTGATGATCGGCACCGACCATGCCGGTCGACTTCTGGAGTTGGTCGTGATGATCTTCGACGACGGCTACGAGCTGATCATCCACGCGATGAAAGCACGAACGAAGTACCTCGACGAACTGTGACGGGGATGCGAGTAGGCGATCCTGCAGACGAAGACAGCTCGGATGCGCATCTGCTACGGCTTGGCTCGCTGCTCAGCATAGTTTCCGGGCAGCGGACACTTTGTGAGGTGTCGTGGATCGAGATCTCGAACAGTTTGGCCATGTCCCCCACTACCGCGTCCGGTCTACCGGATATATTCACCCCAGAACCAACCAGCCACCCCCACGGCACGACGTTATGGCCACCAGCACCACCTCGGCCTGACACACCAAACCCAGCGGGGGGGGGGGGGGGGGGGGGGGGGACCCCCCCCCAGCCCCC
>NZ_JBQSWS010000038.1:0-16636 GCF_052377355.1 Corynebacterium sp. AOP40-4SA-5
ACAACTGTCACCTAAACGTGCAGCAGACCCCTGGCCCTGATACCCACGGCGGGGACTCGTCAACTGGGGCTCTCCGATCGGCCTACGCCTATGCGCATGCTTTTATGGTCTTGGGCGCGATCCTCGTCGCCGTCTCCATCGAGCTGCGGCTCTCCCACGACCACCTCACGCCCGCAATCGTTCTCGTGACGGCCGCAGGTCCGCTCGTATACCTGGCAGGGAACCTGCTGTTCCTCCGGTCCCGATTCGGACGCCTCGCACGGTCACGATTCATCGCAGCAGCCGTGCTGGTGGGGATCATGATCGCCGCGATGCTGCTGATCGATCACCTGCCGGTGATTGCGTTGAGCGTCGCTGTACTCTCCGTGACGGCTATTCTCGCCGCCCACACCGCGTACACGACATCGAAACAGTCGGCGCTCGATAACCGGCGATGACCTGGCAACCTCTATCTGAGATCCTTCTGCGCCCGATCGCGGTGCTCAGGAGCGAGCGACGCGCTTTGCTTTTTAACTGCGATCTTCGGTCATAGCTGGCCGACCGCATCGCGGTGAGAATGCTCCTTTGCGTCGCCGGTGGCTATGCGCACCTGGTCTCGGCCGTGCACTGTACGAACGGATCAGAGCAACGCTCTGACCCGCGGGATGATTAGCGCTGGCAACTTGACTACTCATCGTCAGAGGTTGGTTTGTAGCGGAACTCGGTGGACTTCAAGTTTAACGTCTAGCGTTAATGACGGTTCGCGTTATATGCTCGTCCCGTGATCAGATCGTTCGGCAGCAAGGACACCGAGCGCATCTGGCATGAGCAGTACGTCAAGCGCGTTGACCGGACAGTGCAGCGGGCGACCCTGCGGAAGCTTGAGCTGATCCACGCGGCGAAGGATGTCGAGGACCTCCGGGTACCTCCAGGCAACCGACTCGAGCGTCTTGTCGGCGACCGACGCGGGCAGCACAGCATCCGCGTGAATGCGCAATGGCGTCTCTGCTTCGTTTGGAGAGAGGGAGGTGCAGAAGATGTCGAACTCGTCGACTACCACTGAGCGCGATCTGATCGAGCCGATCCACCCGGGAGAGATCCTGATGGAGGACTTCATCGAGGGCTTCGGGATCACGCAGAACAAGCTTGCCGTGTCCATCGGGGTGCCGCCGCGTCGGATCAATGAGATTGTGCACGGCAAGCGGGGGATCACCGCTGACACGGCGATCCGTCTGGCGCGGTACTTCGGTACCTCCGAGGAGTTCTGGATGAACCTGCAGTCGAACTACGAGCTTCGGCTGGAACGTCGTGCGCTGCGGGGCAAGGTCGCCGCGATCACGCCGCTGCAGTCCGCGTGAACATATCTGATTGGCAGGACCTATTCGGTCAGCGCTGCCATGCAGTGAGGTTTGACTGGGGTCCTGCCGGTGCCCAAGCGATTGGAGCGGAACTGGCCGTTGTGGTCGATGTCCTGAGCTTCTCGACGTCAGTCTGCGTCGCGGTCGAGCGTGGCATGCGTGTCTTCCCGTACCAGTGGAAGGGGCTCAGGGCGGAAGCCTTTGCTCGCGAGCGTGACGCTGTCCTGGCAATAGGTCGACTGGAGTCGACACTGCTGGAGTCGCCGTCGGCTCTCTCGCTGTCGCCAGCGGCGTTGCTCACCGAGCCGACTGTCCCCCAACTTGTTCTGCCCTCGCCGAATGGATCTACGATCACTACGCACCTCGAGGGATCAGGAGCCCAGGTCGTCGCCGGATGTCTCCGAAACTCAGCCGCTGTGGCCGACGTGATGGCTGCGGGATTGGAGCGTGGCGACTCGGTGGCAGTCATCGCGGCCGGTGAGCGATGGCGTGACGACGACTCGCTACGCCCCGCACTCGAAGATCATCTTGGCGCTGGGTCCGTGCTCTCTGCACTCTCGGGTCTTGGCTACCGGGACATAATGAGCCCCGAGGCTGCTGCTGCCGCCGATCTCTTCGATGTGGTGAGACCACGTCTGACCCAGGTCTTGCACGAATGCGTCGGGGCTCGAGAGCTGAAGGCCATGGGGTTCGGTTCTGACGTTGACGTGGCTGCTTCGCTGGATGCCTCCCAGGTGGTTCCGATCCTCGTTGACGGGGCCTTCGAAGCGGCCTCGGCTGGTTAGTCCACGCGGCTGGCAAACGCCCTTGTGCGCCACGGAATTTGCTCTGCACAAGAACTTGATGGACGTCTGGATGAACCTGCAATCGAACTACGAGCTTCGGCTGAAACCAGGACGTTGCGCGAGTAGGTCGCAGCGATCTCTCCATTGAGAGGTTTGTAGCCAATCGCGGTAGTACCATCGCTTCGATGAAGTCCCAGCGAGCGACAGAATGGCCGGACCAACCGGCCGACGGGGAAGTCACCGCCACCACCGACGAGGTGTTCATCGCCGGTGGTTGTCTGTGGGGAGTGCAGGCGTTCTTCTCGACGGTGCCCGGGGTGACCCACACCGAAGCCGGCCGGGCGAACGGTGCCGGGACGTCCTTGGAGGGGGAGTACGACGGCTACGCCGAGTGTGTGCGCACACGGTTCGACCCGCAGGTCGTCGACATCGCCGGGCTGATGGGGCACCTCTTCGAGATCATCGACCCCTACAGCGTCAACGCGCAGGGGCCGGACGTGGGGGAGAAGTACCGTACCGGTCTGTACTCGCAGGATCCGCGCCACCTCGCCCAGGCCCGCGACGTCATCGCGGCACGCGAGGACGCCCCGCGCATCGCCGTCGAGGTGCTGCCTCTGACGAACTACCTCCGCAGCGCCGATGAACACCAGCACCGTCTCGCCCGGTGCCCGGAGGACTCCTGTCACCTGCCGTCGGACCTGCTCAACCGGTACCGCGGCTGACCGCGGGCTACCATGCGGCGGCTCCACCGTCCCTGCCGTCCCCGTTATGGTGTGCACCCTCCCACAGGCGGCGGATTGTACTTGACCTCTCGCGGTCCGACAGTGAACTATGGTTGAATACTTTATGGTCTGTCAATGAATTTTCTACCTGGAAGCGATCCGTTCACCACCTGACCGGGGTCCGCACCAGCGTATGCGTCACATTCTCGGCGTCGGAAAGGTGAGATGCTCAATTGTCTGGTCCCATCGTGACCGTCGCTAAACGAATCGGCTCAGTCCTGGGGTACGTCGCCATGTACGTGCTCATCTGGGCCGGTGTCTTCATGCTCATCACCGGCATCGGCATCCGCATGCTCTGGGGGCCGATCAGCGTCGACCAGATGCTGATGAACCTCGTCGCCACGGACACCGACGGTGGAGGCGGGTCCCTCGTGGTGACCGGCGTCCTCGCCTTCGGCGTGCTCCCTCTGGTCATCACCCTGGGTATCGCGTTCTTCCACTATCGTCGCGTCCGCAGCCCCCGCGCACGGGCAGGACGGACCGCCCACGCCGACGACGAGACGGCCGGCGACGCAGGACGGGTCCGTACCCTCGGGCCCCGTTGGCTCACGCGCACGGTCTCTGCCGTGATGGTCACCGCCGTCGTCGTGGTCGGTTCCACCGCCTTCAGTTCCTCGGTGCACGTCGGGGAGTACATCAAGGCCGTGAACTCGGAGTACACCATCGACCAGTACTACACCGCACCGCAGGTGGAGTCCGCGCAGGACAAGCGCAACCTGGTGATGATCTACCTGGAGTCCGGCGAGGAGACCCTCTCGGACACCGACCTGTTCGAGAAGGACCCCTACATCCCGCTGAAGGACGCCACCTCGCAGGACGACGGGTGGCAGAGCATCGACGACTTCAAGCAGTACGAGGGCGGCGGTTGGACGATGTCCGGTCTGGCCAGCACGCAGTGCGGCGTGCCCTTGAAGGGCAACGGCATCGTGACCGGCAAGTCCGGCCTGAACTCACTCGGCGGTGACGTGGGTGACTACCTGGGCGGACTGACCTGCAGTGGCGACATCCTCGCCGACGAGGGCTACAAGAACGTCTTCATGGGTGGCGCCAGTGGCTCCTTCGCGGCCAAGGACCAGTTCCTCGCCGGCCACGGCTACGACGAGCTCTACGACCTGGACTACTGGCGGGCACAGGGTGAGCCGGCCGACCAGTTCCGCGACGACTGGGGCCTGAGCGACAACCGGCTGATGGCCAACGCGAAGGACAAGGTCGACGAACTCCACGAGGAGTCCGAGCAGCCCGGCCAGCCGTTCAACCTCTCCATGCTCACGGTGGACACCCACGAGCCGGTCCACATCTACGACTACTGCGACGTGGACACCGAGGCGGAGTTGACCTCGGCCTACCAGTGCTCCATGGAGCAGGTCGCCGGTTTCGTCGACCACATGGAGGCCCAGGGCTACCTGGATGACACCGCGGTGGTGATCATGGGTGACCACCTCAAGCACATGGGCTCGAACAACGCCTTCGGCGACGAGCTCGACGACCACCCGAACCGCACCATCTTCAACCGGGTCTGGGTTCCCGGTGACGACGAGTCCACCTCGACGATGCGCGCAGGTGTCGACCAGGTCAGCATGATGCCCACGATCCTCGAGGCCGCAGGCGTCCGGTTGGAGGGCCGTCAGGCCGGCCTGGGCGTCTCCGCATTCTCCTCGCGGATTCCGGAGGGCTCGGCTCAGAGTCTCGACCCGGACGTCTACCAGGAACTGCTGGGCTCGCGGTCGGCGGAGTTCTACTCCGAGGCGTGGGAAGGTGAGGTCCGGCAGTAGTGGACGTCCCCGAACCCACCACCGCCGAGGAGCTCATGCGCTCCCGGTTCGACGCCTTCCGCCGGGCGGACGCGGACTGGCTGCTGAGGACCTGGCACCCCTCGACGCGTCCTGCCACGCTGGACCTGTCCGACAACCCCCGCTGGCGTGGCCTGCAGATCGTCGACGTCCTCGACGGGACCGAGGGGGACACCGCCGGGGTCGTGGAGTTCCGGGCGACCTTTGTCGCCGAGACCGGGGGAGTGGACTCACTCCACGAGCGGTCCCGGTTCGTCCGCGAGTCGGGACGTTGGTACTACGTCGACGCCGACGTGTACTGACGGTCACGAGTACTGAGGGGGTTCAGTTGATGATCTCGGCGTCGCTGTCGCGCAACGCCGCCAGGCGCACCCGCCACGCCTCCAGGTCTTCCGGGGACAGCCGCGACCAGTCGTGGACCTCCTCGACGACGACCAACGGGGCATCCGTGCGGTAGGACCGGGTCGGGTTGCCGGGGAACTTCTTGTCCGTGACGTTCGGGTCGTCCTCGAACACCCCGGTGGTCTCGACACGGTACACGTGCGGTCGCGCACCCTCACCGGCGAGCATGGCGGCGATCTCGGCCGCCAGCCCGGCTCCGTCGCACAGGGCGGTGAAATAGACGTGGTTCATGACGACCTCGGGCCGGTAGTTGGACCGGTGGCCGGGACACACCCGGTCGCCGACGGCAAGTACCGCCCGGGTTCCGTGGAAGAACGGGCCTGTCCGCGCGTCGTCGCTCATCCTGTGATTCTAGCAGGTCAGAACCATTAACGGAGCTCGCCAACAGTGTGCGCACGCCGCGGACGAGACCGGGAATGCTGAGTAATAGCCCACCGATGTCAACGGAAACGCACATCTCACCGGCGTCGCGGTGTACTAAGGTTGATCACTAATGAAGCTGATTAGCTACAACCTGCACAAACACAACGCCGTCACCGAGCTCACCCCGCTGGTGGCCGGACACGCCCCGGACGCCCTCTGCGTCCAGGAGGCGGACACCCGCCGACTGCCCCGTCACTTCGGCGACCTCGACCTCGTGCACGCGACCACGGAGAACCGGCTCGGCCTCGCCGTCTACCTGCGCACAAGTCGTCTGGACGCGAGGGACCTGAAGGTGATCGCCCTGGAGAAGTCCTTCCACGACCGGGTCATGAAACCCGCCTCGGAACGCCTCGTCATGGTCCGCGCCCATGACACCAAACACGACCGCGACGTCGTCGTCGCGTCCTTCCACGCCGCACCGCTGACGGCCACGAACTCGCTGCGCCGTCAGCAGATCCGCAGCTCCTTCGACGCCCTCCAGCAGATCGGTGCCGGCCTGCCGTCGGTGATGGTCGGAGACTTCAACTACCCGCTGTTCCAGCGCGGCCTGCGGCGCGAGCTCGGGACCCGGGGCTACGAGATGTCCCGGAGCGAGAAGGCGACGTACTCGCGCTACGGCGTACTGCGGGGAAACTACGATTTCGCGGTCTCCCGCGGTTTCGGTCCCGCGCAGGTCGACGTCCTCCCGCAGGGGCACTCCGACCACCTGCCGATCGTCGTGCGTACGTCGCTGGACCGCGCGAATCCGGCGCGGATCGCCGCCTCGGCACCCGTGTCCGTCGCGACCGCCTGAGGTTTTCCCGTCGGCGCGGGATAGAGTGTGTCCCATGGGAAACCGCAGGACGAACGACGGCAGGATGAGCAGGCTGACCCGCGGAAAGGGCCGTGACGTGGGGTTGACGGCCGTGCCGGCGTCCACGCCGCCGGTGCTCACCTACGTCGATGACGGCGTCGCCCACGCGGTACCGCAGGACGTCTCGCTGGCCGACGCCGCAGCGTCCGCCGCCGAGGACGACTCGCGCATGCTCATGGCGCTGTACCCCGCGCCCGGGCGCGAGGGGCTCGGTGAACTCGTGGAGGTGTGGGAGCTGCACCCCCTGCTCGTCGAGGACCTCGTCAACGCCCACCAGCGTCCGAAGCTGGAACGCTACGGCGACGTCCTGTTCCTCGTGGCGCGCTCGGCGCGCTACAACGACGCCGCCGAGGACGTCGCCTTCTCCGAGTTCCACATCCTGGTGCGCGACGGTTCCGTGGCGGTGCTCTGCCAGGACGGACGGTGGATCGACGGCACCGACAGCGAGGCCTTCGCCGCCTCCTCGTCCGGACGGCTCGACAACCCCGACCCCCGCGGAGGCGACATGCTCGCCGACCGTGACCTGCTGCGGCTCGGCCCGGAGGCCGTGGTCTACCGCATCCTGGACGCCATCGTGGACGGCTACCCGTCGGTGCTGCGCGGCATCGCCATCGACAAGGAGCAGATCGAACGGCAGGTCTTCAGTGGTGACGCGGCCGTCGCCGAACGCATCTACCGGTTGAGCCAGGAGGTCATCGACGTCCAGCAGACCATCGCGTCGATGACCGAGGTGCTGGACTCCCTGCGCGCCGGCTTCGTGAAGTACGACATCCACGAGGAACTGCGCTCCTACCTCGACGACGTCGCCGACCACCTCACCCGCGCCGGACGCACCGCGTCCGA
This sequence comes from Corynebacterium sp. AOP40-4SA-5, assembly GCF_052377355.1. Taxonomy (NCBI): domain Bacteria; kingdom Bacillati; phylum Actinomycetota; class Actinomycetes; order Mycobacteriales; family Corynebacteriaceae; genus Corynebacterium; species Corynebacterium sp. AOP40-4SA-5. Next base: position 7,216 of record NZ_JBQSWS010000038.1, read on the forward strand.
CCACCGCGACGCGCTCGCGCAGATCCTCAACGTCAACGCCACCCTGGTGGCGCAACGGCAGAACGAGGACATGAAGAAGATCTCCGGCTGGGCTGCGATCCTCTTCGCGCCGACCCTCGTCGGCGCGATCTACGGCATGAACTTCGACGACATGCCCGAACTGCACTGGGCCCTCGGCTACCCGATGGCGCTCGGCATGATGCTGGGGGTGGCGGTGCTGCTGTACGTCTTCTTCCGTCGCAGCGACTGGATGTGAGTGCCGTTCGGGGGGTCTCCGGCGCTTTCGCTGCAGCGCAGCGCTTTCTTCTCTACCGTCGTAAGGGTTGACCTGACGACCCAAAGAGAAGAACTCGGAAACGGAGAAACATACCGTGGACCCCTCGGACCATCCCGAGCCCGGAGAGAGACCTGACCAGACCCGCCCCACCCGCAGGGAGTCGGCGAAGAGCTTCATCCGTGAGGTGACCTACCCGCACAGCATCCACCCGGCCCTGGTGCCGGGAGTGTCGGTGGAGGACCAACGCATCCGGTTCTCCGTCGACTGGCGCATCGTGAGCGTGGTCGGTGGCCTCATCGTCGCCTTCATCGCCTGGGGCGTGATCGCTCCGGAGCAGGTGTTCGACGCCTCCTCGGCGGCGCTGGCCTGGGTGATGGAGAACATGGGCTGGGTGTTCACCGCCCTGGCCACCGGCCTGATGTTCTTCCTGCTGATCCTCGCGTTCAGCCGCTACGGCAAGATCCCGCTCGGACTCGACGGGGAGAAGGCCGAGTACTCCACGATGTCCTGGACGGCGATGCTCTTCGCCGCGGGCATCGGCATCGGCATCATCTTCTTCGGCCCCTACGAGCCGATGAGTCACTACCTGGACCCGCGCCCCGGCGCCTACGACCCCGCCACACAGGAGGCGGTCAAGGGTGCGATGGCGCAGTCGGCGATGCACTGGGGCATCAACGCCTGGGCGATCTACGCCATCGTCGGCCTGGCCGTGGCCTACGTGTCCTACCGGCGTGGCAGGGTGCCGCTGATGAGCTCGATCCTCATGCCCCTGTTCTCGGTGAAGTCCACCGACACCCTGCCGGCCCGGCTCATCGACGGCATGGCCATCGTCGCCACCCTCTTCGGCACCGCCGCGTCCCTGGGCATCGGCGCCCTGCAGATCTCCAAGGGTGTGGAGGTGGTCTCGGGCTGGTCCCCGGCGGGCAACACCTTCGCCCTGGTCATCATCATGGTGCTGACGATCGGCACGATCCTCTCGGCGGTCTCCGGTGTGGCCAAGGGCATCCGCTGGCTGTCGAACATCAACATGGTGCTCGCCATCGGTCTGGCGCTGTTCTTCTTCATCGTCGGCCCCACGGCCTTCCTGGCGAACATGATCCCGGCGGTGATCGTCGACTACGTCGGATCGATGCCGGACATGCTCAGCGCCAACATGGGCGAGGGCGAGGACATGCAGGCGTTCCTGTCGGGCTGGACCACGTTCTACTGGGCGTGGTGGGTGTCCTGGTCGCCGTTCGTCGGCGTGTTCGTGGCGAAGATCTCCCGCGGACGCACGATCCGCCAGTTCATCCTCGGCGTGCTGTTCATCCCCTCCACGATCATCGTGCTGGCCTTCACCATCCTGGGCGGGACGTCGATCTGGATCCAGCGGGAGACCGGGTCCATCGCCGCCGGCGACGACCCCTCGGCGATGCCCGCACCGGAGGAGATCTTCTTCACCGTGCTCGACCACCTGCCCGGTGCCGGCATCGTGGCCCCGGTGGTCATCGTGATGCTGGCGGTCTTCTTCATCACCACCGCCGACTCGGCGTCGCTGGTGAACTCCCAGCTGTCCCAGCGTGGCAACCCCGACCCGAAGAAGTGGGTGACGGTGTTCTGGGCGCTGTGCATGGCCGGCATCGCCGTGGTCATCCTGCTCGCCGGCGGCGAGGACGCACTGCAGGGGCTGCAGAACTTCATCACCGTCACCGCGCTGCCCTTCGCCGTGGTGCTGGTGCTCATGGCCGTCGCACTGGTGCGCGAGCTACGCACCGACCCGTTCACGATCCGCGACGACTTCCAGGAGCAGGCACTGTCCAACGCCGTGGTCCACGGGGTGCGCGAGCACGGCGACAACTTCGCCATCGCCGTGGAGCAGACCGACGCCGACAGCGACTACGCCACCGGCGGCGACTTCAACTCCCGGGCGGCGGAGGTCACCGACTGGTACACCCGCACCGACGAGGACGGCAACCCGGTCGACTACGACTACGAGACCGGTGAGTACGTCACCGGGGAGCAGCCGTCCCCCGACGATCGGAGCTGACGGCGCCACGCACGCGGGCAACACCGGCGAGCACGGCGAGGACCAGGGAGCCGACGAGCAGGCCCACCACCGCCGAGCAGCCGGTCTCCACCAGCCACTGCACGGCGCCGCCGGCCCCGGCCACGGCCTCCTCGAGGTGGTGCACCACGGAGTAGGGCAGGTGCCAGCCGAGGTCGTCGGTGCCGACGAGCAGGATGTGCCCGCCGACCCACAGCATCGCCGCGGTCCCGACCACCGACAGGGCCGTCAGGATCTTCGGCATCAGCGCGACGAGTCCGCGCCCTGTCCTGCGCACGACGGTGGGCCGGTCGCGTTCGGGGTCGGCGAGGGCCAGGCCCACGTCGTCCATCTTCACCAGCAGCCCGACCACACCGTAGACGGCGAAGGTGATGATCAGCGCCACGCCCACCAGGATCGCGGCGCGCTCCGGCACGCCGCGGTCGGTCAGCTCGTTGAGCGACAGGACCATGATCTCCGCCGACAGGATGAAGTCGGTGCGCACCGCCCCCTTGACCAGTGACTCCTCGTCATCGGGGCCGTCGGGGCCGTCGGGGCCGTCGGGGCCGTCGGGGCCGTCGGGGGAGGACGCTGCGGCGTCCGGTGCGTCCTGCGCGTGTTTCTCCTGCCCACCGCGCCGCGCGGCGACGGCGTGCCACACCTTCTCCGCGCCCTCGTAGGCGAGGTAGGTGCCGCCGACCATGAGGATCGGGGTGAGCGCCCACGGCGCGAGCCAGCTGAGCAGCAGGATCACCGGAAGGATGATGATGATCTTGTTCACCAGCGAGCCCTTGGTGATCCGCCAGATGATCGGCAGTTCGCGGGCGGGGCTGACCCCCTCGACGAACCCGGGGGTGACCGCGGCGTCGTCGACGACCACGGCGGCGGCCCTGGTGCTGGTGGTGGCGGCCGCGCGGGCCACGTCACCGGTGCTGGCCGCGGCCTTGCGGGCGATCAGCGTGACATCGTCGAGCAGTGCGAACAGGCCACCGGCCATGGGGTCTTCTCCGTAGGGGTTCGGGTCTCACTCAGTGCGGGGTGTCGTGGCGTGTGCGGCCGCTGAGCTCGGCCACGTCGTTCTCGTGGAGCAGGTCGACCAGATCGCTGCGAGACTGCGCGCCGGACGCTGCAGGCAGCAGCGCACCCACCGCGTCGCGGAAGTCACGGTCCTGGTGGCGCGCACGCCGGTGCAGCAGCACCCCGGACCACAGGTACACCAGTGAGACGGTGCCGCTGACCGCTCCGCCGAGCACCAGGATCCCGCCGAGCACCCGGGCTGCCACCTGGGCGACCACCTGGGCGCCGCCGCCGGGGACGGCGAACAGCCACAGACCGCCACCGACGAGCAGCACGGCCAGCACGACGACCACGAGCGACCAGGCCACCGCCGAGAGGGGGGACTGGGAGCGGTCCTCGTTGTGGGAGATCATCGTGTCGATCCGGTGCAGCTGACACGTGGAGTCGGCGAGATCGGCCTCGGAGACCACGTGCCGGGCCGTCAACGCGCGGCGGTGCGCGAGCACACGGGGGAGAACGGACGGGCGGAGACCACCGTCCCCGCTGGACCTGACGTACATGATGGGAACTGTACAGTGCTTTCGGCGATCCGGCGCGGTATGCCCGACACACCCCGGGGTTCAGGCGGTGAGGAAGTCCTCCCAGCGCGCCCAGTCGTCACGCATCTGGTTCTCACCGTCGGTGAAGGACGCCCGCAGCTTGTCGATCTTGCGCTCGGTGTTGGAGATGCGCATGTGCTCGGGGAAGAACAACAGGGCACGGCCCTGCTCCTCGAGCTCCAGGAGACGACGCTTCGTGGCGTTGTAGCGGCCCGGGCGGGTGATCACCGCCTCGGCGACGGCCGGGGTGTCGCGCAGCACCCGGCGCACCGCGCCGGGGTACTTGACCTCGGGCTTGACGTAGTCGCGCGGGCGGGTGCAGACCACCAGGAACTTGCTGAAGCCGCCCTGCTCGGCGGCTTCCAGCGCGATGCCGCCGGAGGATCCCAGGGCGCCGTCCACGTAGGGTTCCCCGTCGACGACGGGGGTCTTCATCAGCACCGGCATCGTCGAGGACGCCCGGACCCGCTTCATCAGCGAGGGGAGGTCGGTGAGGTCCTCGCGTCCCCAGTAGACGGTCTCACCGGTGCGGGCGTGCATCGCACCGACGCGGAAGGGCGTCGGGTCGGCGGTGAAGGTGTCCCAGTCGAAGGGGAACTCGTTGCCGGGGAGCCCGGAGGTCTCGTAGATGAACTCGGCGTTGAAGTAGCCGTCGCCGCGCAGGAAGGAGCTGATGCCGCCGGTGCCGGGGGCGGCCCCGAACTCCACGAAACTCTCGCGGGCGCGCTCGGCGTCGTGCGAGAGCATGTTCACCGTGTGCGAGGCCCCGGCGGAGATGCCGCCGACCCAGCCGACCTGGACCTCGTGCTCGATCAGGGCGCTGACACAGGCGGCCGTGTAGCTGTTGCGCATGCCGCCGCCCTCGAAGATCAGGGCCACGTCGGGCGCGGCCAGTGCGGAGGAGCCGCTCACCACTCGACCCCGCGCAGCGCCTCGTGGGGATCCTCGTTGCCGGCGTTGAACCGGATCGTGCGACCGGAGGTCTGCGGGCACTCGAGTGCGGCGACGATGGTCTGGGCCACCGTCTCACGCGGGACCTCGGTGGCGTCCGTGCGTCCGTCGCCCTCGGGCAGGATCTCGATGCCGCCACGGTCGCGGTCGTCGGTCAGCCGGCTCGGCGCGATGATCGTCCAGTCCAGTTCGGAGTCCCGCAGGTGCTGGTCGGCGGCCGCCTTGGACTCGGCGTAGGGGTAGAAGTCGCTGTCCTCCGGGAAGCTGTGGTCCAGGTACGAGCCCGACCACGACAGCATGATGAACCTGCCGACACCGACCTCCTCGGCGGCGTTGATGGTGCGGATCGCCGCGTCGCGGTCCACGGCGAAGGTGCGCTCCGGGTTCCCGCCGCCGGCGCCGGCAGCCCAGATGACCGTGTCGTGGCCCTCGAGCAGGTCGGCGATGGCGTCGGTGCTCATCGTCTCGACGTCCGCCACCGTCGGGGTCGCCCCGGTCTCGCGGGCGTCGTTGAACTGGTCACGCGAGCGGATCACGGAGGTCACCGAATTGCCCGCCTCGACGAGCATCGGTGCCGTGAGCCTGGCGACCTTCCCGTTGCCGCCGATGATGACGATGTCGTACATGGTGTGGGGTGCCTTTCGTCGAGGGCGTTGTCGCGTCGCTGGTCTCCCCAGCCTAGCGGGCCGTGAGCGCGCCCACAGCCCCGGCACCGACGCACACGTGGGCGCCGGGTGGGCCGTCGATCTCCGCCAGGATCGTGCCGCCTCCGCCGGAGAGGTTGACCCACCTGGTGACCAGGTCGGTGTCGACGTCCACGTCCACCGCACGCGCCCGCCACTGCGCCTCGTCCTCCAGGCCGTTGGGGGTGGACAGTTCCACGGTCAGCTCCCGGTCGGCGGTGGCGGTGAACTCCCACGTCCAGTCGCCGAAGGGCAGCGCGGGTTCCACGGTGATGATCTGCGGCTGGCCGGCGTCGACACGGACGCCGCAGTCGGGGACGTCGCCCTGGACGCGGCGTGCGACGTCGAGCACGTGGGCCTCGGCGACGCGTCCGTCCGGCAGGACGACCGTGGGCGCGGTGCTCACGTCGCCGACACCGTCCCCGCCGCCACCGGCGGCGATCGCGCCGACCCTGTTGTAGGGCGACATCAGCGGGGTGAGGACCTCCAGCGGGGTGTTCTGGTCGAGCAGGACGGTGCCGGCGTCCTGCGCCTCCGACACGGCCTGCCGCACGCCGGCGAGGTACGCGGCGGTCGCGTCGTCCGACCACGCGGACACCCACGTCACGGTCGAGACCGTGGAACTCAGCGTGAACAGGACGGCGGCCAGTACCGCGGTCCAGGTGCGTGCCATTACCGGGGCCGCGGCCACCACGAGCACCACGGTGACCGACCACCAGTCGGCGTAGTAGTGCATGCCGCGGGCGAGCAGGTCGGACGCCCCGTCGCCGGTGCGTCCCTCACGCAGCAGCAGCAGGACGACCAGCAGGTACGCGCAGGACGCGGCCAGCGCCGTGAGCGCCGCGAGGAACGCCGCCGGGCGGCGGCGCGTGCGCGCCAACGTCCACACGAGCAGGACGGCCAGCAGGACGCCCACGATGACCTGCACCAGGGTCGACGTCGTGGAGAACGCGGGGGAGGGGTCCCACCGGTCCCAGCTCCACGGCCCGCCGAGGACGCCGGGCAGCACCGAGGAGCCGAGCGCGGAGGTGACCCCGTGCAGCCCCGGCGCCTCACCACCGCCGTCACCACGTCCGACCAGGGCGAGGTACACCCCGGCCCATGCGAGGGTGAGCAGCGCCGGCGCCACCAGCACCAGCCGGTCGCGGGAGGGGCCCCGGCGCACCCGCAGGACGAGCGCGACGGCCAGCACCGCCGGCACCACCGTCAGCGCCCGCTCCGTCATGAGCAACCCGCCCAGCAGCACCAGCGTGGCGAGCGTGGTGCGCAGCACGACCCCGCGCGGGGCTGTCAGCGCCAGGCCGACACCTGCGGCGGTGAGCTGCCAGGCCAGGGCGTTGACTCCGGCCGACCACCACCCGGTGGCGGTGCCCAGGAACGGGGAGAACACCAGGGCGGTGAACCCCAGGACCCGCAGACCCCACCGGTCGGTGAGCCGGCCGAGCAGGACCCGCCACAGGCCCACGGCCAGGGCCGTCGCCGCCAGGGTGACCACGCACGGCAACCACCACTGCAGGGGTGCGAGGGAGTCCACGGCGATCTGCAGCGCCGCCGAGCCGGGCATCAGGTGCCCGTCGTAGGGGGCCCACAGTCCGGAGTCACGGAAGGACGGAGGGATGACCAGGTCGTCCCAGTAGAAGGTCCGCTGGCTGAGCTGCCACCCGCGCAACGCCAGGAGCGCGACGACGAGCAGCAGCGGGAGCAGGACCGGGAGCCGGCCCCGTCTCACGCGCCGTCGGTCAGGGGCTGGACGGACAGCAGCGTCACGTCATCGGCGGTGCAGGCGGTCAGGTCAGGCACGTCGAGGACGGTGGTCTGCTCCTCCTCCGGCACGATGACCTGTAGACCACCGGCCGGGGTGGGGCCGCAGGCGGTCTCGTCGTAGTTCTCCGCCCGGCCGATGCTCAGCGCCGACGTCGCGGTCGACCCCGCGGCGAGCTCCACCACCGACGACGGCACGTTCTCCTCACGCTCGGCCGGCGCACCGACCGGCTCGCCGGCCTCGTCGACGAGGGTGACCCCGGGGAACCCGGCGAGGGCGCAGGAGCCGTCGGAGGTGTTGGTGAACTCCACGTCCAGCAGGATGCTGCCGGCCGCGCCCTGGGACTGATCCGCGGTGACGTCCAGGTCGCCGGTGGTGCACCGCCTGTCGGCGCCGGACGCCGCGGCGCCCTCCGAGGTTTCAGTGTCGCCGCCGCTGCCGCCGGGTTCGCCGGTGGCCACCGGCGTCGGCGTCGTCGTGCTCGTCGAGGCGTCCGAACCGGCGTCGGACCCGGAGCCGTCGCCGTCGGAACACCCGGCGAGGACGGATAGGGCCAGAACGCCGACCGCGCCGGCGGCGCACGCGGCACCGGCGGCGCGCCGGGGCGTCCTACGACGTCTGTGCAGGTCGTGGGCGCCTCCGGCGGTGAGGCGAGGGGTGGTCGGGGCGTCTGACGGGTGCTCGGTAGACATGACCCCCAGTGTAGGCTGAATCACAACACCGGGTTCACGGTACCTCCACGCGGGACCGCGGCCCCGGGGTAACGTCCCGTGCGAGCACTGCCCACGATTTTCCCCAGGAGACTGACGTCCATGGCTTTCAACCCCGATTTCGACCTCTTCCAGCTGCCGGAAGAATACCGCGAACTGCGCGACAGCATCCGAGGCCTGTCAGAGCAGGAGATCGCCCCCTACGCCGCCGCCGTCGACGAGGACGAGCGCTTCCCGGAGGAGGCGCTCAAGGCCCTCAACGACAGCGGGTTCAACGCCATCCACGTCGGTGACCAGTACGGCGGACAGGGCGGCGACTCGCTGGCTGCGGTGATCGTGATCGAGGAGGTCGCCCGCGTGTGTGGTGCCTCCTCGCTGATCCCGGCGGTGAACAAGCTCGGAACGATGGGCCTGATCCTCTCCGGCTCCGAGGAGCTCAAGCAGCAAGTCCTGCCGGACATCGCCAACGGTGCCATGGCGTCCTACGCGCTGACCGAGCGCGAGGCAGGTTCCGACGCCGGCGGCATGAAGACCAAGGCCGTGCGCGACGGCGAGGAGTGGGTCCTCAACGGCTCCAAGTGCTTCATCACCAACGGCGGCAAGTCCACCTGGTACACCGTGATGGCCGTGAGCGACCCGGCGGCCGGGGCCAACGGCATCTCCGCGTTCATGGTGCACAAGGACGACCCCGGATTCCGCGTCGGCGGGCTCGAGCACAAGCTCGGCATCAAGGGTTCCCCGACCGCCGAACTGTACTTCGAGGACTGCCGCATCCCCGCAGACCGCATCATCGGTGAGGAGGGGACCGGCTTCAAGACCGCCCTGGCGACGCTGGACCACACCCGCCCCACGATCGGTGCCCAGGCGCTGGGCATCGCCCAGGGTGCCTTCGACGCCGCGGTGGACTACGTCAAGGAGCGCAAGCAGTTCGGCAAGCCGATCGCGGCGTTCCAGAACACCCAGTTCATGCTCGCGGACATGAAGATGAAGATCGACGCCGCCCGGCTGATGATCTACACCGCCGCGTCCAACGCAGAGCGTGGCGAGGCCGAGGGCGGCGACAAGCTCGGCCTGCTGGCCGCCGGGTCGAAGACCTTCGCCTCCGACATCGCCATGGAGGTCACCACCGACGCCGTGCAGCTGCTCGGCGGCTACGGCTACACCCGTGACTTCCCGGTGGAGCGCATGATGCGCGACGCCAAGATCACCCAGATCTACGAGGGAACCAACCAGGTGTGCCGCATGGTGATGGGCCGCCAGATCCTGAAGTAGGCGGTTAGACAGGCGCTGAGCCGGGCGCCAGGGGCAAAAATCGAGCGTGGGATGGTTGAACCGTCGGGTTCAACCATCCCACGCTCGATCTTCGCCCCCGTCCCCCGGGCAGAGCCCCTTTCGGCTC
>NZ_JBQSWS010000039.1:0-14850 GCF_052377355.1 Corynebacterium sp. AOP40-4SA-5
CACCAGATCATTGATGACATCCCGGTGCCGCGGGTCGGTGGCGGCAGGCCACCGGGGTTCGATACTGAGGCCTACAAGGGCCGTAATGTTGTTGAGTGGGTGTTCAACAAGGTTAGGCAGTGGCGGGGGTTGGTGGCCCGGTACGACAAGTTGGCGGTGGTGTACCGGGCCGCGGCGGTGTCAGCGAATTTCTGCGCGTTGTCCGCGGACAGGTCCAGGACGTAGGCCGATCCCACGTGGCTGAACTCGACGGCATTGACCCCCTCGGTGCTAAGGAGGGTGTTGTCGAGATCGTCGAAGAACTGGGTGATTTCCTTGCGGGCCATGAGGGTGAACCCTGCCATTGGCGGATCGGTGCGACGAATTACGCCCCTGATATTATCATGATGTCAAACGCTATCCTGGCCTCAACTCAATAAGGATGAAGAGCAGCCGGGTGGATGCTTCTGATTCGGGGTGTACTTCATGGTCGAACTGATGCGCGGCGCGGTCAGAGTGACCGCCCTGCTCCCTTGCTGCCGACCGGAGCCCGTCGATGCGATCGAGCTGGTCATGCCGCTGTGTGCATCAGCTCACAGCCGCGCGAGCAATCTCGGCGTCCTGCTCTGGTGTTCCGCCAGAGACACCAAGTGCCCCGAGGAGGTTTCCTTCCGCGTCCGTAATGGGCACGCCACCTCCCATGAGCAGTAGTCCACCGCTGGTGTGGTCGAAGTGCGCGAGGGGTTCACCCAACTGCACTGGAGCGTTCAGCGATTCGCTCGGCATCTCGAACATTACCGAAGTTCGAGCTTTCGTGATGGCGAGGTCATTGGATGCCAGCCATGCTCGGTCCATGCGCTCGAAGGAGACCAGGTTTGCGCCGGCGTCGAGGACTGCGAAGACCGCGTTCAGCCCTAGTTCCCGTGCCTTGCGCTTGCCTGCATCGATAGCCCGTGTGGCTGCTTCGAGGGTGATTGTGGGCTGTGCCATAGGTTCTACTCCTTCGTTCTCTGGCGAGGAATTAGGCTTTCTGGGTCCACTCGGTTTCCTGCCACTGCTTGGCGGCAGCAATGGTTTCCTGTGGCCGCATGGTCCGGTAGTCGGGATTGTCGGACGTGATCGTTTCAACCATCGCATCGACCATTTCCTGCGGATCGGCCTGATACGCCAGTGAGTCCCCGAAGTCGGGCATGGGGATATTCGCGGTTTCGGGGTCGTACCACTGCACGTAGCTTTCAGCGCCGGTGTCGTTGAAGCCGGTGTTGAACACTCCGGGGTTCACGGTGGCGACCTTGATTCCGAAGGGCTCGAGTTCGGTCTTCATTGACCCGGCAATCGCTTCGATTGCGTGCTTGGTGGCGCAGTAGGCCCCCAGGAACGGAACAACGAGGATGCCGCCCATCGAGGAGGTCCACACGATACGTCCCTGCTGACGTTCGATCATCTTCGGTGCGATGGCCTGTACCAGTTCCAGATGGCCGAACACGTTGACGTCGAACGACTCGCGGACCCGCTGGAGCGGGATATCGACGACAGCTCCACCCTCCATCACTCCCGCGTTGAGAACAAGGACGTCTACGTCGAAGTTCGCGGCATGGGAGATGTCGATGTTGTCCCGCAGGTTCAGTTTGATGACAGTCAGCTCAACGTCGGCAGAGTGTACGTCTTCGCGGAGGCTTCGTACCTGTGGCCATGTCTCAGCGGCAGCGATGACGTCCCAACCTTGGCGGGCGAGTTCGATGGCCGCTCCACGTCCGAATCCACTGCTGGCTCCGGTGATGAGAATCTTCTGGGGCATGCGTGCTCCTTCCGTAACTAACTGGATACTTACAGTCCCGATCGTGGCACGCTCGGACCCCCGTGTCAATAACTAGTTGGTTACCTGTAGATTGGAAGCCATGCCACCCAACGCTGCCGAAACCAAGCGAAGGATCTTGGAAGCCGCCCGTAGCGAGTTCGCAGAGCGCGGCCTGGCGGGTGCGCGGGTGGACCGGATCGCCGACGCAGGCAAGGTGAACAAACGGTCGATCTACGTGCACTTCGGCCCTAAGGGCACCCTGTTCGACATCATCGTGGCTCGATCGCTGGCAGAGATGGCAGAGGCGGTCCCGTTCGAGGTCGAGGACCTGCCTGGGTATGCAGGAGCGCTGTTTGATTACCTGATTGAGCATCCAGATGTCCTGCGGTTGACTTCGTGGGCTGGCCTGGAACGCCCCGATGCTTCTGCCGGCGAGGTCGCTACATACGCGCCGAAGGTAGCAGCGCTCTCGGAGAAGTTCGGTGGGCAGGCAGTCGATGTTCTCGCCCTGCTGTTGGGTCAGGTTACGGCGTGGCAATACGCCTCCCCGGCGCTTAAGGTTCACTCGCCGGAGGAACCTTGGTCAGCTAAACACTTGAGGCATCATCGAGGGCTGCTCGTCGCGTCAGTTGCCAGCCTTATCGACATCGCGACGTAGACCTGTAACCGGTGCTAACCGACAATGGTTTGGTTTCCGCGTCCAGTCCCGCACGTTTGCTGTAACTACGCATCCATTCCGCTCTTCAGTGGAAGGCCGTCGTAGTCTGGTGCTCTTGAAATCGGCATTCTACGATGTTGAGTAAGTCGACACACATCAACGCCATACGCCTTGAGGATTGTATTCGCCTGCTTAAATCCTGGAGTTAACCATCGGGACGACTGACTATTCAAGGTGGTGTTCGGTCGGCTCACCACGAAGAGCTCAGGAAGTCGCACCACAAATTATTTCACTCACAACGTCGTTGCATGTCGATCTCCTCCCGCGCCAGCCTGTTCGGTGTTCATCGTAGGTGCCAGGCCGGCCGTCTCACCAGGCTGTCAACGTGGTCCGATACGCCAAGTTCGAGCGACTGCGCTGCGCTGAAGTTCGGTGGTGAGATAGTGTCCCACGCGACAGGCGAGCGCCTGGGTGGGAAAGCAGGTAGATACAATGGAGTACCTTGACACGTTGGTGAGAGGGTCCGTAGCTGGCTGCGTCAACCAGGGACCAGAGAGCGCCATGAGGCGTCACGTGGGACGGAGATCGGTCAGGCTCTACGCCCCGGGCACATTCTTGGGCCCCGGGGGTGCGGCAATGGGAGATGTCGGTTCATTTTTCCGTCGCCGAATGCGCCGGGGAAGACTGGCTGTGTGCTGCGGGCAGGGTACCAGCCCGGCCGGGTACTTGCTCAGGCACTGCTCCTGTTCGCTGGACCCCTCGCGCGAGGAAGCAAATACAACTACGCTGCCAGTGTGACAACCATCAGGAATCCTGAAGTTCCCCGGGTGCCAACGGTGCAAGGGGTGTCCTCCTTGGTCGGGGTCCCTCGCCTTGGTCTCCGAGATTTATCACCCGGCTGGATTCCGGGAGGGAGTAGCCGGCGTACAGATCGATGACGGCTGCACGAGCGCAGATGTCAGATTACGTTCTGGTCGAGCCAATACTGTTTGGGCCAAGTATCAGAAACAGAATCAATATTGAACGAGATAAAGGAAGTGAAGATCTGATGAGAACTACAGCACAGCAGATAATTTTCGACACGAAGGGCGTGCTTCGAGGTGCTCGGGCGGCGATCGCTGCGGGGTTCTTCACGGGTTTTCGAGCGAGGCACGGCATATCCACTGCCAAAAGCCTGGTGCATTACGGCGCATCCCTCTCTGGGTTGCTGGAAGCAGCGGCTTCCCGTTACCCCGATCGGGTGGCCTTGGTCGATGATGAAGGTGAATTGACGTTCTCGGAGTTGCGTGAACTTGCCATTCGCACCGCGAAGGCACTTGTCGTCAACGGCGTCGACGCAGATAGCCGAGTCGGGATCATGGCGCGCAACGGGCGAGGTTTTCTCGTCCCGTTGGCGGCAAAGGGTTACGTTGGCTTCTCGGCGTTTCTCCTCAATGTTGGTGCGAGCAAGGCGCAGCTCGGAAGTCTTGTGGATGAACATAGTCTGGAATTCTTGTTCGTCGACTCCGAGTTCGACAACGTTATCCCCGAGATGGGGGAGAAATTGAAGGTGTGTCATTCATGGGTCGGCCCCGACTCCCGTGAAGACATCACTTTTCCCTCCTTCGAGGATCTCTGGGCTACTCCCGGTGCGGAAGAGGTTGTTTTCGAGCGCCGACCTGTGCAGGGAAGCGTCGTGTTAATGTCCTCGGGGACGAGTGGCACGCCGAAGGCGGTCCAACACGGAGAGCCGCACGTACCCTTGGGCGTGCTCGGTCCGCCGGTGGAAACCTGCGGATTGAAGGCGGGGTGCACGCTGCAGATGACTGCAAGCATGTTCCATGTTCTCGGTTGGGGTGCGTCGACTATCGCATTGTTCGCGGGCTGCACCATCGTGACACAACGAGTCTTCGATGCTGAGAACGTACTTCGGCAGATCGATGATTACCGGTGTGATGGGTTGATCAGCTCGGCGGTCTTTCTCAAGGACAAACTTGCGATTTATAACGCTGACCCGAGCCTGTATGACACCTCTTCTCTCAAGTTCGTCCTCAATGCGGGAAACGCGATGAGTGAGGACTTGGTTCGCGGGCTGCAGGACCAGTTCGGCTATATCGTCGGTTCTGGCTATGGGTCCACGGAAGGTCTGCTCGTCTCGTACTCCAGTCCGTCGGACCTTAAGGAGGATCCGCTTACCGCGGGCCACCCGGTGTGGAATGGCCGGCTGGAGGTGCTTGATCCCGGAACTGGGGAGGAAGTGGCGGCGGGCGAGGTGGGCGTCGTTCACGCGCGTAATGCGATGTCCATGAAGGGCTATCTCGGCGGATGGGAGCGTGAAGACGCCTCGCGGGGGCTGCTGAGCCTTGGCGACAAGGGAGTCATCGACCCGGAAAGCGGGCGGTTGCGTGTCCTGGGACGCAACAACGACATGATCATCGTCGGCGGTGAGAACATCTGGCCGACATCGGTCTCGGACATTATCGACCGGGCCGACGGTGTGGTCGAGTCCTACTGCATCGGGGTGGAGGACGACGAGAAATTCCAGCGGGTCAAAGCATATGTGGTCACGGACGGTTCCGTGGATCTGGACGGAGACGACATCCGCAATCACGTGCGGGATACCTTCATGGCCCCCGCGGTGCCGCGGGACGTGGTCTTCATGAGTGAGCCGCTGCCGCGGAACCCCATCGGCAAGGTGGTCAAGCGTGAGCTCGAAGTCTTCGGTTAGGTAACGGGAGGGGTATGAGAGCCCACACTCAAGCTCTCCTGTGCCGTACTCGGCCGGTGCGGCGCGGGGTGTGGAAGCGGCTCCCGTCGTGGCGTGGTCGCCGCCGCCCGTCCCACGTGCGTCAGCCCCGGCCAGGTTGATGTCGTGCATTAGCCAGCGTCTGCTCAGTCTGGAACTGAAACGCCGGGTAGCCTGTACCCATCGGACAGTCAGCGATACATGAGCGCACGGACGTACGGAGGGCCAGGTCATGGGAAGACGTCGCCGATCACAGGCATCGGACCAGGTACTCGGTGGACTGCAACGCATGGACCACGATGTCTTTGAGTCCGTCGCCGGGGCGGACAAACCCACCCTGGACGCCGTACTGCCGCGCCTGACCACCGCGGCGAACAACTCGAAGCTGTGGATGGGTCTCGCCGGAGCCATGGCGCTCACCCGCAGGTCACCGTTGCAACGCGCCGCCGCACGCGGACTGGCCAGCCTGGCGGTCTCGAGCCTCGTGGCCAACCAGTTCGCCAAACGCTCCTGGAAGCGTGACCGGCCCGGCCACGCCTCCGTCCCATTCGCCCGCCGGATCCGGCGCTACCCGAAGTCCAGTTCCTTCCCCTCCGGCCACTCCGCCAGCGCCGCCGCTTTCGCCACCGGTGCGGCCCTGGAGAGCGCACCGGCGGGCACCGTGCTCGGTACACTCGCCGGGCTCGTCGGGTTCTCGCGCGTCTACACCGGCGCGCACTACCCCAGCGACGTCCTCGCCGGATGGGGCCTGGGTGCCGGCATCGCGCTGCTCGGCGGGAAACTGGTTCCCCCGGTGACCGCGCCCGCCACCACCACGACCGAGCACCTCTACCTTGACGAACCGCCCCGCGAGAAGGGGGAGGGGCTCGTCCTGGTGGTCAACCCGGCGTCCGGCAGCGGGACGGGGGAGCGCGTCCTCAAGCGCGTCGAGAAGGCCCTTCCCGCCGCGGAGATCGTCTCGCTGACCCCGCAGGACGACGTCGTCCGGGTCCTGGAGGACGCCGTGTCGCGCGCGGACGTGCTGGGCATTGCCGGTGGTGACGGGACCGTGGCGGCCGCCGCCGGCGTCGCGTTGTCGGCGGACAGGCCGCTCGCGGTGTTCCCCGCCGGGACGTTCAACCACTTCGCCAAGCAGATCGGCTGCGCCACCACCGACCAGACCGTCGCCGCCCTCCGCGCCGGCACGCTGGAGATGGTGGACGTGGTCACCCTGAACGGCGACACCACGCTGCTCAACACCGCCAGCATCGGCGCCTACCCACGCTTCGTGGAGACCCGCGAACGCTACGAGGGCAAGATCGGCAAGAACCTGGCCGCGGTCGTCGCCGCGTGGCGGGTGCTCAAGGACGAGCAAGCCGTGGAGATCCGTTACGACAACAGGACGCTGAAGACTTCCCTGTTCTTCCTCGGCAACTCCCTGTACCGACCCACCGGCTTCGCGCCGGTCGACCGGTCCGCCATCTGCGACGGCCTGATCGACGTGCGCATCCTGGAGATCGGCAAACCCTTCGCCCGGCTGCGCATCACCGCGTCACTGCTGACCGGCCGGTTGAGCCGCAGCCCGTTCTACCACGAGCTGCACCGGCCGGAGTTCCGGTTCGACCTGGTGGACGGACCGTCCGCGGTCGCGCACGACGGCGAGGTGGGCAAGGAGATCTCCCACGCCGACTTCGTCTCGCACTACCGCGTGCTGCCGGTGTTCCGCCCGCGCACGGCGAAGCGGTAGAACACCACGCACAGCACCAGCCAGGCGAACCCCAGCGCCCAGCCGGCGAGCACGTCCGAGGGGTGGTGCACGTTCAACGCCACGCGCGAGACGCCGACGAGCAGGACGAGCAGGACCAGAAGGACGCCGCCAGCGGCGGCGGCGCGTCGGCAGCGTCCGGCGAGGTGCCGGTAGGCGACCAGCAGGGTGCCGACGGCGACCAGCACGCCCAGGGCGTGGCCGGAGGGGAACGAGGTGCCGGACGCCTCGACCATGCGGGTGACCGGCCGGTCCCTGTCTGCCAGGTGTTTGGCCGTCTGGGAGACCAGCCCGCCGCCCCACACGCTCACCGCCAGGAATGCGGCGAGCGGCAGGTCCCGGCGGAACAGGGCCAGCCCCACCGGGACGATTACCAGCACCCGCCACACTGCGGGGGCGAGGACGGTGCTGAGGGTGTTCCACGCCGTCACCCACCAGCCGCACCGCGCGGCCATGTCCTGGGCGGCGTCCAGCGCCCGGGCGTCCGGCACGTCCACCCAGGACCAGTGGTGCACCCACCCGGCCCACAGCACGGCGTAGAGCAGCAGGGCTGCTCCGGCCGCCGCGGCGGCGACAGGGACGGGCCGGGGCACCGGCGCGGCGGACTCAGCCACCGTCAGTCACCGAACACCATCTCGCGGCGCTGGTCGCCGAGGGTGAACTCGGCCAGTTCGCGGAGGTAGTTCTGGGAGTACACCCACGGGGAGGAGTACCCCTGGGTCGGGAACCGGTCGGCGCTGCGCCGCAGGTAGGCGGCGGCGAAGTCGAACAGGGGGCGTCCGGCGTCCGGCGGCGGGGTGGCGGGGCGGTAGACCTGCACGCCGGTCTTCCACAGCTTCACCATGTAGCGCGACACCAGGTCGGAGCGCAGCGTCCACGAGCCGTTGATGTAGCCCACCGTGAAGCTGAAGTTCGGCAGGCCGGCGAGCATCATGCCCCGGTAGAAGACCTGCTCGTTGACTTGCAGGGGGCGCCCGTCCACGCTGAGTGTGCCACCACCGAACGCCTGGAGGTCCAGGCCGGTGGCGGTCACGATGACGTCGGCGCCGAGCTCCTCGCCGGAACCCACCCGGACACCGTCGGCGGTGAACCGTTCGACGGTGTCGGTGACGATGCGCGCATTGCCGCCCAGCGCGGTGAACAGGTCACCGTCCGGTGCCTTGCAGACCCGCTTCTCCCACGGCATGTGGTGCGGGGTGAAGTGCCGGTCGATCTGCTCCTCGTCCAGGTAGTTACGCTGCATCCGGCGTAGCGCGCGGGTGAACAGGCCCGGGGCACGCTGGCCGACGAGGTGCTGCACGATGTCGCGCGTGGCGTGGTGCAGCCGCGACACCGGGTAGGCCGCCCGGGTGGGCAGGACCCGGCGCCAGAAGGCGCTGATCCGGTCCACCGCCGCCATCGGGGCGACGTAGGTGGGGCTGCGCTGCAGCATCGTCACGTGTGCACCGGCGCGTTCCAGGGCGGGCACCAGGGTGACGGCGGTGGCGCCGGAACCGATGACCACGACGCGGCGTCCTGCGCAGTCGAGGTCCTCCGGCCACTGCTGCGGGTGGATGAGGGTGCCGGTGAAGTCCTCCTCGCCGGGGAAGGCAGGACGGTGGCCCCGGCCGTGCACGAAGTAGCCGGAGGCGAAGTGCACGCGCCGGGCGTGGACGGTGCGTTCACCGTCCTGCGTCACGGTGGTGACCCGGTACATCCCGCGGTCGCTGAGCCAGTCGGCGTCGCGCACCCAGGAGCAGGTGCGTAGGTGCTCCAGGGCACCGCAGTCGCGGGCGACGTTGCGGATGTATTCCTTGATGTCCACGCCCTGCCCCAACGTGCCCTCGTGCGGCCATGGGGCGAAGGGGAACCCGTAGGTCGCCATGTCCGAGTCCGACCGGATGCCCGGGTAGGTGAAGGTGTGCCATGTTCCGCCGAGATCGCTGTTGGCGTCGTGCATCTCCCACGACCAGGTCGGGAAGGCGCGGGAGACGTGGTGGGCGAGGTCGACGCCGGACAGGCCCGCACCGACGATCAGCAGGTCGAGGGGGTTTTCCGGGGTGCCGGGGTGGGGTGACATGCCCACAGCGTACAAGCGCCGGGGCCCTCCGGGGGACCGGATGGCACCCCATTGCACGAGAAAGGTTCCAGAATGACTGAAATCGCGAAAGACGTCTTCTGTTTCAGTGGTACGGAGGTCAACGTCGGCATTCTTCGTGAGGGCGACGAGCTCACGATGATCGACGGTGGGTGGCCCGGCGACGGCCCGATGGACATCCCTGGACATCCCTGGACGCCCCGGACACCCTGGACGCCCTGGAGAGCATCGAGGCGGAGGCCATCCTGCCGGGGCACGGCAACCCGTTGAACATGAACCTGGGCGAGGCCGTACGCGCCGCACGCCTGCTCGCCGAGGAGGCCGTTTTCGCAGACCACTAGGTGCAGGTCCCGCAGCGCCGGGAGGACACGTCAGTCGAACCTGATGACGTTGTCCTCCCGGTTGATCTGTCCCTGGGCACCCCAGTTGATCCACCCGCCGTCACCGTCGTTCGTGAGGGAACCGGCGTTGGAGTAGAAGTACAGGACGTAGTTCCCGCCCTTGATGTCGATCGGTTCGGCCCAGATCTGGCCCTCGGAGTTGATGTCCTGGTTCTTGTTGGCGATCGCCACGGCCGTCACGGGACCCTGGCCGTCGATGCTCTTGCCCTCGGTCTGCGTGTAGGCGATGTCCAGGCCGGCGCGGACCGCGCCGCCCCTGTCGTCCTGGTCGTTGACGGCGTCCCTGATGGAGTCCACCACCGTGACCGGGTCGATGCTGACACCGACGTCGACCTTCTGCCCGACGCCGGGTGCCGGCGCCTCCTGTGCCACCGCGGGGGACGCTGCCCCTGCTGCGACGGTTCCCGCGATGCCCACGGACAGGGCTGCGGTGACGAACTTCCTGCTGACACGTGTGTGTCCCATGATGCGCTCCTTGGAGAGTTGAGGAGTGGGTGTTGTCTGGTGGTGCTCCCCGGAGCCCCGGGGGCACCACCACCGATGGAAACATACTTCTGTGGGTTATGCCCGGGTTCGGCTCGGGGTGAACGCGTTGCGGTAGCCGGACGCCGGGTGGCTGTCCGGCAGGCGGTCACCGCCGCCCAGCCGTGAGCGCAGGGTGCCCGGCGTGTGCTCCGACCGGGCGAGACCACGCTCCCGCAGGACGGGGAGGACCTGCTCGGCGAACTCCTCGTAGCTGCCGGGGATGGTGGCGTTGATGACGTTCACGCCGCCGACACCGGCGTCGCGCCAGCGTGAGAGTTCCTCGGCGATCTGTTCCGGGGCGCCGACCACCCGCCCGGAGCGGGCACGGTTCTCCGCCAGGTCGCGCACCGTCGGCTCGCGTCCCTGGACGGCCTGCCGCAACCAGAGCAGCGTCGACTGGGTGCCCTGGGTGGTCAGGTCGCCGATCGGGGTGTCCAGGTCGGCGGCACCCAGGTCGATGCCGGTGCCGCCCGCGGCGTGGGCGAGCAGCGTGGTCAGGTCGAGGCTCTCGTCGAGCTCGCGTTCCCTGCGTCTGGCCTCCTCCTCGGTGCCGCCGACCACGAAGGAGAGTCCCTGAAAGAACGTCAGGTCCTCTGGCGCGCGGCCGGCCTCGGACACCAGCCGGCGGGTGTCCGCGATCAGCGTCGTGGCGTCCTGCGGCGACGGCGCGGTGATGAACTGTGCCTCCGCGTGGCGTGCGGCGAAGCGGCGCCCGGTGGGGGAGGAGCCTGCCTGGAACAGCACGGGTGTGCGCTGCGGCGACGGGGCTACCAGGTGCGGACCTTCTACGGAGTAGTGCGGTGAGTGGTGGTTGATCTTGTGGACCTTCGTGTGGTCGGCGTGGATCCCCGCCTCCTTGTCCTGGACCAGGGCGCCGTCGTCCCAGGACCCCTCCCAGAGTTTGTAGAGCACGTCCAGGTACTCGTCGGCGAGGGCGTAGCGGTCGTCGTGGTCGGCGAGTCCGTCGTGGCCGAAGTTGCGCCACGCGTTCTCCGAGGCGCTGGTGACGACGTTCCAGGCGATCCGCCCGCCGGTGAGGTGGTCGAGAGTGGAGATCTTGCGGGCGAACTCGAACGGCGGGGACTGGATCGGAGAGCTGGTCACGGCGATGCCGAGATGCTCCGTGGCGGCGGCGAGTGCGGACACCAGGACCGTGGGGTCGTTGCTGGGGATCTGCAGGCCGGAGTCCACGAACTTGCGCCAGTCGCCCTGGTAGTCGCCGTAGAGCCCGACGACGTCGGCGAAGAAGATGGCGTCGAACCTGGCCCGCTCCAGTGTGCGGGCCAGCTCGACCCAGTGGTCGAGGTCGTTGAAGTCGTGCTGGCGTGCCTCGGGACGCCGCCACGCGCCGTGGAGGATGTGCGAGGTGGTGTTCATGACGAAGGCCGCGAACTTGAGTGGTGGCTGGGCGGGTGAGTTGGGTGAGGTCATGCGGGGAGAGGCTACGGGGGCGCTGGTCCGGGCCGGAAGAATTGGAATCATCCCGTGGTGAATCGTTGGGGAGGCCCACCGGGCGACCCTAGGGTCGGCTCGACGCGTCCAGCCTGACCGACGAACCGAGAGAAGACCCGTGCACCGACAACGCCGAGCCCGACCCCGCCGCCCCAGACACCATCGCACACTCGTGGCCGTGGTGACCACCGCGGCAACCTGTCTCAGCCTGGCGTCCTGCGCCCCGCCGGAACGAGGTGACGGACGGGACACCGGCGTGGAGCCGGCGTCCGGCGAGTTCGTCGACGGTGGCACCGTGGAGTACGGACATGAGCAGGAACCACCCTGCGCCCACGGCGGGTGGGTGCAGAACGGCTTCCTGGCCCGCCAGTACCTCGACAGCCTGGTGTCCCTGGACGACGAGGACCGGCCCGTCCCGTGGCTCGCCGAGTCCTGGGACGTCTCCGACGACCGGCTCTCCTACACCTTCCACCTGAAGCCCGACGTGCACTTCACCGACGGCACGGTGCTGGACGCGGAGGCGGTGAAGACGAACTTCGACCTCTACCTCGGGCGCCCCGACCCGGCGACGGCGAACTCCACGGTGCTGGCCTACATCGGCGAGTACGTGGAGACCACCGAGGCCCTGGAGGACCTGACCTTCAGGCTCACCCTCGACCGTCCCTACGAGCCGCTGCTCCCGGTGCTGTCCCAGGGCTACTTCGGCATCCAGTCGCCCACCGCCCTGGCCCGGGGCGCCGAGGCGAACTGTGAGAACCCCGTGGGTTCCGGGCCCTTCATCCTGCAACGGTGGGACCGGAACCGGTCCATCACTTTCGTGCGCAACCCCGACTACAACTCCGCCCCCGCCAACGCGCGGCACCAGGGGCCCGCCTACGTCGACGAGGTCCGGTGGAAGTTCCTCAAGGACCCGGTGTTGCGCTACGGGTCGTTGACCAGCGGATCGTCCGACGTGATCTACAACGTGCCGCCGGTCGACTGGGCGGACGCCACGCGCCGGTTCCAGACCAGCCGGTACATCACCGGTGGGCGGCCGAACGCGATCATCCCCAACGCCTCCACCGCACCCTTCGACGACCCGCGCGTGCGACAGGCGCTCGCGTACTCGGCGGACCGGCGCAAGGCCGTGGAGACGGCGTTCCTGGGGGTGGTTCCCTACAACCCGAACGGTGCACTCAGCCAGTCGACCCCCGACCACGACCCCACCGCCGGCGACCAGGGGCACGACCCCGCCAGGGCCGCCGGCCTGCTCGACGAGGCGGGGTGGACGGGCCGCGACGACGACGGCGTGCGCACGAAGGACGGCCGACGGCTGTCCGCCCGCGTGGTCTACGCCGCGGACTCGGTGGTCGGCCCGGAGGGTGCCGCGGTGCTGCAGGACGTGGCGGCACAGGCCCGTGACGCAGGATTCGACCTGCAGCTCATCCCGGTGAACCGGGCGGACTGGCAGGGCGGACGCTACTCCACGGCTGACAGCTACGAGGCGTACGTGGGTTACTGGACCAGCCCCACCCCGGGACTGCTGCACATCAACTGGCGTCAACGCCTCGAGGACAGCCCCAACCCGCAGAACACCGCCTTCCTCAACGACCCGCAGCTGCAGGAGGTCATCGAGCAGGCCAACTCGGAACCGGACCCCGCCACCCGGTCCCGGTTGTACTCGCAGGCCCAGCAGGTCATCGGGGACGAGGCCTCGGCGATCGGGCTCTACACGCAGACCACCTCCCTGGCGGCCTCCCCGGAGCTGCACGACGTGTGGACGGAGAAGTCCCAGGGCGAGCCGGTCTTCCATGACGCGAGGTTCGTGAAATGACGGCGCCGACACAGCTACTGCAGCTCCCACAGCTCCCACAGCTCCCCGACCAGGTTCGCCGCTGGGCAGGCCGGCTGGCGTCCGCCGCCCTGGTCCTCTGGGCGGCGGCCACGGTGACCTTCCTGCTCCAGGTGCTCTCACCCGGCGACCGCGCCACACTCATGCTGAACCTGTCCTCCGGGGAGAGCCGGGAACGCACCCCGGAGGAGACCGCACCGGTCAACGCCGAGTTCGGGTTCACCGACCCCGTCTGGCGCCAGTACCTCGACTACCTCGGCGGTCTGCTGCGCGGCGACCTCGGCACGTCCTACCAGCTGAAGAAACCGGTCGTGGAGGTGATCGCCGCCCAGATCGGCCCCACCCTCGTGCTCACCGTCAGCTCCCTGGTCGTCGCCTGGCTCATCGTGGTCCTGGTGACCACCCTGACCGCCGGACGCCCCGGGCCGGTCGGGGTGCTCGGTTCCCTGCTGGAGACCGTCGCCGCGGGGCTGCCGCAGTACTGGCTGGGCTCGCTGCTGCTCGTCGGGTTCGCCGTCGGACTCGGCTGGTTCCCGGTGGAGAGCGGTAACCGGCCGGTGGGGCTGGTGCTGCCCGTGCTCACCCTCGCGGTCCCGCTGGCCGGGTACCTCGGGCAGGTGGTGCGCGACGAGTTCCGCGCGTCGCTGGACGAACCCTACGTGCTCACCGCACGCGCCAGGGGACGCACCGACCTGCAGGTCCGCGCCGGGCACGTGCTGCGTCACGCCGTCCTGCCGGCGGTGTCGGTGTCCGGGTGGGCCCTCGGCGCGCTGCTCTCCGGGGCGGTGATCGCGGAGACCGTCTTCGCCCGCGCCGGCATCGGCCAGACCCTCGTGACCGCGGCAGAGTCCCGCGACGTCCCGCTGGTCAGCGGCATCGTGATCGTCATCGCCCTCGTCTACACCGTGGCCAACCTCGCGGTGGACGCCCTCTACACCGTCATCGACCCCAGGATCGAGGTCCCGTGAGCACCGCCGTCCAGTCCCCGTCCACCCCGTCCGCCCCGTCCACCACACAGACGCCCCGCGGCCTGCTGGCACGGCTGCGCACGGTGAACCCGCTGCCGTCGCAGCGGGCCCACCGTGCCGCGACCGGCCTGCCCACCCTGATCGCCGGAAGCGTCCTCCTCCTTCTCTTCGTCGCCGCCGTCGCGCCGGGGGTGCTGGCCCCCTACGACCCGTACGCGATCGACCTCGACGCCGTCCTCCAACCGCCGGGGCCGGCGCACCCCTTCGGCACCGACCTCTCCGGGCGGGACCTGCTCAGCCGGATCATCGCCGGCACCGGCGCCTCCCTGCGCATCGGTTTCGGCGCCGTGGCGGTGGCGACGGTGCTCGCCGTGGTGCTGGGCACCGCCGCAGGCCTGTCGCGCACCGTGGCGGGGATGCTGGCCAACCGGTCCATCGAGCTGCTCTTCGCCTTCCCGACCGTCCTGCTGGGCCTGCTCATCGCCTCGACGTTCGGTCCGGGCGCCACCACCCTGGTGGTCGCCATCGGCATCGGCATCGCCCCCGGGTACGCGCGCATCGTGCGCGGCCAGGTGCTCGCCGTGCGCAACGCCGCCTACGTCGAGGCGGCGGCGGTGCTGGGGCACACGCGCTGGAGGACGTTGCGGCAGCACGTCGCGCCGAACTGGCCTTCCCCGCAAATCGTGGACAGA
>NZ_JBQSWS010000040.1:0-14452 GCF_052377355.1 Corynebacterium sp. AOP40-4SA-5
GTGAAGTGAAGGTGTGTGGTTGGAGCAGTCGCTAGTCGACTTCTCCAACCACACACTTTTTTTATGCAATTTTTCGGACACGGTCCGGTCCGCCGCCCTTCAGCCCCGGTTGGACTCCGTAGCCACCTGACCTAGAATCGGTCAGGAATCCCATCACCAGGAAGAGGTAGACAGATGAGCGAGTCCTCCGGCGGCAGCGGTTACCGCGGCAACGGTCGCGGCGGCCAAGGAAACCGGCAGGGCCAGGGTGGCCGCGGAGGCTACGGCTCAGGCCGCGACGGATCCCGCGGCAACGACCGCGGTGGCTACCGCGGACGTGACAACGACAACCGGGGAGACAACCGGGGCGGCCGGCGCGACGACCGTCAGGGCAACCGCGACGACCGCGGTGGCTACCGCGGACGCAACAACGACAACCGCGGAGAGCGTCGCGATAACCGCGGAGACAACCGCGGTGGCCAAGGCGGCGGCGACCGTCGGTACGGTGCACGCCCCAACCGTGGTGGACAGAACCAGGGCGACGACCGTCGCCGCGACCGTCACAACGGCCCCATGCGTTCGGGCTACCGCGAGGAGCGCATCAGCCAGCGCAACCAAGAACCCGAGATCCCGACGGACGTCAGCCCGAAGGAACTCGACCCCGGCATCCGCCAGGAGCTGCGCAGCCTGTCCAAGGACAACGCGGACAAGGTCGCCGGCCACCTCGTCATGGCGGCGGCCCTGATGGACAAGGACCCCGAGCAGGCCCTCGCCCACGCACGCGCCGCCAAGGACCGTGGCGGCCGCGTCCCGATCACCCGCGAGACCCTCGGCATCGCCGCCTACCACGCCGGCAACTGGAAGGAGGCGCTCACCGAGCTGCGCGCCTCCCGTCGTATGGCCGGTGGCCCCGGCCTCCTCGCCGTCATGGCCGACTGTGAGCGCGGCCTCGGCCACCCGGACAAGGCCGTCGAACTCGGCCGCAGTCCGGAAGCAGGCGAACTCGACCCCGAGGGACGCGCCGAACTGGCCATCGTCGTCTCCGGTGCGCAGCACGACCTGGGCGACATCGACGCCGCCCTGGCCGCCCTGCAGCCGGAGTCCGAGTCCACCGACCTCCCCGCCGTGACCGCCCTGCGCGTCACCTACGCCTACGCCGACGCCCTGCTCGCCACCGGCGACACCGCCGGCGCCCGCGAATGGTTCGAGCGTGCCGTGGAGATGGACACCGAGAACGTCCTCGACGCCGAGGACCGCCTCCGCGAGCTCGGGACCGCCTGAGCCATGGCGGGACTGCAGCTCCTGGACGACTACGACGTCCTGCTCGCCGACCTCGACGGAACCGTCTTCCGCGGCGGTGAGCCGGTCGACGGCGCGCGTGAGGCCCTCGACGGCCGGCGCGTCGTCTACATCACCAACAACGCGTCCCGCTCGCCCGTGCAGGTCGCCGAGCACCTGAACTCCCTCGGCTTCCCCGCCGAGGCACCCCAGGTACTGACCTCCGCACAGGCCGGCTGCGCCCTGGCCAACGACATCCTCACCGAGCAGGGACTACCGCTCGAGGGACGTCGGGCCTACGTCGTCGGTGCGGAGTCCTTCCGCGACCTCGCCCGGGACGCCGGGTTCACCGTCGTCGACAGTGCGGACAGTGCCGGCGGGGCTCCCCATGTCGTCCTGCACGGCCACAGCCCGGACAACGGCTGGCCGGTGCTCTCGGAGGCGACGCTCTGCATCCAGCGCGGTGCGGTGTACGTCGCGTCGAACATGGACACCACCCTGCCGTCGGAACGCGGTTTCCTCGTCGGCAACGGGTCCCTGGTCGCCGCCGTGGTCAGTGCCACCGGAGTGACCCCGCGCAGCGCCGGCAAGCCGCTGCCCGAGATGTTCCGGCGCGCCGTGGCGGAGTCCGGCGCCACCCGTCCGCTGGCGGTCGGTGACCGCCTGGACACCGACATCGCCGGTGGCAACGCCGCGGGCCTCGACAGCCTCTGCGTGCTCACCGGTGTGGCCACCCACACCGAGCTGCTGGGCACGCCGTACCGTCCCACGTTCATCGCCGCGAACCTGCGCGACCACCTCGACGGCTGGACCGCCGAGGCGGTGGCCGAGGGAGACGCGGTGCAGGTCGTCGTGCACGCCGGCGAGACCGGTGACGTCGAGGTCATGGCCGCAGAGGCCGTCGCCGTCGCCGCGCCGGTGGTGTGGGCGCAGCTCGACGCCGGACGCGAGCTGCAGGACGTGACGGTCGTCGCTGCCGACGGTGACCCCGCCGCAGCGTCCGCCCTGGAGGCGTGGCGGTGAACCCCGGCGACCTGGCGAGGCAGAGCCCGACCCCCGGCACCGGCGTCTTCGACGCCGACACCCTCGTCGCCGAGGTCGACGCCCTGCTGGCGTCCGACGCCGAGGGTACCGAGGAGGCGGGGCTGCTCGAACAGGCGCACCGACTGATCAACGACGCCTTGGAGGGCCGCTGAGCATGCCGAAGGCGAACAGGAGCCGGCGTCTCCAACGACTGGACGCCGAACTGGTCAAGCGCAAGGACGCCCGCTCCCGTGAACACGCCCGCGAGATGATCCTCGCCGGGCGCGTCAGCGTCAACGGGATGCGGGCCACCAAGCCGGCCACTGGTGTCGACGGGGACGTGTCGATTCGCGTCACCGAGAGCGACGACGACCGGTGGGCGTCCCGCGGGGCGCACAAGCTCCTCGGTGCGCTCGCCGCCTTCGAGGCCGACGGCCTCGATCTCGCCGGACGCCGCGTGCTCGACGCTGGTGCGTCCACCGGCGGTTTCACCGACGTGTGCCTGCAGCGCGGCGCCGCCGAGGTGCTCGCCGTGGACGTCGGCTACGGGCAGCTGATCTGGCGGCTGCAGAACGACGACCGCGTCACCGTGATGGACCGTACCAACGTGCGTACCCTCACCCCGGAACAGCTCGGCGGACCGGCGGACGCCATGGTCGGGGACCTGTCCTTCATCTCCATCGACCTGGTGCTCCCGGCGCTCGCCGACTGCATCGCCGACGGCGGCGACCTGTTGCCGATGGTCAAGCCGCAGTTCGAGGTCGGACGCCAGCGGCTCGGGCACGGGGGAGTGGTGCGCGACCCGGCCCTGCGTGCCGAGGTCACCCTGGACGTGGCACATGCGGCGCGTCGGCACGGACTGTCGACACGCGCCGTCGTCGCCTCACCGTTGCCCGGTCCCAGCGGAAACGTGGAATACTTTCTCTGGTTGGTGAAAGATGGTGGTGTGAGCGCCCCCGATGACGAGGAACTGACCACCATGGTCGACAAGGCAGTGAAGGAGGGTCCCCAGTGACCGACGACGCCCCCCGCGTCCGCGAGGTGCTCCTGGTCGCGCACACCGGAGCGGCCGACAAACTCTCCATGGCCGCCGCGGCCGCCCAACGGCTCTCCGACGGTGGGCTCACCGTGCGCGTGATGTCCACCGGCGACCCCGCACCCGTGGCCCGCCACGAGATCCTCGGGCGTTTCCCGCGCTACGGGCACACCACCGAGGCCGCCCGCGGGGTGGACCTGGTGCTCGTCCTCGGCGGGGACGGGACGTTCCTGCGCGCCGCCGACATCGCCCACGCCCAGGACGTGCCCGTGCTGGGCGTGAACATGGGCCACATCGGCTTCCTCGCCGAGTGGGAGCAGGAGTCGCTGGAGGAGGCCCTGGACCGGGTCATCGCCGGCGACTACCGCATCGAGAACCGGATGACACTGTCGATCACCGCCCGCGACACCGACGGCCGTGTGCTGGGCACCGGCTGGGCGCTCAACGAGTGCTCGGTGGAGAACCTGAACCGCCAGGGCGTGCTGGACACGATCCTGGAAGTCGACCAACGCCCGGTGAGCTCCTTCGGCTGCGACGGCGTGCTGGTCTCCACCCCGACCGGGTCGACGGCCTACGCCTTCTCCGCCGGCGGGCCGATCCTGTGGCCCGAACTGGCGTCTATCCTGGTGGTGCCGTCGAACGCGCACACCCTGTTCGCCCGCCCGCTGGTCGTCAGCCCCGACTCCACGGTGGCGGTGGAGACCAACCCGCACACCTCCCCGGCGACCGCGGTGATGGACGGTTTCCGTCAGATCCACATGCCCCCGGGTGCGCGCGTGGAGATCCGCCGCGGCCCGCAGGATGTGCGCTGGGTACGCCTGGACACCGAACCGTTCACCGACCGTCTCGTCCAGAAGTTCCGTCTCCCGGTGACCGGGTGGCGCGGACCGCGCAGGTGACGGGGATGCTGAGGGAACTCCAGATCCGGAACCTGGGTGTCATCGAGGAGGCCGTCGCCGAATTCACCGACGGTTTCACCGTGGTCACCGGCGAGACCGGCGCCGGCAAGACGATGGTCGTCACCGGCCTGAAGCTGCTCTCCGGCTCGCGGGCGGACAGTCAGCGCGTGCGCGCCGGCACCGACCGTGCCACCGTCGACGGGATCTTCCACACCGGTGGGGACACCGCCGACTCCAGGTCCGCCGCGGCGTTGGTCGACGAGGTCGGCGGCTACGTGGAGGACGGCGAGGTCGTGGCCTCCCGCTCGGTGAGCTCCTCCGGGCGCTCCCGTGCCCACCTGGCCGGACGCACCGTCGCCGCCGGCGTGCTCGCCGACTTCGCCTCCCGCCTGCTGACCATCCACGGCCAGTCCGACCAGCTCCAGCTGCTCGACCCGACCCGTCAGCTGCGCAACCTCGACCGTTTCGCCGGCCTCGACGAGGACCGGCGTGCCTACCGACGTCTGCGGCGGGAGTGGGCGACGTTGGCCCGCGACCTGAACGAGCGCACCGAGAAGCGTCGCGACCTCGCCCTGGAGGCGGAGACGTTGCGTCGGTCCCTCGACGAGATCGACGGCCTGGACCCGCAGCCCGGTGAGGACGACGAGCTCAAGGCGATGATCAGCCGGCTGCAGGACGCCGACGAGGTGCGCGACGCGGCCCTGGCCGCCCTCGCCGCGATCGACGGCGGCGACCCCGACGCCGCAACGGAGGACACCGCCGCGGTGGACTCGGTGGCCGCCGCCGCGTCCGCCCTGGCCGGACGGACGGGGGCCGAACCCCGCTTCGGCGACCTCGCCGCGCGCCTCAACGCCTTGGTCACGGACCTGGCGGACATCTCCGGGGAGATCGGGGCGACCCTGGCGGACATCCCGGCGCCGGAGAGCCTCGAGGGACTGCTGGCACGCCAGCAGGACCTGCGCGAACTGCGCAAGTACGCCTCCGACATCGACGGCGTGCTGGCGTGGCGCGACAAGGCCCACGACCGGTTGTCGTCCATCGACGTCTCCGGCGACGCCCTGGAGGAGCTGCGTGGCCGGGTCGGCGAAGCAGAGTCGGCGATGCTGGAGGCCGCGGCGGCACTGTCGGCGGCACGTACCGCGGCCGCCGGGCGTTTCGCCGGTGCCGTCAGCGACGAGATCGCCGGGCTGCAGATGTCGTCCTCCCTGCGGGTCGACGTCCGCACCGCAGGTGCCGGCACCGCCGGAGGAACAGGCACGGCCGGCCCCGGGGACTGCGGACCCGACGGTGTCGACGAGGTCGAGTTCCTGCTGGTGCAGGGCGGCAAGCCGAACTCGCTGGCCGCCACGGCGTCCGGCGGTGAGCTCTCCCGCGTGATGCTCGCCCTGGAGGTCGTGCTGGCGGGCACGGGCCGCACCATGGTCTTCGACGAGGTCGACTCGGGGGTCGGCGGACGTGCCGCGGTGGAGATCGGCCGGCGTCTCGCCCGCCTCGCCGTCGACAACCAGGTCATCGTGGTGACCCACCTGCCGCAGGTGGCGGCGTTCGCCGACGCGCACGTGCACGTCGCCAAGGCGTCCGACGACGACTCGGTGCGCTCCAGCGTGCGCACGCTGAGCTCGGCCGAGCGCGTCGAGGAGCTCTCGCGCATGCTCGCCGGCCTGGAGTCCGACACCGGGCGTGCCCACGCCGAGGAACTCCTGGAGACCGCCCGCGAGGCGAAGGTGGAGATCGGCGGGCGGTGATTACACGGCGCGTCTCGGCGCGCCTACCCCGCACACGCGGGGGCAACCGTCACAATGGTCCCCATGATCTTCTCCCGCAACGACACCCCCGGCATCCACGGCCACACCCGGGACTGCACTGGGACGAGCGTCACCGGAAAGCTGTCCGAGGGCGACATCGTCGTCGTCGACCAGCCCGACACCGGCCGTGCGCTCGCCCAGAAGTTCATCGACGCCAAGGTCGCCGCGGTGGTCAACACCGCGGCGTTCTCCACCGGCAACGTGCCGAACTTCGGGCCGCAGATGATGCTGGACGCCGGCATCGTCCTGGTCGACAACGCCGACCCCACGATCACCGACCGCCTCAAGAACGGCCGCAAGGGCCGGCTGCACGAGGGCAAGATCCTCTACGGCGACCGGTCGATCGGCAAGGGCGAGGTCCTCGACGAGGACACCGCGGTGACCCGTTTCGACGAGGCGCGGGAGACCCTCGCCGACCACATGGAGGCGTTCACCGGCAACACCGCCGAGTTCGTCCGCACCGAGGCCCCGCTGTTCATCGACGGCCTGGGTGTGCCGGAGGTCGGCGTGGACATGGACGACCGCAAGGTGCTGGTCGTCAGCCCGGACCCGGACATCGACGAGAAGCTGAAGTCCCTGCGCTACTTCATCCGCGAGTACGAGCCCGTGGTCGTGGCGGTCGACGGGGCGGCGGACACCCTGGTCAAGCACGGTTACCGTCCGCGCGTGATCGTCGGCGACCCGGAGCTGATCAGCAACGACGCGCTGAACTGCGGTGCGACGATCGTGCTGCCGGCCGAGCCGGACGGCCACGCCGCGGGCCTGGAGCGCATCCAGGACCTGGGTGTCGGTGCGATGACCTTCCCGGCGGCGACCTCGGACTCCACCGACCTGGCGCTGCTGCTCGCCGACTACCACGGTGCGTCGATGGTCGTGACCCTGGGCCCGGTGCTGGACCTGGACCGTATCTTCGACACCGCGCAGTCCCCGGACACGCCCTCGGCGATGCTGTCGCGTCTGCGCGTCGGCGGCCGGCTGGTCGACTCCACGGCCGTGGCCGAGCTCTACCGGGTCTCGCGTAGCGGCGGCGGCTGGTGGTGGGCGCTCGTCGGCGTACTGCTGGCGGTGGTGGTCATCGTGCTGATCGCCGGCTTCAGCGGTTCCGGCAACTTCGCCGACAACCTCGTCGACACGTGGAACAACATCGCCCTGCGCTTCCAGGACCTGTTCTGATGGGCGCGGGGAAGACGACGGGAGTCGTGGCACTCGGCGTGGCGGTGGGTACCGCCCTGGGCTTCTACGTGCTGGCGCCGAACGTGGAGGGCGGCCCGGCGGCCGCCGACTCCGAGACGCGCGCGGAGCTCAGCGCCGAGTCCGACCGCGCCGACCTGGCCACCGCCGAGGGCGACGCGTCCGACGAGGTGCTCTCCGGTCTCGCCGCCGACGCCGTCGGCGACGACCTCGCCGACCGGTCGGTGCTGGTGCTCGCCACCGCCGACGCCGAGGATGAGGCGGTCGACGACGTCCGCTCGCTCATCGGCGAGGCGGGCGGGGAGGATGCCGGCACGCTGCGGCTCGACGCGTCCTTCACCTCCCCGGACTCCGGTGACGAGCTGAAGTCCCTGGCGGCGGGCAGCCTCCCGGCCGGGGCGTCGTTGTCGGAGGACCGCATGGACCCCGGCTACCACGTGGGAGAGCTGCTGGGGCAGACCCTGGGGTCCGGGCGCGACGCTGCCAGCGAGTCCGACCGCGCGGTGGTCCTGGGCGCGCTCGGCAACGCCGGCTTCTTCAGCGACGGGCAGGACGACCTGTCCCCGGCCGACGCGGTCGTCGTCGTCACCGGCGGGGCCTCCGAGGGCGACGGGGACGGGAACTACTCGACCCGGTTCGTCGCGGACATGGCCACCGCGCTGGACGCCACGACCGGCGGCACGGTGCTCGCCGGCGAGAACGGTTCCGCCGCCCGCGACGGGGCCGTCGGCCTGGTCCGCGCCGACTCCGACGCCAC
The DNA here is from genome assembly GCF_052377355.1 of Corynebacterium sp. AOP40-4SA-5. NCBI lineage: Bacteria > Bacillati > Actinomycetota > Actinomycetes > Mycobacteriales > Corynebacteriaceae > Corynebacterium > Corynebacterium sp. AOP40-4SA-5. The sequence continues at coordinate 7,969 of NZ_JBQSWS010000040.1, forward strand.
CGAGAACGTCTCCACCGTGGACAACGTGAACACCACCGCCGGACGCATCACCGTGGTCCGCGCGCTCGCCGGACAGCTCGACGGCGACGCCGGCGCCTACGGCTCGGCGTCCAACGCCGCCTCCGCGACGGTGGAATAGAGGGTGGCGGCCCATCTCTGTTAGGCTGAAGCCCCGTAGGTTTTATCAGTTCCAACCACGGGAGTCGATGTGTCTCAGGGCCGCAGCGAGCAGCACACCAAGTTTATTTTCGTCACCGGCGGCGTCGTCTCGTCGCTCGGTAAGGGCCTGACCGCCGCCAGCCTGGGGCAGTTGCTGGTGGCCCGTGGCCTGAAGGTCACGATGCAGAAGCTGGATCCGTACCTCAACGTCGATCCCGGCACCATGAACCCCTTCGAGCACGGTGAGGTCTTCGTCACCGACGACGGGGCCGAGACCGACCTGGACCTGGGCCACTACGAGCGCTTCCTGGACCGCAGCCTCACCCAGAACGCCAACGTCACCACCGGCAAGGTGTACTCCACGGTGATCGCCAAGGAGCGTCGCGGCGAGTTCCTCGGCAAGACCGTGCAGGTCATCCCGCACATCACCGACGAGATCAAGTCCCGCATCCTCGCCCAGGCGCTGCCGGACGCCGACGGGGTCCGTCCGGACGTGGTGATCTCCGAGATCGGCGGCACCGTCGGTGACATCGAGTCCCAGCCCTTCCTCGAGGCCGCCCGTCAGGTGCGCCACGAGGTCGGCCGGGAGAACATCTTCTTCATCCACGTCTCCCTGGTGCCCTACCTGGCTCCCTCGGGCGAGCTGAAGACCAAGCCGACCCAGCACTCCGTGGCTGAGCTGCGCAGCATCGGCATCATCCCGGACTCCATCGTCCTGCGCTGCGACCGTGAGGTCCCGGAGGGACTGAAGTCGAAGATCGCCCTGATGACCGACGTCGACGAGGAGGGTGTGGTGTCCTGCGCGGACGCCGCCTCGATCTACGACATCCCGCGGGTGCTCTACCGCGAGCACCTCGACTCCTTCCTCATCCGCAAGCTCAACCTGCCGTTCCGCGACGTGGACTGGACCGTGTGGGGCGGGCTGCTCGACCGGGTGCACTCCCCGAAGGGCGAGGTGACCGTGGGGCTGGTCGGCAAGTACATCGACCTGCCGGACGCCTACCTCTCCGTCGCCGAGGCCATCCGCGCCGGTGCGTTCGGCGAGCAGGTCAAGGCCAAGGTGCGGTGGGTCGCCGCCGACGACTGCGCCACCCCGGAAGGCGCGGCGAGCGCGCTGGAGGGCTGCGACGCGGTGGTCGTGCCCGGCGGCTTCGGCATCCGCGGCATCGAGGGCAAGATCGGCGCGATCACGCACTGCCGTGAGAACCTGGTGCCGATGCTGGGCATCTGCCTGGGCCTGCAGTGCACCGTCATCGAGGCCGCGCGTCACGCCGGCATCGAGGACGCCTCGTCCACCGAGTTCGACGAGAACACCCCCTCCCCGGTGATCTCCACGATGGCCGAGCAGCAGGCGGCGGTCTCCGGTCAGGCCGACCTGGGCGGAACGATGCGCCTGGGCGCCTACCCCGCGGTGCTGGAGGCCGGCACCGTGGTGGCCGACGCCTACGGCGAGACCGAGGTCTCCGAGCGTCACCGTCACCGCTACGAGGTCAACAACCGCTACCGCGAGCAGATCGCGGAGAACTCCGACCTGGTGTTCTCCGGCACCTCGCCGGACGGCACCCTCGTCGAGTTCGTCGAGTACCCGACCTCCGTGCACCCCTACCTGGTCGCCACGCAGGCGCACCCCGAGTACAAGTCGCGTCCGACGCGTCCGCACCCGCTGTTCAGCGGCCTGGTGCGCGCCGCGGTGGCGCGGCAGGGCAAGTAGGACGCGCAGGACGCGGGGGAGCCAGAGGAGGCCCAGTGGAGTACCGCATACTGTCCAGCGAACTCCTGGTGGACGCCCCGGTCGTCGCACTGCGCCGCGACCGGATCACCACGGCCACCGGCGAGGCCCGGCGTGAGGTGGTCGAGCACTTCGGTGCCGCCGCGATCGTGGCGCTGCGGAATTCCCCGCGGGATTCCCCGTCCGATTCGTCGCAGCCCGGGCGTCCCGAGGTGATGCTGGTCCGCCAGTACCGCCGCCCCGTGGACCGCTACCTGTGGGAGCTGCCTGCCGGCCTGCTGGACATGGCGGGGGAGGATCCGCTGAGCACGGCGCGACGTGAACTCGCCGAGGAGGCGGGGCTGTCCGCCGGGCGCTGGCACCTCCTGGGCGACATCTGCCCCTCACCGGGGATCAGCGAGGAGATGTGCCGCATCTTCCTCGCCGAGGACGTCCACCCCCTGACCGCGGAGGACGCCGCGGAGCTGGAGGAGGCCACCGGCGAGGAGGCCGACATGACCTCCCGCTGGACACCGGTGGACGAGGCGGTGGACATGGTCCGCCGCGGCGAGATCGTGAACGCCACGGCCGTCGCCGGTCTGCTGCACCTGCACGCCGGCACACGCCGGGACGTCTCCGAACCCTTCGACCACCACTCCGGTCTGGCCGAACGGCGTCAGGGGGGACTGGCGCGGGGGACGGACATGAAGCATGTGCGCTGACGCCGCGGCTGATGCCGGGGCTGACCCAGACGCCGCGGCCGACGCCGACCGGCGTCGCGTCCGCGCCTGGATGCGGCACCTGCGTACCGAACGCGGACGCAGCGCGAACACCCTCGACAACTACGGTCGCGACATCGACCGTTACCTGGGGTGGCTGGCGGACGGGGGCCTGGACATGACGACGGTGACCACGGGGGACATCGAACGTTTCATCGTCGACCTGCGTACCGGTTGCGCCGCGACGGGCGGGCGGGCGTTGGCGCAGTCCTCGGTCGCACGGGTACTCAGCGCCGTCCGCGGGCTCCACAGGTTCACCGCCGCCGAGTCGGGCCTGCCGGACGTCGTGGCCGAGGTGCCCCTGGCGCCCGGGCGCAGGGACCTGCCGAAGGCGTTGACGACCGACCAGGTGCTCCGGCTGATCGAGGCGTGCCCCGAGGGCGAGGCCGCCGGACCGCTGAACCTGCGCGACCGGGCGCTTGTCGAGCTGCTGTACTCCACCGGCGCACGAATCAGTGAAGCCACGGCCCTTGACCTCGATGACATCGACCGCAACGACGGCCTGGTGCGCGTGCGGGGCAAGGGCGGCAAGGACCGCATCCTGCCGGTGGGTGGGCCGGCCCTGTCGGCGTTGGACGCCTACCTCACCCGGGCGCGTCCCCAACTGGCTCAACGCAGCCGGCACGGCGCGGACGCCGCCGCCCTCCTGCTCACCGCCCGCGGGGGCCGTCTGACCAGGCAGTCCGGGTACAAGATCATCTCCGGGGCCGCCGAGCGTGCGGGCCTCGGCGAGATCTCGCCGCACAGTCTGAGGCACAGTTTCGCCACCCATCTGCTCACCGGCGGGGCGGACGTGCGGGTGGTGCAGGAGCTGCTCGGGCACTCGAGTGTGTCGACCACGCAGATCTACACGAAGGTCACCCCCGACCTGCTTCGGGAATCCTGGGCGGAGTCGCATCCGCGTGCGTGATAATCTGAACCGTGTGATTTGTTCATCGTGGTGGCGTGATGCGATCCCCTCGGAGCCACCGAGGATCAACGGCACCGAATCAAGGAAGGGAGCTTGACGAGATGGCTCGTTCATCAGAAGGCCTGTTCGACAAGCCCCAGGTCGGTCTCACCGGACGCCCGCTGCGCGAGATTCCGCGCCCCGCGGCGCTCGACCGGCACGGCCCGGCGACCGTCATCGCGATGTGCAACCAGAAGGGCGGCGTGGGCAAGACCACGTCGACGATCAACATGGGCGCCGCGCTGGCGTTCTACGGGCGTCGCGTCCTGCTCGTCGACCTCGACCCGCAGGGGGCGCTCTCGGCGGGGCTGGGCATCGACCACGAAGAGCTCGACGTGACGATCTACAACCTGCTGGTGGACAACACCGCCACGATCCACGAGGCGCTGCACTCCAGCCCGGTGGAGGGCCTGGACGTGGTCCCGGCGAACATCGACCTGTCCGCCGCGGAGATCCAGCTCGTCAACGAGGTCGGCCGGGAACAGGCGCTCGCACGTGCCCTGCAGCCGGTGATGAACGACTACGACTACGTGATCGTGGACTGCCAGCCGTCGCTCGGACTGCTCACCGTCAACGCGCTGAGCTGTGCCGACAGCGTGATCATCCCGATGGAGTGCGAGTACTTCTCGTTGCGTGGTCTGGCGCTGCTCACCGACACCGTGGAGAAGGTCCGCGACCGCCTGAACTTCCGGCTCGAGGTCACCGGCATCCTGGTGACCATGTTCGACCGGCGCACCAACCACTCCCGTGAGGTCATGGAGCGTGTCGTCGAGGTGTTCGGGGACAAGGTCTTCGACACCGTGATCACCCGGACCGTGCGCTTCCCGGAGACCTCGGTGGCGGGGGAGCCGATCACCTCCTGGGCCCCGTCCTCCGATGGCGCCCACCAGTACCTTGACCTCGCGGCCGAGGTCGTCGAAAGGACCTGAGGGTGGGCGAGGTTCCGGAGCACGTCGAGCAACCGGAGCTCACCGGGTTCCGGGTCGCCCTGGCCAACTTCGACGGGCCCTTCGACCTGCTGCTGCAGCTGATCCACTCCCGCAAGATGGACGTGACCGAGGTCGCCCTGGCGACGGTCACCGACGAGTTCATCTCCTACACCCGCTCGTTGACCGGCAGTGTCGACGACCTGGACGAGGTGACCGAGTTCCTCGTCGTCGCCGCCACGCTGCTGGACCTCAAGGCCGCACGGTTGGTCCCGCGCGGGGAGGTCGAGAACGAGGAGGACCTGGCCCTGCTGGAGTCCCGCGACCTGCTGTTCGCCCGCCTGCTGCAGTACCGCGCGTACAAGTCGGTGGCTGGACTGTTCGCTGAATGGCAGCGCGACGCCGACCGCAGCTACCCCGTCCAGCTCTCCCCGGAGGAGCACTTCACCGACCTCATGCCACCGGTGGAGCTGGGGCTGACACCCGAGCAGTTCGCCGAGCGGGCGGCGGCGGTGTTCCGTCCGACCCCGTCCGAGGTCTCCACCGGGCACCTGCACGCCCAGGAGGTGTCCGTCCCGGAGCAGGCCGGGCACATCCTGTCGACCTTGCGGGTCGCCGGTGCGGAGACCTGGGTCAGTTTCAGTACCCTGATCTCGGACTGCGAGGTGTCGATGAAGGTCGTCGGACGGTTCCTCGCCCTGCTGGAGCTCTACAAGGCACGCGCGGTGGGCATCGAACAGCCCGAACCGCTCGAGGAGATGACCGTGGCGTGGACGGGGCTGAACGTGGACCCTGCCGTGGTCGCGGCTAGTAACTGGGACTGAATCAACGTTGAGAGGATGCTGGACATGGAACCGGTGAGTGTCGTTCGTAGTCGTCTGGAGTCGCTGCTGCTCGTCTCCGACGAACCGACCTCGGCCGTCGACTTCGCCCGAGTGCTGGAGACCTCCGAGGAGTCGGTGACCGACGCGTTGCAGGAGATCGCCACGGAGTTCTCGGACCGGGGGATGGGGTTCGAGCTTCGTGAACGCGATGGACTGTGGCGGTTGTACACGCGACGGGAGAACTCGGCGACGGTGGAGGCGAAGATTCTCGACGGTTCGCAGCAGCGACTCTCCCGGGCGGCGTTGGAGACCCTCGCCGTGGTGGCCTACCGCCAACCGGTCACCCGGTCGCAGGTCGCCGGCGTGCGTGGGGTGAACTGTGACGGGGTGATGCGCACGTTGGCGTTGCGCGGCCTGATCGCCGAGGTCGGTGTGACCGGGGAGGTCGGTGGTGCACACCTGTACGCCACCACGGACCTGTTCCTGGAGCAGTTGGGCATCGAGTCGCTCGAGGCGCTGCCGAACCTCGCACCGTTGCTGCCCGACGTGGACGCCATCGACGCCCTCGACTAAGGTGCCTGGCCCGCACGTCTGGCCCCTGCACCTGGGAGGGTGCGGGGGTCGTCGTGTGCGTGTGCGGTCGGTGAGGGTCCTAGTCGGGTGGGGCTTCGGGTCCGTCGGGCTCTTCTGGGTCGTCGAAGGTGAGGGGTCTGTCCGGGTCGTAGGCCTCGGCCAGCGGGCCGGTGGCACGGGTGGTGTAGCGCGCCCCGCCGGGGCCCTGCCACTCGATGGTGAACCCACCGTCGGTGGTGGAGCACGTCCACACCCCGGCGGTTTTCAACCGGTGGTGCGGGCGGCACAGTTTCTGCCCGTTGCTCGGATGCGTGGCCCCGTCACTGTCGGGGTCGGTGTGGGCGGAGTTGACGATGTGGTCGTTGTCGCACAGGGCGGCCGGCACATCACAGTTGGGGAAGCGGCAGGTCGCGTCCCGGCCTTCGAGGTAGGTCTTGTGCCCGGCGAGGAACGGGTAGCCCTCGGAGGTGGGGTAGTCCTGCGGATCTGTGGGGATCTCGGTGATCTTGCTTGCCTCGCAGGTGCCTTCGAGGCGGTCGGCGGTGGCGGGGTTGAGCCAGCCGACC
>NZ_JBQSWS010000041.1:0-12537 GCF_052377355.1 Corynebacterium sp. AOP40-4SA-5
GGGTGGGCGACGCGGCCGGCGGTAGTTTTCTCCCCCTCAGCCCACCGCGCCGCGCAGGCCGACACCGTCGGGGGCGAACTCGTCGAGGTCTCCGAGTTCCAGACGTAGGACGGAGGGACGGGAGTCGTCCTTGGTTCTATTGCCCTGGCCGAATCAACTCCGAGTGACGGTCAGCCAACCGCAGGACGAACGGCGTCCCTCACCACGTCCGCCGCCGTCCACGCCAGCCCGACAGCCCCGTCAGACAGGGTCTGTTCGGCGACCGACCCCACACACGCATCGGCGAACGGTGCCTGATGGTTCAGCACCGGGTAGGAACCCACACCGATGTACGGGTGGATCGCGGGCACGGCCCAGGACACGTTCGCCATATCCGTCGACGCCCGACACATGTCAGCCTCCGGCCCCTCACCTTCGCGGTGCAGCTCCCGGCCGAGCGCAAGGGCGTTGGACTCGTAGAACCTCAGTGCGCGGTCGGCTGTGCGGAAGTCAGAGTAGGGCTTGGACTCATCCCGGATCTCCACCTCACATCCGGTGGCCAGGGCCCCGGCCTCGAAGCAGCGTTTGACCTTTTCACCGGTTTCCTTGAGCAGCTGCATGTCGTTGGCACGAACGTACCACCGACCGCGCGTCCGCCCAGGAATCGCGTTGGGGGCATCGCCTCCGTGGGTGACAATGCCGTGCACCCGCACGCTGGACGGCAGTTGCTGGCGCAACAGGGCAATGCCGACTTCGGCGACGGTGAAGGCATCGGCGGCGTTCACGCCCTCGGTCGGGTAGGACGCCGCATGCGCCGCCTGCCCGGTGTAGGTGACATCCCAGTGTTCTACGGCGAAGGGGCGGGCGCGGACCACGTCCACTGGAGCGGGGTGCACCATCATTGCGAAGTCGAGGCCGTCGAATGCTCCGCGATCGAGCATCTCGATCTTGCCGCCTCCGCCTTCCTCCGCCGGGGTGCCGAATACCTCCACGGTGATGCCAAGCTCATCCGCCACCGAAGCCAGCGCGACTGCGGCACCGAGGGACATCGCGGCTATGAGATTGTGTCCACAGGCGTGCCCGATGTTCGGCAGAGCGTCGTACTCCGCCATCAGGGCGAGGCGGAACTCCCCAGTGCCGTAAGTGGCACGGAAGGCCGTCGGAAGGTCAACGAACTTCTCTGTCACGTCGAAGCCACGATCACGCAGGAAGGACGCGCACCGTGCCGCTGAGTCATGCTCCTGCCAGGCGGTTTCCGGGTGGGCGTGCAACCACTCGGACAACGCCACCAGGTCGGGCTGTGCAACCGCAACTGCGTCCCGCAACGCCGACTTCAGCGCATCCTTGGGTTTCGCTCCATCACTCATCGCCGGGCACCCCATAGGCGGGCGAGGAAGCCGGATCCTTTCCGCGGGTCACGTAGTCGTCCCGCTGCGGCAGCCAGGTCTCCAGCAGTGACGCCAAGTCGCCGAGCGGATCCTCAGACCAGTCAACGCGCAGGTCAGTCTCTGCCCAACCGGCATCGCGGACCACGGCAAGTCCGGCGGAGTGAACCGGCCCGGCCTCTCCCCCGGCGCGTAGGCCGGCCTGCATCGCGGCGAGCAACCGCGTCTCCAGGTCACCGTCGGCGTCGCCGAATTCGGCGAGCATGGCATCGGGCACACCAGTGCCGGCGAGCATGTTGCCGGCGACGACGGCGTCGTTGCCGACGGACGAGGCGTGCGTCCCCAGCGTGTATTGCCCGGAGCGGGCGGTCCCAATTCCGGTGGGGGCCAGAACGCTGATCTGGCGGTAGTCGAGAGTGTTGTCGTCCTCACGCAGCCGTGCCACGGCGTCCGTCGGACTCAGGCCTTCGGCCAGCAGATCGAGCAGGTAGGCCCCGAACCGCGGATCGGTGATGTTCTGGGAAGCGACCACGCCGACACCGCCTCGCAGGTGCAGGCACCGGGCAGCGACGGCCGGGGACGACGAGGACACTGCCATGCCGAGGGCACCGTCGGCGTCCCGGGCGATGATGGAGAAGGTCATCTACAGCACCGCCGTCGCGTCGATCTCGACGAGCCACTCGGGGCGCGCCAGGGCATCGACCACCAGGCCGGTGGAAACAGGGTGGACGCCCTTCAACCAACGACCCATCACCCGGTAGACCGTTTCCCGGAAGCGAATGTCGGTGAGGTACACGGTGACCTTGACGATGTCCTCGAGACCGCCACCAGCCTCATCCATGAGCATGGCGATGTTGGCCATCGCCTTTTCGGCCTGGGCCTCGACGTCGCCGACGCCGACGCTCTCGCGGGTGTCGAGGTCCTGACCGATCTGTCCGCGCAGGTACACCACTCCTCCGGCGACGACTGCCTGGCACAGGTCATTGTCCAGGTCTTGCTCAGGGTAGGTGTCCTTCGTATTGAACGGACGGATGCGAGTGTGTTTCATCGGGAGGTCTCCTTCTCGGGGGTGTAGGCGGCGTAGCCGCGCTGGATCATGATCTCGTCGACGACGTACTTCGCGTCATGCCAGCAACCCCAGATAAAGCTGGAGCCGCGGCGCGACAGCCAAGGCAGGCCGACGAAGTACACGCCGTTGGCGGGGCTCACCCCGCGCTGGTGGACTGGGCGTCCCCGGTCGTCGGTAACGCCGTCGACGTTCAGCCAGGAGTAGTCGACACCGTAACCAGTGGCCCACACCACGGTACGGACGCCGGACGACGCCAGGCCGAGGCTGAGCACCGGGTCGGTGACATCCTCGGGATCGGGCCCGAGGACCCAGGCCTCGGGTTCCTCCGGCAGGTCAAGTCCGTTGGCCTCGATGTAAGCATCCGCTTCGGCGAAGAGGCCGAGCAGGTTCCGGTCACCGGCGTGGATGTGGTCGCCGAGATCATCACGGAAGTGCAGCGTGCCGTCGTCGTCACAAGTCTCCGCGCGTCCAACGAGGTGGATGCCGTCAGCGGCGAGGTCACGGAAATCGACGGTGTGACCGCCGTCGGCGCCAGTGACAGCGATGGTGACGTGTTCGGCACCGACCGGCGGAGCTGCCATGTCCCATTTACCGAGGACACCGAGCCACCAGACGTTGTCACGGCCCCGGTAGCGGCGCGGTGGCCGGTCATGGGCACCGACGGCGAGGGTGACGTCCCGTCCCGCCTTGTTCAGTTCCACGGCAATCTGCAGGCCGGATGACCCGGCACCAACGACGAGCACGCCCCCGTCCGGCAAATCCTGCGGGTTGTCGTAGTCCGCGGAGTGGATCTGGGTGATGCCACAGGTATCGGCGACATCCTGGGAGATCACCGGAGGGATCACCGGGACCTGGAACGGCCCCGTCGCTGACACGACGTGGTCGGCGGCAATTGTCGCACCGTCGGCGCAGGTGACGATGTAGCCGTTATCCCTGACACGCTTGGACACCGAGACGACCTCTACACCGCTGCGCACGGGTGAGCCGATCATCGCGGCATAGTCCTCGAAGTACTGCGCGACACGGTCATGGTGGGCGAACGCCTCTCCGCTGACCGGCTCGGCACCCGACGGGACGGATTCGTCGAAGGTGAGATTCGGAAACCGGTCGTGCCAGGCGGGCCCGTTGGCACACAACGAATCCCAGCGCCCGGTACGCCACTTTTCGGCGATCCGGTCACGCTCGAGGACGATGTGCGGGATACCCGCGGTGGTGAGATGCTCACTTGTCGCGATGCCCGACTGTCCGGCGCCGATGACGACAACTTCGGTGGTTTCGGTGGCTGTCATGAAATTCAGTCTCCGCAGCGGCAGGAGATATAGCAACCATGGTTTAATGATATTCTGCATCACCTTGCGTGATTTACAGTTACGTTACAGATCACCTGTCCGCATCCAGCGAAAAGGGGCAACGATGCCCAAGACCCGCGATTCTCTCACCCTCACCCAGCTGCGCTACTTCAGACGGGTCGCCGAACTCGGATCCATAACCGCCGCAGCAGACGAGCTCTTTGTTGCCCAGTCTGGGGTGAGTACAGCCATGCACCAGCTCGAGAAGTCCCTCGACGCGACGCTCTTCATACGTCGGAGATCCAAGGGCGTGGTCCTCACGGAGCAGGGCAGGGCGTTCCACTCGGCAGTAGTCCGCGTCTTGGAATCCGTAGATGACGCGGTAGGAACCCTTTCTCCCGGAAAGCTCACCGGCACCCTCGCCGCGGGCTGCTTCACGACTCTGGCACCCTACTGGCTCCCCGAGGTACTCGAACAACTGCATGCCTCATCACCCGATCTGACCTGCGAACTTCGCGAAGTCACCGCCGACAAGGTGATTTCCCTGCTGCAGCGACGAGAGATTGAGGTGGCGCTGACTTACGACTTCGACTACGGGCGGGACATCGACTTCGAGCGAATTACCGAAGCACCTATCTACGCCGCCGTCGCAGCGGACGACCCGTTGGCACAACGCCAATCCGTGAGCCTCAGTGAACTTTCCCGCCTCCCCCTGATCCTGCTGGACATGGACAAATCCACGAACTACTTCCTGTCCCTCTTCCGGGACGCACACCTAAGACCGGTGATCCACCAGAAGTTCGAGTCGATGGAGGTGGTCCGCTCCATGGTGGCCCGAGGCCACGGCTATACGATCCTGAACCAGCGCCCGTCACACGACCTCACCAACGACGGGCGTTGCCTAACCCGCCTGCCCATCGCCGGCGTACGCTCTCACCTGCAGACCGGTGTCGCCTACCGCTCCGGCGAGCCTCTGTCCACGAAGGGGCAGGAGTTTCTCAAGGCATGCCGTAATGCCCTGTTGCAAGAATAGATATTCATTGTTTCCGGAATGTGTCTTCATATTATCCGAAACCTCGTTCGGTTTATTGTGATAGCCAACACAGTCCGAGGGTATTAGCATTGTCCTCCAAGAAGTCGGACGAACAGGAATTGTCCGGACCACTTTCGAGGAGGACCTCATGCCCGGTGCCACGACAACTGTCCAAGACCCCCACGACATAGACGAGAGAACTCTGCGCAGAAGCGTCGTCGCCGGCTCAGTCGGTGTCCTGGTGCACTGGTTCGACTGGGCCGTGTATGCCTACCTGGCCACCACCATTTCCGATGTGTTCTTCCCGGAGTCCGGCGGGGCCACCGGCCTGTTGGCCGTCTTCGGTGTCTTCGCCATCGCCTTCTTCTTCCGCCCAGTAGGCTCCGTGATCTTCGGCCACCTTGGTGACACTCTGGGGCGAAAGAAGACGCTTTCCCTGGTCATTATTCTGATGGCGATCGGAACGCTGATGCTCGGCCTCACTCCGTCCTACGACTCGATCGGGGTGTGGGCCCCGGTGCTGCTGATCCTCGGTCGCATCGTCCAGGGGATCGCGGCCGGTGGCGAGTTCGGGTCAGCCGCATCGTTCCTCGCCGAGTACTCGAAGCCCTCGAAGCGGGGCTTCAACTGCTCCTGGATCGAATTCGGATCCGTCATGGGGTTCCTGCTGGCCTCGGGTGTCGTAGCTATTCTCTTCGCCGTGTTCGAAGACCAGACGATTACGGACTGGGCATGGCGTATCCCCTTCCTCATGACCGTTCCGATGGCCATCGTCGGCTACTACATCCGCACGAAGATCGAAGACACCCCGGACTACCGCGCACTCGAAGAAGCCGAGGAAGTGCCGACTGCGCCAATCAAGGAAGTCTTCAAATATAACAAGAAGCAGTTCTTCCAGACGATCGGTATCGAGATCTTCATGAACTGCACCTTCTACGTCGTGCTGACCTACCTGCTCACCTACCAGGAGGACACTGTCGGATTCGACGCGGGAACCGCCGCGCGACTGTCGGTGATAGCTTCCTTGACCGCAGCGCTGATCATTCCGCTTTCAGGTAAGGCATCGGATCGTTGGGGCCGCAAGCCTGTCTTGTTCTCCGCCGGCGTGCTTCTGCTCGTGCTCGCATGGCCAGTGTTCCTCTGGATGAACCAGGGAACGTCCGTCGCCGGTTTCGGTGCGACATTCGTTCTCTCCGCCATTCTCGCTCTCATCCTCGGTACCCACGCCTCCACCGTTGCCGAACTGTTCCCGACCCGGACACGGCAGTCCGGACTGTCAATGGCGTACAGCATCGCCGGCGCATTCTTCGCAGGTACACTGCCCTACCTCAACACCTGGTTGATCGACTGGACAGGCAACATCATGATCCCGGCCTTCACGCTGATGGTCGTCGCACTGATCGGCCTGGTGACCGTCTCCACGATTCCGGAGACGAAGGGCATCGGCTTCATCGCCGACAAGGAAGTCACCCCCGCCGATGTCACTGCTCCCGCTGAAGACAATGCGCGGAACGCTGAAGGTCGAGTCGCTCCGACGCGGTAGCGTGTAACGGTGAACATCACTCTCCGCCAGCTTGACTACTTCGTCACCGTCGCCGACACAGGCAGCATCACCGCCGCTGCTCAACGGCTGTATCTCTCCGCGTCCGCAGTGTCGACCACCGTCACTGAGCTGGAGAGCTCTCTCGGCGTCCGGCTTTTCACCCGCCATGCCCGTGGACTGTCCCTCACCGGAGAAGGGCGCTCCGTACTTGGCAGGGCCCGTGCCCTGCTTCGGGACGCGGAAGACCTCGAGGTCAATGCGACGTCCCTCGGCACCGCCGTCTCGGGCACACTGACTGTCGGCTGCTACTCCACCATCGCCCCGCTCCTGTTACCGAGGATCATTGCCGAGTTCGCTGATCAGTACCCCGAGCTGACCATCCGGTTCACCGAAGGGTCCCGCAGCGAACTGCTCGAAGGGTTCGCCCAGGGGCGCTACGACTTGCTCGTCGTGTACGACTACCCGTTCAAGGACGACCTTCCTGACCGGGGAACACTGCTCCCCCTCGGCACTTTCCCCCCTTACGTCCTCCTCCCCGAAGACCATGCCCTGACGGGAACAGGCCCGGTGGCACTCGCCGACCTCGCACCGGATCCGCTGATCCTCTTCGACCTCGAGCCGGCGGACCAATACTTCCTGTCTCTGTTCCGTAGTGAAGGTGTGGAACCACGGGTCAGCTATCGCACTGGGGACTTCGAAGTCATCCGAGGCCTTGTCGCACGCGGGCTCGGGTATTCGCTCCTCACCCAGAGGACCCTCCACCCTGTCAGCTACGAAGGCATCTCCTACAAACCTGCTGAACTGTCGTGTGACCACGGCCCGCTGGACGTGGTCTCGCTAGTTCCTACCGCTTCCCGGGTGACCGAACGGACAAAGGCGTTCGTGGACGCCGCTAGGAGCATCCTCACCTATCCTGTCCGTTACCCCAACGACGGGCATGATTGCTGAACTTGTCATAATTCGACCAGCCCCTGCATCATGCGGACCTTGTCGCCGCGCGGTCTCTCCCGCTCAGCCCACCGCGCCGCGCAGGCCGACACCGTCGGTGGCGCCGTCGTCGGCCCAGAGGAAGCGTTCGGTGCCGTCCGGCCCGACGTACCGGGCGTAACCCTCGTTGGCCAGGTTGTCGGTGCCGGCGGGCCGGGCGCTGATACTGTCGTCCTTCGGAGAGAACTTCTCACCGTCACCGGCCACGAGGACCTGGGACTCGCCGTTGCAGGCCTCGTCGCACAGGATGGTCAGCTCGCCGGCGTCGGCGTCGTAGTCGCTGGCCATCACCCCGTCGAAGGGCGAGTCGTAGCGCTGCTCGAGGATGGCGTCCTGACCGGCGTCCAGGGTCACGAAGAGGACCTCGCCGGTGTCCTCCACGCCGACGGCGAAGAGGGAGTCGGAGATCCAGGCGATGGTCTCCAGCCCGCCGTTCGCCTCGACGTCGCCGGTGAACTCGGCGAGGTTCCACTCGTCGGTCGCGGTGAGCTCGGCGTCCTCGTCGTCCGCGTCGTCCGCGTCCTCCTCCCCCACCTCGTAACGCAGGACGGAGGGGCGTGAGGTGTTCTTGGTGTCGTCGGAGTTGTCGCGTTCGGTGGCGACGTAGACCGCCCCGTCCGCGCCGACGGTGACGCCCTCGGCGTCCGGCATGCCCGCGCCGTCCGGGTATCGCAGCTGGTGACGGGCGTCCACGTGGTAGCTGTTGCCCTCCTGCGGGGTGAGGACGTAGAGGACACCCTCGTCGTTGTTGACCACGTAGGCGGTGCTGTCGGCGCCGAAGTCGACACCGGACATGTCCTCGCCGGTGAAGTCCTCGGTGAACTCGCCGTCGTCATCGTCGGTCAGGGTGACCGGGGCGACGTCCTGCGGGTCGAAGGGCCACGGGTCGGTGTCCGACTGGGCGCCGTCGGTCTCGTCCGAGGCGACGTTGCGCAGGCCCTTGGTGGCTTCGCCGGTGGTGGTGAAGTCGCCGGTCATGTCGGGGACGCGGCCCCAGCTGGTGTCGGCGTGGCCGGACCAGCTGGTCTCGTCGATGAGTGTGCCTGACGCGTCGGAGAGGGTCACGGAATCGGTTCCACCGAGGCCGAAGGAGTCGTCGGTGAAGACGACGAGGTAGCCGCCGGACTCGATCTCGGTGTCCTCGGGCAGGACGATGGGGTCGTGGGAGTCATCGTCGTCGATGATGGTCCAGCCGGCGACGTCGACGGCGTTGTTGGGGTCGGTGTTGGCGAGTTCGACCCAGTCGCCCTCGGAGTCGCCGTCGGACTCCACCTCGTTGATCACGATGGTGGATTCGGTGTCGCCGCTGCCGCCGGTGCCGTCGGTGGGCACCGGGGTGATGCTGGACGTGATGCCCGAGCCGGAACCCGCGTCGGAGTCCGCCGCGCAGGCGACGGGCAGTGGGGCGAGCATCAGGGCGGGGACGACGGCCAGGGCCGCTCTACGGTAGGGAGGCTTCACGGGGAGCGACGATAGAGTCCGGAGGTTGACGTAACCCGGACTGCAGGTGAACAGGAGCTGTCAGGTGGCGGGTGGAGGGTTCCGGGGTTCGAACGGGCGCAATTCCATGTCCGTGGCCGGCGATAGAGTGACGGAACCAAGCGCCACTACGAATCGAGGATGCAATGTACGAGCTCAACGCAGAGGACCGGACGGAGTGGGTCAGTGATGCAAGGGATGCACTGCGAGGCGAGATGCTGCTGCGCACCACTGATCTACAGACCGCCTACAACAACATCTCGACTCACCGGGTCTGGCGGGATGCTCCCGCATCAGAGGTCCTTCGGGACGCATACGAAGAGTTGAAGTAACGGCGGGGCCGCGAGACCCCTGCGGCTAGCGAGCCAGGGGCGCAGTCAAGTAGCCGTACAGTGCCGGGTCGACGGGAGTCCCGAGGTCCAGCTTCATGTTGACGATGGAGACATCCTTGCCGTTTTTATCCGGGATGTGCGTGTCGTGGGCATCTCGGGCGTGAGCCTCCCCGAGGTAGAAGAAGTCAGAACCTTCGACGTCATCCTTCTTCACGAAGACATGGAGTGGGTAGATATTGTTCGCGATGTCGTTCTCCCGCTTGCTTTGCAACGAGGTGCGACTCTTCGTGAACCAGTTGATCGCCGACTCATCGTCGAAGCCATCTTCGTACCGAGTGGTTGCTGAAATATCCTCGGATTTTTCGTAGGTGATGAAGATAGGGCAGCTGTTCGAGAAACTGTCAGTCTTGTATCCGTAGAGCGTGCTGTACTGATTGGTCTCAAAATTAAGCATTCGGCACACATCCTTGCGCGTGTACTGGTGACCTTCAACGAGCGCACCCCGCCAAGATTCGGCATGCCGGGAAAGAAAGAGACCGGCTTCGACCGCATCATCGACATGATCAGCGAAGCGCTGGCTACCGTCGTACAGCCTCTGAAAATCCGGTGTCAGTCGATAGTTCCCCTCAACATGGTCGATCACGGGGCTCGGCCCGTACTTCTTCACCTCCTCGTTCGTAAAGAAGGCGAGGGTGAGAATACGCTCCACCGAAGAGATTGTTGCATCATCAGCCACGCACCCCTGGCCAACAAGGATCTGCGTGTAGGAGTCCCTGGTTATCGTGCGCTGCCGCAGCAGTTCCTGAATCAGCAGCAGTTCATGTGGACGCTTTCCGTTGAGCAACTCATTATCCAGAAGCGACAGGAAGGCTTCTTCATCCCGGGACGGCGAAGGAATCTCCTTCTCGAATCCTGCCAGCAGAGTCCAGTAACTCTTCTTCTTGGTTGCCAGCACGACCGGGTCAACAGTCCCATAATGCGCGAAGTCCATGAGCATCGGCGTTCGACCGATCCGATTACGCAAGGCCCGCACCGCAGACTTAAGGTTGTGAATGCTATCCAGCGAGGATTTCGCGAGAGACTCGAGGACCCGCTTTCGTGAGATCTCGTCGAAATTTACGCTTGATACTCCGGCTATTGACCCAGCCGCCTGGGCGCGGATCAGCTTCTCCTTGATCGTATCCTTGTTAAGACTACTATCACCGAACAAGGCGATAGGAATGAGAAAGTTGTTCTTGTAGTTTCCGATGAAGTCGATCACCCGCAGGTGATCCTTCCCCGGACTCTTGCGCAGGCCTCGCCCAAGTTGCTGAGTGAAGATGATGCTCGACTCGGTGTTTCGCAACATCACGACTTGATTCACCGCGGGGATGTCGATGCCTTCGTTGAAGATATCGCGGGTGAGGATATAGTCGAGCTCCCCGTTTTCTAGCGCCATCATCGCCAGCTCGCGCTCCACCCCGGAAGATTCCCCTGTGAGCGCCAGAGTTCGTAATCGCCGACCGTTCAGTGACTCTTGGTTCAGCAGATCGGACAGCTCGTGGGCTTCCTTCTTACTGCTACAGAACATCAATCCCTTCACCTCAGTCGGGAAACCATAGGTCCGCAGCATGTCCAGGATGTACTCGACTCGGTCCGGGGCGACGAGCTTGCTCAGGCGCGAGG
The DNA here is from genome assembly GCF_052377355.1 of Corynebacterium sp. AOP40-4SA-5. Classification (NCBI taxonomy): domain Bacteria; kingdom Bacillati; phylum Actinomycetota; class Actinomycetes; order Mycobacteriales; family Corynebacteriaceae; genus Corynebacterium; species Corynebacterium sp. AOP40-4SA-5. The sequence goes on from NZ_JBQSWS010000041.1 coordinate 10,762, forward strand.
TTTCATCCTGCAGCGCGCCGGCATCATCGATGTACTCGGTGACACCGTAGTAGTCGAATGGTGCGAGCATGTCCGCTTCGAGTGCTTCCTGCAGGCGGATCTCGTAGGGAACGTTATGGTCGAAGAGCTCGAACACGTTGAAGTCGTCTGTGCGCTCGGGGGTCGCGGTAAGACCAAGCAGGAACTTCGGCTCAAAGTGCTCGATGACTCGTTCGTAGCTAGCTGCACCGGCCCGATGAACTTCATCGATGATCACCAGGTCGAAGGCGTCACGCGGGATTGACTCCAGGAAACCAGGCTTCGACAACGTCTGCACCATGGCAAAGGCGTGGGTCTTGTCGATGTCCTTGACGCTGCCAACAACGCGCCCGACCTCCCCCTCCCCCCACTCGAGGACACGCGTGAACTCAGCGATCGCCTTATCCAGGATCTGCTCCCTGTGGACGATGAAGAGGATCCGCTGCGGGGACATTTCCCGGGCGGCGAGTGCAGCCAAGATTGTCTTGCCCGTTCCAGTCGCCGAGATGACGAGTGCCCTGGACTCACCCAGTTCGCGGACCGCTCGGATCTCTGCCAACGCCTCCTTCTGCATGGAGTTCGCGATGATACGCCCGGTAGGGACCTCACCTGCTTCGATCGCCTCTGCCATGATCGGAGTCGCACGCGGTTGCCTCGTGCGTTCGTACTCATCAATCCAGTCACTAGTGAGCGCGAAAGAGGCCGCCCGCTGCTCCTCGATCGCCGCACAGAGCTGATAAGTGATGTCTCCCTCGGGAAGCGCCGAGAACCGGAGGTTCCACTCCTGATTCCGGATCAACGCATTACGGGTGAGATTCGAGCTACCGATGATCGCCGACAGCGTGTCCGCCTGAGTGAACACGTAGCCCTTCGCGTGAAAACCGCCATCGGTTCCGGGATGGACTAGGACCTCCACGTTGTCCAGGTTCAACAGCTCACGGAACATATCCGGCTCGTTGAAATCCAGGTAGGTGGACGTCACGATCCGAGCGGTGCCAGAGAAGTCCCGCAGAGCCTGCTTCAGAAGTCCGAGCGCTCCTGGGGTGATGAAAGCGACGGAGAAATCGAAGCGCTCTGACCGCTTCAGTTCCTCTTCAATCGCACGCACCATCGTGTTGCCGCCGCGATTGGCAATGAGGTTGGGGTGAAAGAGCTGCTCGGAGTCGACTGCGCGGTCGAGGAAACCGTGAGCCGTACCTGCACCTACCGGGGTGCGCTCGAACATCATGATGCGAGGTGCGCGATCACGCGGTCGACGGCGGGGATGTCGGCTGGCGCCCAGGGAAGCTCACCGAGGTGTGCCGCTTCCACCCAGCGGACTTCCGAATGCTCAGTGAGGGTGGGCTCTCGACCAACAATCGTGCCGAAGAAGGTCGTCAGGATGACGATCCCGAAGTCATACTCATGCTCGGTGGTCTCAACTTCGTCCCCGATATCTGCCGAGCAAAGAAGCTCTTCTTCGAGTTCCCGGCGGAGCGCTTCTTGAGGCGTCTCCCCTGCCTCGATCTTCCCCCCGGGGAATTCCCACATACCGGCCAGTGACATCCCCTCACCACGCTGAGCTGCCAGTACCTTCGTCCCGTCCGTCAGCACGGCCCCGACGACGTTGATCCTCTTCTTCACACGTACTCCTGATCGTGAGGCTTCCAGCATGATCGATTCTTAGCTGGCCTCAGCCTAGCAACCCCTACGGACAGGTGGTGGATACTCTTGAGCCGCTGCCCTCCCTCCCCGACAACCCCTAGGAGCCGTCCCATG
>NZ_JBQSWS010000042.1:0-11941 GCF_052377355.1 Corynebacterium sp. AOP40-4SA-5
GTGTGCGAAGCGGATGGCGTCGGCGCGGGTGCGGGCGCGTAGGGCGCGGGCGGTGGCGAGGCGTTCGGTGTCGGCGATGTCGCGGAGGTGGGCGATCAGGACGATTTCGCCGAGGTTGAGGTGGCGTTGGATGTCGTCCATGCTCATCGCGGGTGTGGTGTTGTCGGTCATGGTGCCAGCGTCCCCCTGTGGTTGGCTTCCTTGACGGAAGTGTACTATACGCCACGGACATGGTCAATCACATGTTCGAATAGGCGGGGACTTCTGTATTGTCGTAGATGCCGGGGATCCTCACCCGGTGAGCCGTCCCCACCGTCGACTAACCGATGTCCCGACGAGGGGTTACACTGGTCAACTGACATAACTGAACACCCTCGACTGATTGATGAGGACTTTTCGTGAACACCCCCGCTCGCCGAGACGGCACACCGGAACAGGAACCAGGCAAGGCCCCGGCCGACCTGTACGTGTCCAACGCCCGCCCGGCCCGTAAGCAGCACGTCCCCGACCGCAAGCCCCCGGAGTCCGGCAAGAACGCCGGCGGTTCCTCCAAGGGCGGCTCGAAGAACGCCGCAGAGGACAAGTCCGTCCGCCTGCAGAAGGTTCTCGCCGCCGCAGGTGTGGCCTCCCGCCGGATGAGCGAGAAGCTCATCGACGCCGGACGTGTCGACGTCAACGGCACGACCGTGACCCAGCAGGGCATCCGGGTGAACCCGGACAAGGACGTCATCCGCGTCGACGGCACCCGCGTGCTCGTCGACGAGAACCTGGTGACCTACGCGCTGAACAAGCCGCGCGGTTTCCAGTCCACCATGAGCGACGACATGGGACGCCCCTGCGTCGGCGACCTCGTCGGCGAGCGTGTCGCCGCCGGCCAGCGCCTCTTCCACGTGGGTCGTCTCGACGCCGCCACGGAGGGGCTGCTGCTGGTCACCAACGACGGGGAGCTCGCCAACCGGCTGATGCACCCGCGCTACGAGGTCTCGAAGACCTACCTGGCCACCGTGCTGGGCGAGGCCGACCGTCGGCTGATCCACCAGCTCAAGGACGGTATCGACCTGGAGGACGGCATCGCACGTGCCGACTACGTGCAGATCATCGACGTCTGGCAGGGCAAGTCCCTGATCAAGCTCGAGATCCACGAGGGCCGCAAGCACATCGTGCGTCGCATGCTCAAGGAGGCCGGCTTCCCGGTCCAGGCCCTGGTGCGCACCAAGGTCCACACCGTGCAGCTCGGCGAGCAGAAGCCCGGCACCCTGCGCGCACTGAACCGCGCCGAGCTGACGAGCCTCTACAACGCGGTGCAGCTGTGATGGACAACGCGATGAACGACGGACGGAACAACGAGAGGAACGACGTGACTGACACGACCGACGTCACCGACCTGAGCACTGTCGACAACATCGCCGGCGGGGGATTCATCGTCGCGGTGGACGGCCCGTCCGGCACGGGCAAGTCGACCGTCAGCCGCCTGCTGGCGCGCGCCGCGGGCGCCCGGTACCTGGACACCGGCGCGATGTACCGGGTGGCGACGCTGCACGTCCTGCGTGCCGGCATCGACCCGGAGAACACCGAGGCGGTCGTCGCCGCCACCGCAGACCTGCCGCTGCTCGTCAACGAGGACCCGGCCGCCACCGAGGTGCTCCTGGACGGAGAGGACGTCTCCGGGGAGATCCGTGGAACCGAGGTCACCGCGCACGTGTCCGCCGTCTCGGCGATCCCGGAGGTCCGGGAGAACCTCGTGGCACTGCAGCGTTCCCTGGCCCTGCGCGCCGGACGCTGCGTCGTCGAGGGCCGTGACATCGGTACCGCGGTGTTCCCCGACGCGTCCTGCAAGGTCTTCATGACCGCCAGCGCCGAGGTGCGTGCCCGTCGCCGGTACGTGCAGGACGTCGCCGCAGGGCGGGACGCCGACTTCGACGCGGTGCTCGCCGACGTCGAACGCCGCGACGCCGCGGACTCCTCGCGCGCGGTCTCGCCGCTGCGTCCCGCCGACGACGCCACCGTGCTCGACACCGGTGACATGGACGTCGAGGCGGTGCTCGCCGAGCTGACCCGCCTGGCGGCGGAGTCCGCCACGCGTCCCGCCACCCTGGAGGAGGCGTCCGACGGGGGAGAGGAGCTCGTCTTCCGCACCGCCGAAGGCGAGGTCATCGGCGGTGCCGACGACTCCGCTGAGGATGCGGACGACGAGGACGCGACCGACGACTCCGTGATCGACGAGGACGCGGTGTCCGGCGAAGACGTCTTCGAGGACTTCGACGACAGCGACTTCGACGACAGCGACTTCACCGAGCCCGAGTTCGACGACTCCGAGTTCGCCGACTTCGACCTGCTCAGCGCCGACGCCGAGGACACCGACTGGTCCGCCGTCGAGGAGGCCTTCGGCGTACTGGGCGACGACCGTGCCGAGCAGGAGGCGCTGTGCACCGTCGCTGTGGTGGGCCGTCCCAACGTGGGCAAGTCCACCCTGGTCAACCGGTTCATCGGGCGTCGTGAGGCCGTCGTGGAGGACTTCCCCGGCGTGACCCGCGACCGCATCTCCTACCTGGGCGACTGGAACGGCCGACGTTTCTGGGTGCAGGACACCGGCGGATGGGACCCGGACGCCAAGGGCATCCACGGGGCCATCGCCCGTCAGGCGGAGACCGCCATGGCCACCGCCGACGTCATCGTCTTCGTGGTGGACACCAAGGTCGGCATCACCGCCACCGACGAGGTCATCGCCCGCCGCCTGCAGCGCTCCGAGGTGCCGGTGGTGCTGGTGTCGAACAAGTTCGACTCCGACTCGCAGTACGGTGACATGGCCGAGTTCTGGGCCCTGGGCCTGGACAACCCCTTCCCGGTCTCCGCACAGCACGGCCGCGGCGCGGCCGACGTGCTCGACCAGGTGCTCGCCAGCTTCCCGGAGACCCCGCGTCAGACCGCGGTGATCTCCGGACCGCGGCGTGTGGCCCTGGTCGGACGCCCCAACGTGGGCAAGTCCTCGCTGCTGAACAAGATCACCGGCGAGGAGCGCTCGGTCGTCGACAACGTCGCCGGCACCACGGTGGACCCGGTGGACTCGGTCGTGGAGCTCAACGAACGCGCCTGGCGCTTCGTCGACACCGCCGGGATCCGCAAGAAGACCAAGACCGCCCGCGGTCACGAGTTCTACGCCTCACTGCGCACCCGCGCGGCGATCGACTCCTCCGAGGTCGCGATCTTCCTGGTCGACGCCTCCGAGCCGATCGCCGAGCAGGACCAGCGCGTGCTGCGCATGATCCTGGACTCCGGGCGTGCCCTCGTCGTGGCCTACAACAAGTGGGACCTCGTCGACGAGGAGCGTCGCGACGAGCTGGAGCGCGAGATCGACCAGCAGCTCGCCCACGTGCCGTGGGCGCGTCGGGTGAACATCTCCGCGCGTACCGGCCGGGCGCTGCAGCGCCTCGAGCCGGCCATGATCGAGGCGCTGGAGAGCTGGGACCTGCGTATCCCCACCGGCCAGCTGAACACCTGGCTGCGTGCGGTGATCGCGCAGACCCCGCCGCCGATGCGTGGCGGACGCCTGCCGCGCGTGCTGTTCGCCACCCAGGCCTCCTCCGAGCCGCCGGTGATCGTGCTGTTCACCACCGGTTTCCTGGAGCACGGCTACCGCCGGTTCCTGGAGCGACGCCTGCGTGAGTCCTTCGGTTTCGAGGGCTCGCCGGTGCGCATCGCCGTGCGCGTGCGCGAGAAGCGCGGCCGCAAGAAGTAGAAGTAGGGGGGGTACGCGGTTTCCCGGTGAGCGCAACCCTGGCCCCCGGGAGCCGACGGGGGTAGCTTCTTGGAGTCATGGACGAGCAGCTCACCGAACTGAACCGCCTGGGACGCCAGCGCCCCGGCTTCATCGCCGGGCAGGACGCTGTGGCGTCTGCGCCGAATGCGCCGAATGCGCAACCGCCCGGCGGGATCCGCTCGTTGTGGTGGTTCCCACCGGTGGTCAACGACCGCGCGGCGCGGACCACGGCGATGCTCGTTGTGGTCCTGGCACTGGTCACCGTGGCCCTGTCGCGGGCGGGGCTGGACGTCGCGGCGCTGGTGGCCGGTTCACTGCTCCTGGCCGGATTCGTCCTCCGGGTCCTCGCCGGACCCCGTTTCGACCCCTTCGGACAGCTGAGCGTGCGGTGGTTGGCCCCGCGGGTCTTCGGGGAACCGGTGATGGTCGGCGGGGCGCCGAAACGGTTCGCCCAGACTATCGGCCTGGTGTTCTCCGCGGCCGCGCTCGGCCTGCGCGTCGCGGGCCTGACCGGGGCGTCGGACGTGGTGCTCCTGCTGCTCGTCGTCGCGGCGTCCCTGGAGGGTTTCCTCGGGATCTGTCTGGGCTGCCTGCTCTTCGCCCGTCTGCAGGGTTGGGGAGTGGTGCGTGACGACGTCCGGGCCGACTGTGCGGTCCCGATGCGTCGCTGACAAAGGCTGACACAGACTGGCATAGAATGTCGGGGTGGATACTGACACCCAACAGAGGCGACATGGCGGACGGTCCCTGCTGACCACGGTCATCCGGCAGGAACGCGGCCCGATCCTCGGTGCCGCGGCCCTGCTGACCGGCTGGTCGGTGGGCGAGGCGCTGGTCCCGGCGGTGATCGGCGCGACCGTCGACGAGGCCGTCGGGCCGTCGGGCCGTCCGACCTCTCGGCCCTGGTGCTGTGGCTGGTGGTGCTGGCAGCCTGCTTCGCCATGCTCAGCTTCGGCTTCATGTGGGGTTCACGGGTCGGCACCTACGCGATGAACCGGCAGAAGCACCTGCTGCGCTGCCGGGTCACCGCCGCCGCCCTCGCGCCCGCGCGTACCGGTGATGCCCAGCACCCCCAGCGTCCTGCCGGCGAGGTCGCCGCCCTCTCGGCGGCCGACAGCGACAACGCCAGCAGCGTGATCATGCAGATCGCCATGGGCGGGTCGGCGGTGCTCGGCCTGCTGGTCTCCGCCGGCTACCTGCTGTGGGCGGACCTCTGGGTCGGGGTGGCGGTGGTCCTGGTGTCCCCGCTGTCCCTGTTCGCCCTGCGGTGGTTGATGCCGCGGCTGTCGGCCACGACCCACAGCCAGCAGAGCGGCATCGCCGCGGCCGGGGCGTCGGCCGCGGACATCCTGCGTGGGGTGGAGGTGCTGCGCGGTATCGGCGGCGAGTCCACGGCGGCCGGCTGGTACGCCCGGCGCAGCCGTGCCGCGGCCACCGCCGGGGTCGACTCCGCCGCGGCGTCCGGGCGCGTCGAGGGCGCCCAGGTGCTGCTGACCGGTGTGGTGCTCCTCGTCGCCGCGGTATTCAGCGCCGTCCGGGTGGTCGACGGGGCGATGACCGTGGGCACGATGGTCGGCGTGCTGGGTGTGACCTCGTTCCTGGCCACCCCGTTGGGCATCATCGTGCACGTCGTGGAGTCCTATACCCGCTCGTCGGCGTCGGCGGCGCGTATCGCCGACTTCACCGACGGGGTGGACGCACCTGTCGCGCATCGGGACGGAGGTAGCGGCGAGACGGCGGGTGGCGGGGACGCCGACCGCACCCTGACCGTCCTGCCGCGCGACGGGGAGCCGCTGCACTGCGCACCCGGCGCGTTGACCGCCGTGGTGTGCGCCTCGCCGCAGGCGCGCAGGGGTGTGCTGGACGCCCTGGGTTCCGCCGGTGGCGGCCGGCTGTTCCTCGACGGGCAGGACGTCGCGGGTGTCGACCCGGCGGTGCTGCCGGGCGTGCTGCGCGTCTCCCCGCACGAGGCCCACCTGTTCCGGGGCACGGTACGCAGCAACATCACGGGTAGCGATGGGGACACTGTGTCGCAGGACGTCCTGCGCGCCAGCGGCGTCGACGAGCTCGTCGACCTGTTCGCCGACGGCCTGGACCACAGGGTGGACGGTGAGGGGGCGAACCTGTCCGGCGGGCAACGTCAACGCATCGCCCTGGCACGCGCCCTGCACGGCGGCGCCCTTGCACGGGTGCTGGTGGACCCCACCACGGCGGTGGACTCGGTGACCGAGGCGCGCATCGCCGACGGGTTGCGTGAGTTGCGCGGCGGCGGTGACCAGGGCACGGCGGTGGTCGTCACCACCGCGCCGAGCCTGCTGGCCGTCGCCGACACCGTGGTGTTCGTGCGCGAGGGTTCGGTGAGTGTGGCGGGACACCGGGAACTGTGTGCCGACGCCGACTACCGGGAGGTGGTGACCCGGTGAGCGCCGAGCCGAATCCCACACTCCCCACTGCTCTTCCCACCGCCGACGCCCGTGCCGCCTGGCGTTTCCTGTGGGCACGGTTGCGCCCGCACCGGTGGCTCGTGGCGCTGGCGCTGCTGGTCGCCCTCGCGTCCAGCGCCTGCGCGGTGGTACCGCCGCTGATGATCGGGTGGATGGTCGACCGGCTGTCCGCCGCGGGGGCCTCCATGGCCGACGTGGTCCTGCCCCTGTCGCTCATGGGTGGTGCGATCGTGCTCAACGCCGCGCTGGCGTGGGTGGGCATGGTGCTCTTCGCCCGCGTCGCCCAGCCCACCGTCGGTGCCCTGCGTGAGGACGCCGTCGACCATGCGCTCGACCTCGAGGCCGGCGTGCTGGAGGAGGCCGGAGTGGGTGAGCTGGTGTCCCGGGTCAGCGACGACTCCCGGTTGATCTCCAACGCCGTCGCCTTCGTGCTGCCCACGGTGCTGTCGGCGGGGACCCTGCTGGTGGTGTCCGTGCCCGGCCTGTTCGCCCTGCACTGGACGCTCGGTCTCGCCGGACTGGCGGGCATCCCGCTCTACGTGATGGCGCTGCGCTGGTACCTGCCGCGCAGTGGGCCGCTCTACCTGGAGGAGCGTGAGATCCTGGGGCGTCGCACCGCCGCATTCCTCGACGCGGCCAACGGTCGCGAGACACTCACCGCCCAGGGCTGGGGCGCGCGGGAGACCGCCCGGCTCGACGCGGCGTCCGATGAGTCGCGCCGGGTGGAGAACACGGTGTGGCGCATGCTGACCCGCTTCTTCGCACGCAACAACCGCGCCGAGTTCGTGGCCACCGCCGCCGTGCTCGTCGTCGGGTTCGTCGTGGTCGACGCCGGGTGGACGACCGTCGGCGCGGTGACCGCCGCCGCCCTGCTCTACCACCGACTCTTCGACCCGGTGGCCACCGTGTTCCAGACCTTCGGCACCGTGCAGGAGGCCGGGGTCGCGCTGCGTCGGCTGGCCGGGGTGACCCAGGCGCAGGTGCGTGCGGCAGGGTGTGACGTCACCGCGCAGGACGGTACGGGGCAGGACGCGACGGGGCTGCGCCTGGCTGGCGTCGGGCACAGCTTCGACGGGACGCACCGCGTGCTCACCGACGTCGACGTGACGGTCGCGCCGGGTGAGTCCGTCGCCCTGGTCGGTTCGACGGGGGCGGGCAAGACGACCGTCGCCCGCCTGCTCGCCGGGGTACTGCCCGTGCAGGAGGGGCGCGCCACCCTGGACGGGGTCGACCTCGGAGCCCTGGCGCCGGCCGACCTGCGCCCGCGGGTGTGCCTGGCCTCCCAGCACAGCCACGTCTTCGCCGGCACCGTGTGGCAGAACATCACGCTGGGCGTCGCAGGGGAGGACGCCGGGCAGCGGGTCGAGGCTGCCCTGCATGCCGCCGGTGCGGGCTGGGTCCACGACCTGCCGGACGGGCTGTCCACCGAGGTCGGCGAGGCGGGCCACCGGCTGAGCACCCACCAGGAGCAGCACCTGGCGCTGGTGCGCCTGCAGGTGCTCGATCCGTCCTACGTGGTTCTCGACGAGGCCACCGCCGAGGCCGGGTCGGCGAACTCCCGGGAGCTGGAGGACGCCTCCGCCGCGGTGATCCGCGGCAGGGGAGCACTGGTCATCGCCCACCGCCTGTCACAGGCGCGCCTGGCCGACCGGGTGATGGTGATGGAACACGGACGGGTGGTGGAGTCCGGCACCCACGAGGAGCTCGTCGGTGCCGGTGGACGCTACGCCGAGCTGTGGGCGGCGTGGATCGGACGGGGAGCGTCCTGATGTCGGAGTACGGGCTGCGCGACGGTGAGTGCATCTGGGTGGAGCATTTCGGCGGCGAGGACGACCCGGCCGGTGACCTGGTGTTCGGGCCGCACAGTCACCTCAAGGCCCAGATCGTGTGGGCCGACCGCGGGCAGATCGCCGTGTTCGTCGGCACCGGCGGGGAGCGCCGGTGGATCCTGGCCCCGTCGCAGGCGCTGTGGATCCCCGCCGAGGAGGTGCACGACGTGCGCACCACCGCCGGCACAGAGCTCTTCTGCGCCTACCTGTGGGAGGAGGAGTGCGAGGTCGCCTGGGAGGGGTTGACCGTGCTGCGTATGGGCCCGCTGGCCGGGGAGCTGGTGCGTCACCTCGCCAGAGACGACCTGGACGACGTTGCCGCCCGCCATGCCCGCGCCACCCTGCTCAGCGTGCTCGCCCCGGCCGACGCGGTGGGCGTCGACCTGCCGATGCCCGATGACCCGAGGGCACGCTCGGTGGCCTCGGCGGTGCTGGAGGATCCCGGCGCGCCGCACGCCCTGGACGAGTGGGCCCACCGGCTGCACTCCAGCGAGCGCACGATCCAGCGCGCCTTCCTCGCCGACACGGGGATGACGTTCTCTGCGTGGCGCGCGCAGGTCCGTCTGTACCTCTCGTTGCCGTTGCTGGCCGACCGGGTGCCGGTAGCGTCGGTGGCCGCGCGGATGGGCTATTCCAGCACCAACGGGTTCACCAGTGCCTTCCGCCGTCACTTCGGAACGACCCCGGCGAGCTACTTCGCGGGGTGAGGCGGGGTGAGGTGTGCTGCGGCCTCGTCGGGGTGTTCGGCCCGGTTGGCGAGGTTGCGCCGGCGGTTGCGGGCGTCGGGGCGGGCGTCCTGCGCCTGGCCGTGGATCCAGTACGACGTCACGTGGGAGTGGCTCCTCTCCAGGTCGGAGAAGTGGCGGCGGAGCGTGCCGGCCTCGGCGAACTCCACGCCCGCCCACAGGGACACCGGTCCGGTCGCGTTCGCGGTCACGGCGGCGAGGAGGTTGTCGAGGGCGCGGGGTAACTCCTTCGGGACGACGCCGGCGGCCGGGCCCCGGTGGATCCATGTCAGCTGTGCCTGTTGCTCCTGTCCGGTGGTGGCGAGGTAGGGTTCGTCGCGCTCGTCGTCGACCAGGGCGAGAACATGGGTGCGCACCTCGTCCGGGCAGACGGCCAGGATCTCCGCCACCGCCGGCAGGCCCGTCTCGTCGGCGACGAGCACCAGCTCACGTGTCTGCTCGGGCAGGTGCCAGGCCTCGGTCGGGCCCCACCACAGCACCTCGTCACCGACCACGGCGTCGCGGGCCCACCCGGAGGCCAGGCCGGCCGGCTCGTGGACGACGACGTCGAGGTCGATCGTGGCGGCACCGGTACCGGTGTCCGTCATGTTGCACACGTTGCGCACCGTGTAGCGGCGGACCTGCGGTGAGGCGAACCGGTGCAGGTCGGTGAGGTTCTCGGCGGTGAACTCCGCCGGTACCCGGGCCTCGGGAGGGTAGAAGTAGACGGCCACGTGGCTGTCGGTACCGGTGGGCACGAAGTCCGCACCGCAGTCCAGGGTGAGCCGCACCATGCGCGGGGTCACCCACTGCTTGTCCAGGACCCGGGAGCGGTGGTGGCGTCCGCTCACGTGGCGCTGACCTGGGAGAGGATGTCGTCGATCTCGTCGAGGGCGTCGGTCGCCCAGCCGATGTTGGACGCCCCGCCCTGGGTGAAGCCGAACAGGTTGTCCGCCTCCACCGCCGGCAGCGCCCGGAAACGGGAGTTCTCCAGCAGAGGGCGGGAGTTCTCGGCGGCCTCGCCGGACGGTTCGGCGGGGTAGAGGATAACGGTGGCGTCGTCGAGCTGGTCGAGGTTCTCCAACGACAGCGGGTCACCCCACCAGCCGTCGGGGTCGACGACGTCGCTGAACTTGGCACCGACCGCGCGCAGCAGGCTGCCCGTGGCCGTCTGCCCACCCTCGGCGAACCAGGTGTTGTCCTGGCTGCCGCTGACCGACGCCCACGCGGAGTCTGCCAGCACGTCGGCGTGCTCCTCGGCGACGGCCGCGGCCTTGTCGTCGAAGGCCTGCTCCAACTCGTCGAACTCCTCGGAGCGGTTGACGATGTCGGCGAGCTGGCGCTGGGACTCCACGTCGTCCTCGCTGCTGAAGTGGGCGACGGGGGCGATGTCGGCGAGGCGGTCAATCTGCGCGTCGTCCAGCCCGACACCGGTGGTGACGATGAGGTCGGGTTCCAGGGAGCTGACGGTCTCCACGTCGATCGCGTCCCAGTTGCCGATGCGGGTCGAGTCGGCGAGGGCGTCGACGTAGCGTTCGGGCACCGCACGCGCCGCCGCGGCGTCCTGCTCGTAGTAGCCCTCGTAGATGCCGGTGGGGGTGATCCCCAGGTCGACCAGCACCGGGGGAAGCTGCCAGTCGACGGCGACGACGTTCTGCGGGTCGGACGGAACCTCCACCTCGCCGCGCAGCGTGTCGACGGTGCGGGTCTCGCCGGACGTCGCGGAGCCGTCTGCGTCACTGTCGCTGCCGCCGTCGCTGCCGCAGGCGCTGAGGACGGCCCCGGCGAGTCCGGCGGTGAACAGGGTGGCGAGCAGGCGGGTCGTGACGCGGCGGCTGGGGTCGGTGGTTCTCGTGGTGGTCATGCCCGGAAGATTAGCAATGCCTCACCTTCACGGTCAGCGCGCTGAGCTGTCAACAGTGGGCGGTGAGGCGTCACGAGGCGTCACACAGCCTCGAAGACGCCGCAGGCCTGGCGGCCGCCGGCGTCCCCGGTCGACAACGTGTCCTCGTCGGGGCCGTCCGGGGCGTAGCGCTCCGGCACATTGCCGTAGTTGTCGGCGTCTTCGTGGATGATGATCGCCGAACCGTCGTCGTCGAGCAGCTCCGCCTCATCGATCCGGTCGGTGGTCACCGTCATCGACCCCGAACCGTCCTCGTTGACCAGCAGGGCGGGCAGGTCGCCGCCGTGGTCGGGGTGGTCGTGGCCGTCGGCGCCCAGGTGCCCGCCGGCGGAGAGGAAGTCACCGGTCTCCGGATCGTCTGCATCGGCGTCGGGGGCGGTGCTGTCGGGCTCGCAGGCGCCGACGGCGTGCAGGTGCATGCCGTACATGCCCGGCTCCAGCCCGGAGACGTCGACGGAGAGCTCGGAGGCACCGTCGGCCCCGGAGATCTCGGCGGTGCCGACCTCCTCGCCGTCGGCGTTGGCGACCGACACCGTGGCGAGTACGTCCGACGACCCGGTGTCGGTGGTGCTCTCCGAACCGGTCGAGTCTGCAGCATCGGCGGTGTTCTCCGTGGTGTCCTGTGTGGTCTCGTCCGTGCTGCAGGCGGACAGGGCCAGGAGCCCGGTGACGCCGACCGCCGCGAGGCGCAGTCTGCGGTGCCGGCGCTCAGGCGGGAGGGCGGGGGTGGTCCGGGCCGTGGAGTAGGTGGTGCGGGTGAACATGGCGTCCTCTCGGTGTGGTGGATTCGGAAGGAACGTTCTGCCACACAACTTTACCGGCACTCTCCTGAGCTGTCAGAAGTCCTTCAGCGTTGTGCAGGCATGAAGATCCAGGCGACGAAGTAGAAGATCGCCTGCGGTCCGGGGAAGATGAAGGACAGCACGAACAGGAGACGCACGGTGTTCGGCGACCAGCCGAGCCAGTCCGCGATCCCGCCGCAGACCCCTGCTACGACCCGGTGGTTACGTGAACGCTGGAGTTTCGCCATGCCGCCAGGCTACTCCCCGTAGGCACCCCGGACATGAAAAAATCCCACCCCGTGAAGGGTGGGAAAATGGTCGGACTGACAGGATTTGAACCTGCGACCCCTACACCCCCAGTGTAGTGCGCTACCAAACTGCGCCACAGTCCGCCGGTCCATCTCTGGACCTCGCATAGGATACAACACCGGGATTCGACTTCGCCAATCGCCTGCTCGGCGGGGGTCGGCGGGAGCGCGAGGGGACCGGCCGGGCTCGCCC
>NZ_JBQSWS010000043.1:0-9188 GCF_052377355.1 Corynebacterium sp. AOP40-4SA-5
CCCCTACATGAGGTAGGTGTGCAATTATCCGCAGTGAACTTCTCTACCCTCGAAACGATGACGTCATCAGAGACCCCGCCACTCGTTCTGGCGATCACCGCGTGCCCCACCGGAATCGCCCACACCTACATGGCCGCCGAGAACCTCGAGGGGGCCGCCGACGTCGCCGGCGTGCGGGTCCGGGTGGAGACCCACGGGTCCATCGGGGTGGAGAATTCCTTCACCGACCAGGAGGTCCGTGAGGCCGCGGCGGTCGTGGTCGCGGCGGACATGAAGATCGACACCTCCCGGTTCGCGGGCAAGCCGCTGCTGTCCACGGGAGTGGACGACGGCATCAAGCGGCCGGCCGAGGTGCTCCGGCGGGCGTTGGACGCACCGACGAGCAGCGGTGAGGACGCCGGCGTCGATGGTGCCGGTGGCACCGGTGGCAGCGGTGCCGGGACGGCGGCGGGGGAACGGTCCTGGATCAGGACGTTCGGGGACGACCTCTACCGTGCGCTGATGAACGGCGTCTCCCACATGATCCCGTTCGTCGTCACCGGAGGGCTGATGCTCGCCGTGGCACTGTCCCTGGGCGGGGAGCCCACGGCCGAAGGGCTGGTCATTCCCGAGGGGACGTTCTGGGACACGCTCAACCAGCTCGGTGGTCTGGCCTTCTCCCTGATGGTTCCGGTCCTGTCCGGGTACATCGCGATGGCCATCGCCGACCGGCCCGGACTCGCGCCGGGTTTCGTGACCGGGCTCGTGGCGGTGACCGGCGACCTGTACGGGTCCGAGGCGGACGCCGGGTTCCTCGGCGGCATCGTCACCGGTGTGCTCTCCGGGTGCGTGGCCCTGGCGATCCGGCGGATCCCGGTCCACAAGTACATCCAGCCGATCTGGCCGATCATCGTCATCCCCGTGCTGACCACCCTCATCGTCGGTGGTCTGTTCATCTACCTGCTGGGTAACCCCATCGCCACACTCTTCGAGGTCATGACGGAGGGACTGGAGGGGATGCAGGGGTCGTCCGTGCTGCTGCTCGGGGCGATCATCGGGGCCATGATCGCCTTCGACATGGGCGGACCGCTGAACAAGACGGCGTTCCTCTTCGCCGGTGGTCTCATCGCCACCGGCAACGCGGCGCCGATGGGCATGGCGGCGGTGGCGATCGCCGTGCCGCCGATCGCCGCCGGTGTGACGACGCTGCTCGCCCGCCGCCGGTTCAACAAGGCGGAGCGTGACGCCGGGATCGCCGGGCTCTTCATGGGTTTCTTCGGCATTTCCGAGGGTGCGATTCCCCTGGCTGTCGCCCGGCCGCTGCAGATCATCCCCGCCAACGTGATCGGTGGTGCGGTCGCCGGAGCGTTGGCGGGCATGTTCGGGGTGAAGGACAACGTGATGCACGGTGGGCCGATCGTCGCCGTCCTGGGGGCTGTCGAGGGCATCGCCTGGTTCTTCCTGGCCCTGGTCGTCGGCATCGCCGTGACGACCGCGGTGTCGCTGCTGCTGATGGTGGTCACCACGGGTGCACCGGAGGTGGGGGAGGATGAGGGCCCCGACACGGAGCCGGCCTCGCCGGACCTCATCGACGCGGGCACCGTCGTCCTCGACCTGGTTCCCGCGGCGGACACAGCGGACACAGCGGACACAGGGGATGCGGCCGCGGTGATCCGTGCCCTCGCCGGTCAGGCGGAGGAGCAGGGACGTCTCGACGCTCCGGGCGTGGTGGACGCCGCCCTGGCCCGTGAGGCGCAGTCCACCACCGCGGTCGGCCACGGCGTGGCCATCCCGCACGCACGCAGCGCCGCGGTGAGCGTCCCGACCCTGGTCTTCGGACGTCTCCAGGCCCCCGTGGAGTGGGACGCCCCGGACGGTGAGCCTGTCGACCTGGTGTTCCTCATCGCCGTGCCGGAGGATGCCGGGAAGCAGCACCTCAGGGTCCTCGCGAAGCTCGCCCGTGCATTGATGAGGGACGAGTTCCGGGAGTCACTCCGGCGGGCGACGTCGGCGGGGGCCGTGGTCGACCTGGTGAAGGACCTCGGTGTCGAGGAGGTGCAGGGGGCGGGGACGCAAGCGCAGAGGGCTTGACGGGACACCGCCACTGGTACGGTCACCTCATGATCGACCGTTTCATCTGGGCGTCCTCCGGGGCCGGGTTGTCCGAACACGCGTGGGCCGCCGCGGAGGAATCCGGGGCGGCCTGGGTGGGTAACGACGCCGCCGCCCACGTCTCGTTGCTGCGCTCCACCGTCCGCGAGGAACTGGCCTTCGGCATGGAGCAGCAGGGCATCGCACCGGAGGTCATGGCCACCCGGATCGATTCGGCGATGGACACCTGGGGGCTGCGCACCCTCGCCGACCGCGAACCCTCCCGGCTGTCCACCGGCCAGACGCGCCGGGTCGCCATCGCCGCGGCCCTGCTGCGCGATCCCGGCGCCCTGGTGCTGGACTGCCCGACCGACGGGTTGGACGCCGCGGCCGTCGAGACCCTGCGGCGCACCCTCGCCGGTTTCGACGGCGACGTCACCGTCTACGACCGGGTGCGTACCGTGCTCGCCGACGACGCGCGCCACGAGATGCGGTTGGACGCCACGCCCGCCGCTGCACCTGACCCCGTGCCGGACCCAGTACCGGACGCTGCCTCCGCCGCGTCCTCCCGCGGCACGGTGCTGTCCGTGCGCGACCTGACGGTGTCCCGCGGCTCCTTCGCCCTGGGCCCGGTCAGCTTCACCGCGCAGGGCGGGCAGGTCACGCACCTCGCCGGGCCGAACGGGTCGGGCAAGACCACGCTGATGCTCGCCGTCCTCGGCCTGCTGCCGTGCGGCGGGACCGTCGAGGCGCCGGTCGTCGGCTGGGCGCCGACGGGGATGGACGCGGCGTTCTCGCGCCGCACCGTGCTCAAGGAACTCGCCGTGGGCACCGACGCCGCCCACGCCGAGGTCGCGCTGCGGTGGGTGGGGCTGGAGCGGTGGCGCGACGTCCACCCGTTGGACGTCCCGAGCTCGCCGCGCAGGATGCTCGCCGTCGCCGCGGCGCTGGTGCGGGGGCCGGGTCTGCTGATCCTCGACGAGCCGACCGTGGGGTTGGACGCGGAGGGGTACGCATGGCTGACAACGGTGATGCGGGGCTACGCGGTCGGGGAGTACCACGCCGCACTGGCCGACAGTGGGCTCGCATCGCGGGAACTGCCGTCGCCGGCGGTGCTGTGGTCCTGTCACAATGCCGCCTTTGCCGACGCTGTCAGCGACCGGTCCCACGTCCTGTAACTATCCGAGCCGATTCGGTCGGCTTCGTTGTAGGACATCGACAGAATCGGCTCGGAAAGTAACGCTTGACCCTCACGCGGCGTCAGGGGCGAGGATCTTGGGTATGGAACACAACGAACAGAACGAACAGAACACAGAACTCACCGTCAGCCAGGCCGCCGACTTCCTCGGCGTCACGGTGCGCACCTTGCACCACTGGGACGCGAAGGGGCTGCTCGTCCCACAGGTCCGCACCTGGTCGGACTACCGCATCTACACCGACGACGACCTCGTCCGCGGCCAGCGCATCCTCGTCTACCGCGAGTCCGGCGTCCCGCTGGGCGAGATCGCGGAGATGTTGGACGGTGCCGACGAGCGCACGCACCTGCTGCGCCAGCGCGAGATGCTGCGCGACCGCCGCGACGGGGTCGACAGAATGCTCGCCGCGGTGGAGGACCTGCTCGCAGAGACGGAGTCAGGCGTGTACACGGGCCCGGTCCCCGCTGAGCGGGTGCGCGAGATCCTCGGCAACGGTTGGGACCCCGACTACCAGCGCGAGGCCGAGGAGCGCTGGGGTGACACCGAGGAATGGCGTCGCTCGCAGCAGGTCATGGAGAAGATGGGGGAGGACGACTGGGCGGCGGTCCGCACAGAGGGCGACGACTTCGCCCGGGCGCTCGCCGAGGCCCACGGCCGCGACGTCGCGCCGGGCTCGGAGGAAGGCAATGCCCTGGCGGAGCGTCAGCGTCGCTCGATCTCGCAGTGGTACGACTGCCCGCACGACCGTCAGGTGATCCTGTCGGCGATGTACGTCGGTGACGACCGGTTCCGCATGAACTGGACGGTGGACGGGGTGGACCACACCGACTACCTGGTGGAGCTGATCAAGGCGAACGCTGCCGACCGGGGAGTGGACCTGGACAATCCCCGCTGGTGAGCCGTCGGGCCCACTTCGATTCACCCTGACCGGAACCGGTGCACGGTCCCGGCGGGCTGTGCCAGGCTGACCCCATGACCAAGAAACAGACAGATCAGTCTATCGAACTCACCCGCCTGTCCCACAGCGTCGGCGCCAAGGTCGAGGGTCTGCGTCTCGACGGCGACCTCGACCCGGACACCGCCGGGTGGCTGCGCTCCCAGCTCGCCGTCCACAAGGTCCTCATCATCCGGGGCCAGCAGCACCTCACCGACGACTCCCAGTACGCCTTCGCCCGGCTGCTGGGCACGCCCACGCTGGCGCACCCCACCGTGGCCTCCCACGGTCAGGACAGTCTCATCCTGGAGGGGGCGGCGAACGCCTGGCACACGGACGTGTCCTTCGTCGACCGGGTGCCGAAGATCTCGATCCTGCGCGCCGTGGAACTGCCCGGCTACGGCGGGGCCACGGAGTGGGCGAACACGGTCGCCGCCTACGAGCGGCTGCCGGAGCCGCTGCGCGAGCTGGCGGACCGGCTGTGGGCGGTGCACACCAACGACTACGACTACGCCTCGGCGCGGGAGCAGGCGCAGAACAAGGACTCGACCGACTCCAGCGGCTTCTCCTACGCGGAGTTCACCCGGGTCCGTTTCGAGACCGAACACCCGGTGGTCCACGTCCACCCCGCGACGGGGGAGCGCTCGCTGCTGCTCGGACAGTTCGTCTCCCACCTGGCGGGCCTGCGCGACGACGAGTCCCGTGACCTCGTCCGGCTGCTCCAGGCCCGCATCCTGTCGCCGGACAACACGCTGCGCTGGCACTGGGAGGAGGGCGACGTGGCGATCTGGGACAACCTGGCCACCCAGCACTACGGGGTCGCCGACTTCGGCGACCAGGCGCGGAAGAACCATCGCGTCACCCTCGCCGGGCCCGTGCCGGTGAGTGTCACCGGCGAGCATTCGCGCGTGATCACCGGGGACGCCTCGGCGTACTCGGTCGTCGACGAGGAGGACCGCCTGCCCGGCTACCCGGGAAACCTGGCGGTGGCGTGACTGCACCCTGACGAGACTGCGGGTTTCCCGCGACGCGGCTGGTAGCGTCTTGTCCCATGTACACGCCTGACGTCATCGGTACACCTCTCGCGCCCAACGCCACGAGGGTCCTGCTGCTGGGATCCGGGGAGCTCGGAAAGGAGGTGACGATCGCCCTGCAGCGCTACGGGGTCGAGGTCCACGCCGCCGACCGCTACGCCGGGGCGCCGGCGCACCACGTCGCCGACGCGCACCACACCATCGACATGACGGACGCCGCCGCCGTGCGCGGTCTCGTCGAGAAGGTGCGTCCGCACTTCGTCGTCCCCGAGATCGAGGCGCTGGCGACCGACGCGCTGCAGGACGTGGAGGACGAGGGCCTGGCGACGGTCATCCCCACCGCCCGGGCGACGCGTCTGACGATGAACCGCGAGGCCATCCGTACCCTCGCCGACCGTGACCTCGGCCTGCCGAACTCCCGCCACGTCTTCGCCTCCACCTACGAGGAGTTCACCGAGGGCGTGGAGCGTATCGGCATGCCGTGCGTGGTCAAGCCGGTGATGAGTTCCTCGGGCAAGGGGCAGTCCTACGTGCGCTCGGAGGACGACATCCGCACGTCGTGGGAGTACGCGATGAGTGGGGCGCGCGTGTCGTCGGGCCGGGTGATCATCGAGCAGTTCGTGCCCTTCGACTACGAGATCACGCTGCTCACGGTGCGTTCGGTGGATCCGGACTCCGGGGAGGACGCCACCTGGTTCTGCGAGCCGATCGGGCACCGTCAGGACCGGGGCGACTACGTGGAGTCCTGGCAGCCGGCGCAGATGACGACGGCGGCGCTGGAGTCGGCCCGGTCGGTCGCCGCGCGCATCACCGGCGCCCTGGGGGGGCGCGGCGTGTTCGGCGTGGAGCTGTTCGTCAAGGGTGACGACGTCTACTTCTCCGAGGTCAGCCCCCGCCCGCACGACACCGGCATGGTGACCATGGGTTCGCAGCGCTTCAGCGAGTTCGACCTGCACGCCCGCGCGATCCTGGGCCTGCCGATCGACACCACGCTGATCTCCCCGGGCGCCTCCGCGGTGATCTACGGCGGCGTGGAGGGTGGCGCGCCGGACGCCGCCCCGACCTACACCGGGTTGAAGGACGCCCTGTGCGTCCCGGAGACCGAGGTCCGCATCTTCGGCAAGCCGGTCAGCCATGAACGACGCCGCATGGGCGTGGCCTTCTCCACCGCCGAGACGGTCGACGGCGCCCGCGAGCGCGCCACGCAGGCCGCGTCCGCCGTCACCGTCGGTATTGAGCCTGTTGAGGTTGCGGCCCCTGAGGTTGTCACCGACGGCTGGGGACGCGCCTAGCGTCCTAATCCGTCACTAGTCGTTGTCGTAGAGGACCTCGGCCTCGACCTGCACGAGCCACCCGGCCACGGGCTGTTCGGCCACGCCGACGGTGACCACCGTCGGTTTCGTCGGGTTCGTGTCCCCGGAGTAGGGGGCCTCGTCGTCCCCGGTGGTGTCGGTCGGCTCGGTGCCGGGGGAGGACGGTGCCGAGGTGATTGCGGACGCCGACGGGGAGGACGGTTCGGACGTCGCGGAGCTCGACGAGGGGCTGGTCTCCGCAGTCAGCGTCACTGCCGAGGTGCCGGTCAGCAACGAGTCGCCGGTCAGCGGGTCGAGGTTGGCGAAGAACTTGCGGTAGGCGCGCTCCCACCCCTCGAAGTCGGCCGTCCCGGCACCGTCTTCGGGAGTGAGGTAGACCCGCAGGGAGGCGACCTCGGAGATCCGGCGTCCCTCCTGCTCCACCATGTCGGCGATCTTCTGCAGGACCTGCAGCGACTGCGCTTCAGTGACACTCATGCGGGCGGGGAGCTCGCCGTCCTCCAGCAGGTCGGGGTCGACGAAGGACATCGCCGAACCGTCCTGCGCGTCGGCGTTGAGCACGTCCGGCCCGGTGCCGGACGTGCGCCACAGCTCGGCGCTGCCGGGCGCGGACAGCGCCTGCGCGCGGTCGGCGGTGCCGTCGTCCTGCGTGGTGGTGAAGACGGTCTCGAAGGAGCAGGCGGAGAGGCCGAACAGCAGGACGGTGCTGGTCGCCAGCGTTGCGACGGTGCGTGCTGTGGCGACTCGACGGTTGCGGGTCATGGGGTGGGCTCCTGCTTGAAGGTCGCGAAGGTACGTCAACTGACTTTAAGGGTAGCGGGCCGCGTCAGGACGCAGCGGCGTGGCAGGTGTCCCCGCCGCAGTGCGCCGTGGCCGGCGCTGCCGCGCAGGCGTCGCACAGCAGCACCATCTCCCGGCAGTCGCCGTTGACGCAGTTGTGGAAGGTGTTGGTCGCAGTGCCGCAATGAACGCAGGCGCCGAGGGGCACGGAGTCCTCGCTGAACTCCATGTGCATGCGTTTGTCGAAGACGTAGAGGGAGCCCTCCCACAACCCGTCGTCGCCGAACTGCTCGCCGTAGCGGACGATGCCGCCGTCGATCTGGTAGACGTCGGTGAACCCGCGGTTGCGCATCAGCGAGCTGAGCACCTCGCACCGGATGCCGCCGGTGCAGTAGGTGACCACGGGACGGTCCTTGAGGTCGTCGTACTTGCCGGACTCGATCTCGCGGAGGAAGTCGTGGGTGGTGTCGACCTCGGGGACGACCGCCCCCTTGAACCGTCCGATCTGCGCCTCCATGGCGTTGCGTCCGTCGAAGAAGACCACGTCCTCGCCGTCGGCGCGTTTCTGTTCGACCAGCTCGTTGACCTGGGTGGGGGAGAGGTGGGTTCCGCCGCCGACCACGCCGTGCTCGTCGACCTGCAGCTCCTCGGCGGCGCCGAAGCTGACGATCTCCTCACGCACCTTCACCGACAGCTTCGGGAAGTCCTCGGCGGAGCCGGGCGACCACTTGAACTCCATGTCGTGGAAGCCGGGGTACTCGCGGGTACGCCGGATGTAGAGCTTCACGCTGGTGAGGGAGCCGCCGACGGTGCCGTTGATGCCGTGGCGGCTGATGATGATCCGGCCGCGCAACCCCAGTGACTCGCAGAGCGTGCGTTGCCACAGCATCACCGCCGTCGGGTCCGCGACGGGGGTGAAGCGGTAGTAGAGGAGGATGCGCGTCTCGGAGTTGGTGCCTTTGGTTCCCACCCTGATGATTCTATCGCCGGTGGGACCGGTCCGACGCACCTAGGCCGGGCTCTTGTCCGCGCTCTAGTCGAGCGTGAGGTGCATCTCCTGGTGCTCGATGCCCTCGGCCATGAAGGGCTCGTCGGTGGCCTCGAAGCCGTAGGACTTGTAGAAGGACATCAGGTAGGTCTGCGCCTCGATCTTCACCACGGTCTTCTGGACGTTGGGGTCGATGGCCGCGGCACGGCCACGGATGACCTCGAGGGCGTCGTCGACCAGCTGGGAGGCGATGCCGAAGCCACGGAAGTCGGGGTGCACGCACAGGCGTCCGATGTGCTGTTCCTCGGGCGGGCCGAAGACGCGCAGGGTGCCGACGAGGCGCAGCGGCGAGCCCGGGTCGGGCACGCCCCAGGGGAAGTCGGGGCCGGAGCCGGGGTGGACGTACGCCAGGAGCTGGTGGGTGCCGGGGTCGATGTCGGTGTCGTCGATCTCGGGGAAGCTGGAGCGCTGCTCGTTGACGAAGACGTCCACGCGCAGCTTGTACAGGGCGTGGACCTGTTGGGGCTGCATGTTCAGGACCTGTTTGCCGGTGATGTGGATCTCCGGTGCCTCGGTGGCGGGGTTCTTGCCGGCAGTGTTCGTGGTGTCGCTCATGTCGTTAAGGATAACGGTATGAACGTCATGAATCACCAAAAGACGGAAGAAAAGCCGTTTTTTCCTGTTCTGCGCAGAAAAACGCGTGGACCTGGGAGTTTGTGGCGCCTTCGGGGTCCGGAGTTGCACTGGACATTATAATTTTTCACGGTGAATAACGAGATGATTTTCCTGTATCGCTCACTCCGGGAAGCCCGGGGTTCGGGGCCCGGGGAGACGACACAGGGGCGAAGATGGAGCGTGGGGGCGTGGCGATCG
>NZ_JBQSWS010000044.1:0-6369 GCF_052377355.1 Corynebacterium sp. AOP40-4SA-5
GACTTCACCTACGTGATGACCAACGCCGGGTGGGTGTAGGTCGCGTTCATCGTCGATGTGTTTTCCCAGCGGATCGTCGCCTGGCACGCGCAAACATCTAAGGGCGTGGAACTGGTGCGGATCCCGTTGCGCCTGGCGCTGTGGGAGCGCAAGCGAAGTGATCATCCCGTCGTTCGTGAAGAGCTGGTGCACCACAGTGATGCTGGAAGTCAGGGCGGATTCAACTGGTCGTCGCAACACCTTGATCATGGAGGTGTTCGGGAATGGCGACGGCAGACGGGAGTAGGAAGACCGGTGATGTTTCGGAAGGTGTGCGGCGGCAGTGGCGTGCGGATCGGGCGTTGCGTCCGGCGATGCGATCCCCCGGGGCGGCCTGAGCCATCCCGGGTCGTGCAGCGCCAGCTCTGGTGCACGATCGCGACGGGCGTGACGACGGCGGAAGCGTCGTTAGCGGTGAGCGTGTCGGTGCCGGTGGGGACGCGGTGGTTTCGTCACGCTGGCGGTATGTCTCCGATCTCTCTGACTCTCTCTGACAGAGCCCACCGGCCGATATCTGTCGTTCGAGGAACGTGAGGAGATCGCGATCCTGCGCGCTAAGAACGCTGGCGTCCGGGAGATTGCCCGCGCGCTGGGGCGAGATCCGGGGACGATCTCACGCGAGTTGCGTCGCACCGCCGCAACGCGTGGCGGGACATCAGCCACGAAGCGATCTACCAGTCGCTGCTCATCGAGGGGCGTGGAGCGCTCAAGCGTGAGCTGGTCGCCTGGCTGCGCACCGGCCGTGCACTGCGCCAGCCGCGGGCGCGGTCGCAGAATAAACCTCAGGGACACGTCACCGCAGACGTCGTCCTCAGCAAGCGGCCGGCCGAAGCCGCCGATCGTGCGGTCCCCGGCCACTGGGAGGGCGATCTGATCATCGGCGCAAGCCGGTCCGCGATCGGCACCGTGATCGAACGCAGCAGCCGCTCCACGCTGCTAGTGCACCTGCCCAGACTCGACGGGTGGGGTACGACGCCGCCGGTGAAAAACGGTCCATCGCTGGGCGGATATGGTGCTGACGCGATGAATGCCGCCCTGGCAATGTCAATGACGCGCCTGCCTGAACAGCTCCGCAAGACACTCACCTGGGACCGGGGCAAAGAGCTCTCCGAACACGCGCAGTTCACGCTCGACACCGGCACGATAGTCTTCTTCGCAGATCCGCACTCGCCATGGCAGCGCCCCACGAATGAGAACACGGACGGGCTGCTGCGTCAGTACTTCCCGAAAGACACGGACCTGTCCCGCTGGTCGGCGGCGGACCTCGAAGCAGTCTCCCTCGCGCTGAACAACCGCCCCCGGAAGGCCCTCGGCTGGAAGACACCAGCCGAGGTATTGGCTGAACAGATACACTCACTCAAAACCGACGGTGTTGCAACCACCGGTTGAACTCGCCCAGTACGGAGCGGTTTCCTACGGGCAGTCGCTGGCGGACTCGAAGGTCGTCGCGTCGGTGGGGGCCAAGGGTGACTCCTACGACAATGCGACGGCCGAGGCGTTGAACTCGGTGTTCAGAGCCGAGCTTATCGACCGGAGGGTCTGGCCGGCGTTGACTGACGTCAACGTGGCAACGTCGAAGGGGGTCGGGTCGTACAACACTCGGCGACCGCATTCGGCGACCGGCTACGTTCCACCGGTTCAGGCTCATCGTCCGCTCATCGACAGGCAGGCCGTCGCGGCTTGATCAACAGACAAACGACCCTCTACAAAACCCGGGACTTGACACTTGTGCCGGCCAGGGCCTCTACATGTAGTGCTACCCCCGGCCCTCGCCGTCGCGGCCAAAACGTCTGCGACGCACAGAGCGCATCGTCACGAACCTCGAACTGCTAAGGGCCTGGGATGATGCTGTCCTTCCAGGCCGCCCCGTCGGGCACGCCAGATCAGATGTCACCATGCGAGGCTGAAGAACCCCGCCATGCTTCTTCAGCTACACGCTCCATAGACCAAAGAAAGAGAGCTTCTCTACCCGTCCGGACTATGACGTTGCGCGCCGCGACCAATCTCTGGTCCTGTACCGCTCCTGACCGGAGAACATCTTCATGGACTTCCGATACTGTTTCCAAAAACCCTCCACAAAGATTTCGTTCTCGGCCATCGCCTTACTCTGCCACTCATGCAACCACGGGGTGATCTCACGAACGTCCTGGAGCAGCTGCGATTCATCGATCGTGACGAGTTCACCCTCATCCACGATAATCCGTCCGGCGACCATCACAGTTCTAATCGAGGAGCCATTCTCGCTGTACACAAGCTGAAGATCAACCTGCTGTCGCGGGGAAAAGGCAAGCGTATTGAGATCGTAGATGACCAGGTCCGCTTCTTTTCCGACCTCCAACGAACCGACAGTAGAGCCGAGCTGAGCAGAACGAGCACCATTGATCGTCGCAGCTTCCAGCACTTGACCCGCGGTCGGCCAGTCTTCCGGATTGTCACTGGTCAGTTTATGGACCAAGGCGGTCGCTTTCATCACTTCGCTAACGCGTTGCGTGTCAGACGAGCACACGCCATCGGTACCGATCGCGACGTTAACTCCAGCTCGCCGAACTTCAGACCACGGCATGAGCCCTGAGGCGAGTTTCATGTTGGATAGCGGATTGTGGGAAATCGAGCAGCCGTTTTCAGCCAACAATCCTAGTTCTTTCTCATTGAGCCAGACGCCGTGGGCTAATGTGACATGTGGAGAAAGAACACCGAGTTCGTCGAACCATTCAACGAAGGAGCCGTTGTAGAACTCATCCGAAGTGACTCTTTGCGTACGAGTCTCGAGAACATGCGTGTGTAGTTCGAGATCGAATTCCTTGGCTAGAGCGCTACACCCTGTAAGAAGTTCTGGTGTGCATCGCTGTGGCGCTGAGGGCCCCACCATGAACCGGAGACGTCCATGCTCCGCAGTACGGTCAAACTTAGAGATGGCCTCGCGGGCAAAGGCCAGATAATCGGCTGCGGAAGTCACCTCGAGTTCACCGGCGATCTTCTGTGCCGCTGAGGAGAGGAATTCCCGCGCGAAGGGCATCGTATCAAGGAACGGCTTGTCAGCAATCTGACCTGACAGGTTTGCCCGGATTCCGGCCTGCTCATAAGCGGCAAATTCCGCAGCAAGGTGCTCCATCTTCTGAAACGGGATTTCGTAGGCATCGTCCACGACTGTAGTGACCCCGGACTTCAGAGACTCAGCCGCCATCAAGAGAGTCCGAAGCCGAACTAGTTCAGGGCTCAACGGATCTGATCCAACTACCGGATAGCACATAAGCATCCACACTTCAAGTGGCATGTTATCTTGAGTTCCGCGCCAGAGATTCTCCCAGTTGTGGGCGTGTGCGTTGACCATGCCGGGGATGATAAGACTATCTGCCCCATTGATGATCTGCTCACCGGGCCGAGCCTCCAACCCCACTGCCATTTCACTAATCAATCCGTCGGCGATTCGAATTGAAGTGCTGAATGGTTCTGTGCCGTGCGTAGCATCGACAGCAATGACGGTCGCATTTCTAATTAAATAGTTGCTCATGCCGCAAGATCCTTTCGGCGAGTTGGCTCAAGCCGACCCAGAATCGCGTAACTTATTCCAGCCGTCAGAGAGCCCGAGATCCAGGAAAGATCGATTCCGCCCATGGCCGTGGCTATAGGACCCTGGAAAAAACTAAGGGAGCCGTAGAGGAACAGCCATGTAGTGAACATGCCGGCGACGAGCGACACAATCGCTGACCAGCGCACCGTCGGCAAGGGAGACTGTCGCGGCCCTGTCACCAGCTCTTCGCAGTCGATGTTCCGCTTGGCAATGAAAAACCAGTGAACGCAGATGATCGCCGCCCACGGAGAGATCCAGGTGACTACCCCTACCAAGAAACTGTCGATAGTATCTCCGAAATCTCCCTGGAGGATAAAAAATGTCGCGATTCCCAGCGACACGATTCCGACGATGATGGAAATGATTCGTCGGTCAATTCTAATATCAAGTGCCTTGGTGGCCATCGTACAGGTGTAGATGTTGAGGATATTGGTGGCGATCGGACCGTGGAGCACAAGAAGCAGGATGATCACCGACAGTCCACCGTAGGCATCCGCAATGAGCTGACCGGGATCTGTGGTCTGCGAGATGGTGGCCAGTGTCGCTCCGAGAACTCCGAGCCATACCACCGGAATGAATTGTCCGCTCGCGGACACAATGAAGAGCTTGGCGGCGGGCACGTCACTCGAAATAAAACGAGAGTAATCACCCGCGTAGGTCAGCCATGTCAGTCCCCAACCGATACCGATGGCCGTCATGACAGCGGTAATTGCTGACCAGTGCTCAGTTGTTGTCATATCAGCCGATGCGCCCGAGTATCCCCAGTCAACATCGAGTAGAACCCATGCAACGAAGCTCATCACCGCGAGAATGACGACAGTGGGCGGCACGGTCCAGCGTTCGAAGGCAGAAATCGCCTTGTACCCGGCCCAAGATATCGCAACCTGCGTGACCATGAGAATTGCAGCAACGATAATTTTCGGTCCCACGTTGTCGTTGGCGGCGTTGACGATTCCGATTTTGTCAAGTAGTGACATGACGAGATCAAGAACAATCCACGTGTTTACTGCACACCACCCTGCACAGAGGACCGCCTGGATCGCGGCCGGAAGATAGGCCCCCCGGCGGCCGAATACAGCACGGGAAAGTACCATTCCGGTCACGCCGGTCTTCTGCCCGAGCACGACGAGTACGCCGAAGATTGACATCCCGATGAAATTCCCAAGAACGAGCACTCCGACGGTTTCCCACAGGCCGAGGCCCATGTTGACGCCCAGTGCTCCAAGGATCCAGTTGATTGGAGCGATATTAGCTCCCGCCCAGATCCAGAACTGGCCTTTCAGATCATGGTGCCGTAGTTCATCGGGTACCGGAGCAAGTATTTCACTGCTTTCCCCATGAGTATCAGTTCCCCCAACTGACTTGACTTTCTTTCTTCTTTCTCCCACGAGGTATACCTTGGTGGACATAACGGTCTCACTTCCAAATTTCTCTATTGTCTCGTCGCGCACCTGGATTGAGTGTCACACCGACGAGCAACGACAACCTAACCAGTCGCAGATGTCCGGGGGATTTCTCCATTGTTACGGCGCGAAGTAGAAGAGAAACCTGATAGTTTCGGCGGCCCCTCGGCTTTCAGAGTGCGTAGCGGGTGCGAAGCCTGTCGGGTAGATCACCCCAACATGTAGGGGTCGGTGCCAAGAATGTAGAAGGATCCTGCAGTGGCAGGATGAAGTTGTTCAACATCCGCATCCAGTCACTCCAGGATCCATGCCCCAGCCTACCGTCACCCCTGCCGACGCCCCGAACATCGTCGCCGACACGATCTGGCGCACCGGAAGAGCTCGGCCTGTCGATCGACAACGCCGCCGACAACCGGCAATCAGTGACTTCTTGGGTGACCCGATGGATCCTCCTACGCCTGGCCACTGACGGCGTGAGCGTGAAAACCTGCGCCCGTGGGCTGGGGATCGGTCGGAAGAGGGCCTGCAGCCTGGCGCTGTCAGCGTGCCGCCATCTCACCGGCGGTGACCCGGATCGTCTTCACCATGTCCGGGTCCTCGGTGTCGACGAACACAAGGGAAACATGTCCCGAAGATTCTCATGGGGCGGCGGCACTCCGGGCTTCGTCACCGTGATCGCCGACCTGACTCCGCAGGTCGACGGGGCGGGCCCGGCCCGACCGCTGGACATGGTTTCTTGCAGGTGCGCCGACGCATTCGGTGACTGGCCCCGCCGCTCGGTCCCGCCGGTTCCGTGACACGGTGAACATTGTGACGATGGACGGGTACTACGGCTACGCGAAGGCTGCGTCTAAACAGGTCGGCAAGGCCAGGCAGCTGATGGATCCGTTCCATGTCATGCACCTGGCAGCAGGCACGCCGGCCCCGTGCCGCCAGCGGATCCAGTACGAGACGTTGGGTCACCGGGACCGTAAGGGCGACCCGTTGTACGGGATCCGGCGAACAATGCTGACCCGTCGCAGCCTGGTCATCCCGAAACGTACCGAACGTTTCGATGAGGTCCTCACCGCACAGGAGCACGTAGCGGTCCAGGTGACGTGGGACTTCTATCAGGAGGTCATCGTCGCCTACGACGAGCCGGTCTGGCGGGACGGAAAGAAGCGGATGTTCAAGCTGATCAAGTGGATCAGGGCCGGAATGCCCAAGGGGTTGACGGGGTTGGCGGGGTTGGCGCCGTTGGGGAGGACACTGTGACGTAAGCGGGCGGCGATCCTGGCCTACTTCGATACCGGGCCGTCCAACGGGCAGGTCGAAGCCATCAACGGCAGGAAGGCCTACAACGTCGTCCAGGCTGTT
>NZ_JBQSWS010000045.1:0-5427 GCF_052377355.1 Corynebacterium sp. AOP40-4SA-5
GTGTGCGTGTGTTGTTTGAGAACTCAATAGCGTAACAAACCAAGCAATTTTTGTCGCACCGGTTGTGTGGCGCGGTGGTTTGGAATGGTACCGGCAAGCGTGATTGCTTGTTAAATATCGTTCTTTTCTTATTGTGCTGCTGATTGGTGTTGACGGTTGTCGGTTCCGCCACCCCCGTGGTGGGATCGATGTTGACATTTTTTGTCAGTAGTTCAGTATTTTTTTATTTTGCCAGTATGTTCAGGCTTTTTATAGAGCTGATATGCTTTTATGGAGAGTTTGATCCTGGCTCAGGACGAACGCTGGCGGCGTGCTTAACACATGCAAGTCGAACGGAAAGGCCCTGCTTGCAGGGTACTCGAGTGGCGAACGGGTGAGTAACACGTGGGTGATCTGCCCTGCACTTCGGGATAAGCCTGGGAAACTGGGTCTAATACCGGATAGTACCATCGTTTAGTGTCGGTGGTGGAAAGTTTTTCGGTGCAGGATGAGCCCGCGGCCTATCAGCTTGTTGGTGGGGTAATGGCCTACCAAGGCGTCGACGGGTAGCCGGCCTGAGAGGGTGGACGGCCACATTGGGACTGAGACACGGCCCAGACTCCTACGGGAGGCAGCAGTGGGGAATATTGCACAATGGGCGCAAGCCTGATGCAGCGACGCCGCGTGGGGGATGAAGGCCTTCGGGTTGTAAACTCCTTTCAACCATGACGAAGCGAGAGTGACGGTAGTGGTAGAAGAAGCACCGGCTAACTACGTGCCAGCAGCCGCGGTAATACGTAGGGTGCGAGCGTTGTCCGGAATTACTGGGCGTAAAGAGCTCGTAGGTGGTTTGTCACGTCGTCTGTGAAATTCCGGGGCTTAACTCCGGGCGTGCAGGCGATACGGGCATAACTTGAGTACTGTAGGGGAGACTGGAATTCCTGGTGTAGCGGTGAAATGCGCAGATATCAGGAGGAACACCGATGGCGAAGGCAGGTCTCTGGGCAGTTACTGACGCTGAGGAGCGAAAGCATGGGTAGCGAACAGGATTAGATACCCTGGTAGTCCATGCCGTAAACGGTGGGCGCTAGGTGTGGGGGTCTTCCACGACTTCCGTGCCGTAGCTAACGCATTAAGCGCCCCGCCTGGGGAGTACGGCCGCAAGGCTAAAACTCAAAGGAATTGACGGGGGCCCGCACAAGCGGCGGAGCATGTGGATTAATTCGATGCAACGCGAAGAACCTTACCTGGGCTTGACATATGCAGGATCGGCACAGAGATGTGTTTTCCCTTGTGGTCTGTATACAGGTGGTGCATGGTTGTCGTCAGCTCGTGTCGTGAGATGTTGGGTTAAGTCCCGCAACGAGCGCAACCCTTGTCTTGTGTTGCCAGCACGTAATGGTGGGGACTCGCGAGAGACTGCCGGGGTTAACTCGGAGGAAGGTGGGGATGACGTCAAATCATCATGCCCCTTATGTCCAGGGCTTCACACATGCTACAATGGTCGGTACAGTGGGTTGCGATGCCGTGAGGCGGAGCTAATCCCGTAAAGCCGGTCTCAGTTCGGATTGGAGTCTGCAACTCGACTCCATGAAGTCGGAGTCGCTAGTAATCGCAGATCAGCAACGCTGCGGTGAATACGTTCCCGGGCCTTGTACACACCGCCCGTCACGTCATGAAAGTTGGTAACACCCGAAGCCAGTGGCCCAAACTCGTTAGGGAGCTGTCGAAGGTGGGATCGGCGATTGGGACGAAGTCGTAACAAGGTAGCCGTACCGGAAGGTGCGGCTGGATCACCTCCTTTCTAAGGAGCTTTTTGGTTGCAGGCCTTTGGGCTCACCGTGTGGTGGGTCATTGCGTAGTCTGCTTTTGAATCCGGGTGGAGATCATGTCTGGATCATCGTTTGTTTAGTCGCATGGCTTTATGTGGTGTGGCAGGGGTTGTTTGGTTTTGTTGCGGTGTTGGGTGTCTGGAGCAGCATGCTCCTTTTGTGGGCGCTTGATGGTGGTGCTGTCGTGCTTGTGTGTGCGGTGGTTGCTGTTTCGGGTGTCGTGTTGTTTGAGAACTGTATAGTGGACGCGAGTATCTTCTTTATTTTATGCAATTTTTGTAGAGTCATCTTTTTGTTTTAGTGTTGTCTGTTAAGGGCGCACGGTGGATGCCTTGGCACAATGAGCCGATGAAGGACGTGAGAGGCTGCGAAATGCCTCGGGGAGTTGCCAACTGAGCGTTGATCCGAGGATGTCCGAATGGGGAAACCCGGCCGTGGTTATGCACGGTCACCCACCTGTGAATGTATAGCTGGTGTGGAGGGAACGCGGGGAAGTGAAACATCTCAGTACCCGTAGGAGAAGAAAACAATAGTGATTCCGAGAGTAGCGGCGAGCGAAATCGGATGGTGGCTAAACTTCATGTGTGTGATACCTGACAGGGGTTGCATGTGGGGTGTTGTGGGGTCTTGTGTGGTGGGTCTGTCAGCCTGCCGCCTGTGCGCGTGGTGTTAGCGGAAGTGGTTTGGAATGGCCTGCCGTAGACGGTGAGAGTCCGGTACGTGAAAGCATCGTGTGTGTGGGTTGCGAGTGTCCCCGAGTAGCAGCGGGCTCGTGGAATCTGCTGTGAATCTGCCGGGACCACCCGGTAAGCCTGAATACTTGTTGTGACCGATAGCGGATTAGTACCGTGAGGGAATGGTGAAAAGTACCCCGGGAGGGGAGTGAAATAGTACCTGAAACCGTGTGCCTACAATCCGTCAGAGCCTCCTTGTGGGGTGATGGCGTGCCTTTTGAAGAATGAGCCTGCGAGTCAGCGGCACGTCGCGAGGTTAACCCGTGTGGGGTAGCCGTAGCGAAAGCGAATACTAACTAGTGTGTTGTTAGTGGCGTGTCCTGGACCCGAAGCGGGGTGATCTACCCATGGCCAGTGTGAAGCGACGGTAAGACGTCGTGGAGGCGCGAACCCACTTAGGTTGAAAACTGAGGGGATGAGTTGTGGGTAGGGGTGAAAGGCCAATCAAACTCCGTGATAGCTGGTTCTCCCCGAAATGCATTTAGGTGCAGCGTCGTGTGTTTCTTGCCGGAGGTAGAGCTACTGGTTGGTTTAGCGGGACTACCATCTTAGCGACATCAGCCAAACTCCGAATGCCGGTAAGTGAGAGCGCGGCAGTGAGACTGCGGGGGATAAGCTTCGTGGTCGAGAGGGAAACAGCCCAGATCGCCGGCTAAGGCCCCTAAGGGTGTACTAAGTGGAAAAGGATGTGGGATCGCGAAGACAGCCAGGAGGTTGGCTTAGAAGCAGCCATCCTTGAAAGAGTGCGTAATAGCTCACTGGTCGAGTGGTTCTGCGCCGACAATGTAGTGGGGCTCAAGTACACCGCCGAAGCCGCGGAACTCACACTTGTGTGTGGGTTGGTAGGGGAGCGTCGTGTAGCGAGTGAAGGTGCGGGGTGACCCAGTGCTGGACGCTATGCGAGTGAGAATGCAGGCATGAGTAGCGAATGATGAGTGAGAACCTCATCCGCCGGATGACCAAGGGTTCCTGGGTCAAGTTAATCTTCCCAGGGTGAGTCGGGGCCTAAGGCGAGGCCGACAGGCGTAGTCGATGGATAACGGGTTGATATTCCCGTACCCGTGTGTGTGCGACCATGGTGAATCAGCGATACTAACCGCCCTGAAGCACGGTGTGGGTCACTTTGTGGCTCTCGTTGTGTGGATGCGTGGGACCTGAGCTGGTAGTAGCCAAGTGATGGGGTGACGCAGGAAGGTAGCCGAGCCACTTATTGGATTGTGGTGTAAGCGTGTGGCCCGAGCCCCAGGTAAATCCGGGGTTCATTATGGGTGAGGCGTGATGCGTACCCGTTTGCGGGGATGTCGGTGATCCTATGCTGTCGAGAAAAGCCTCTAGCGATGTGCACATTCGGCCCGTACCCCAAACCGACACAGGTGGTCAGGTAGAGAATACTAAGGCGATCGGGTGAACTGTGGTTAAGGAACTCGGCAAAATGCCCCCGTAACTTCGGGAGAAGGGGGGCCCGTGCTGGTGATCGATCTTTACGGTTGTGAGCTGGTGTGGGTCGCAGAGGATAGAGGGAAGCGACTGTTTACTAAAAACACAGGTCCGTGCGAAGACGCTAAGTCGATGTATACGGACTGACGCCTGCCCGGTGCTGGAAGGTTAAGAGGACCTGTTAGGACTTCGGTTCGAAGCGGAGAATTTAAGCCCCAGTAAACGGCGGTGGTAACTATAACCATCCTAAGGTAGCGAAATTCCTTGTCGGGTAAGTTCCGACCTGCACGAATGGCGTAACGACTTCCCTGCTGTCTCAACCACAGGCCCGGCGAAATTGCAGTACGAGTAAAGATGCTCGTTACGCGCGGCAGGACGAAAAGACCCCGGGACCTTCACTATAGCTTGGTATTGGTGTTCGGTTCGGTTTGTGTAGGATAGGTGGGAGACTGTGAAGCGGCCACGCTAGTGGTTGTGGAGTCGTTGTTGAAATACCACTCTGATCGTGCTGGACATCTGAACCTCGGCCCATGATCTGGGTTAGGGACAGTGCCTGGTGGGTAGTTTAACTGGGGCGGTTGCCTCCCAAAGAGTAACGGAGGCGCCCAAAGGTTCCCTCAGCCTGGTTGGTAATCAGGTGTTGAGTGTAAGTGCACAAGGGAGCTTGACTGTGAGACTGACAGGTCGAGCAGGTACGAAAGTAGGGACTAGTGATCCGGCACCGGCTTGTGGAAGCGGTGTCGCTCAACGGATAAAAGGTACCCCGGGGATAACAGGCTGATCTTCCCCAAGAGTCCATATCGACGGGATGGTTTGGCACCTCGATGTCGGCTCGTCGCATCCTGGGGCTGGAGTTGGTCCCAAGGGTTGGGCTGTTCGCCCATTAAAGCGGCACGCGAGCTGGGTTTAGAACGTCGTGAGACAGTTCGGTCTCTATCCGCCGTGCGCGTTGAAACTTGAGAAAGGCTGACCCTAGTACGAGAGGACCGGGTTGGACATACCTCTGGTGGGCCAGTTGTCACGCCCGTGGCATGGCTGGTTGGCTACGTATGGGAGGGATAACCGCTGAAAGCATCTAAGCGGGAAGCCTGTTTCGAGATGAGGTTTCGTTTGAGGTTCCCTGTAGACTACGGGGTTGATAGGCCGGATCTGGACAGCATGTGAGTGTTGGAGGTGACCGGTACTAATTGACCGAGGATAACATTAGTTAACGAGTGATTCTGCTGTGTAAGATTTGTTGATTCGCGTCCATTGTGCAGTGTCTGGAACGGCACAGCACACCACCGTTGTTGGTGGGTGTGTGTTTTGTTCTGTTGTGTTTGTCGGTGGTTTTAGCGGCGGGGTCACGCCCGGTCCCTTTCCGAACCCGGAAGCTAAGCCTGCCTGCGCCGATGGTACTGCACCCGGGAGGGTGTGGGAGAGTAGGTCGCCGCCGGCATTTAAAC
>NZ_JBQSWS010000046.1:0-5242 GCF_052377355.1 Corynebacterium sp. AOP40-4SA-5
AAAGCCGTATCTATAACTTATGTCATGGTCCTTGTTCGTGCCTTGGCGTACCAAGACAGTGTATAGTCGCAGGTGAAATGTACTCCGACATGAAAGGTCAACACCATGGGTCTCGATGACAAGATCAAGAACGCTGCCGAAGATGCCACCGGAAAGGCCAAGGAGGCCGCCGGCGACGTGACCGACAACGACAAGCTCAAGGGTGAGGGCAAAGCCGACCAGGCCAAGTCCAGCGTCAAAGACGCTGCCGAGAATGTCAAGGACAAGATCTCCGAAGGCATCAACAAGATCACCGGAAATTAACCAACACGGAGGGCTTCGATGACGGAAACAAGTAGCACCGCCCAGGCCGCGACACGGCGACGCTCGTCTGTCGGACTTGTCGTCACTACAGCAATCGTCGTCATCGTGGCCATCGCCCTGGTCATCCTGATCGGGCAAAACACCGATCAGGTCGACATCGGCTTCCTCGGCTGGGAGTTCGCTTTCCCTCTGTCCGTAGGACTCGTCGTAGCCGCGATCGGTGGAGCTATCTTCGGTTTCGCGCTATCCGGTCTCATCGCCATCCGGCGCAAGAAGCGCTGAACCCGCGGCGACTTCAACCGCAAGAAAGGACCTCACGTGGTTTCGAACACTCTAATCCTCGCTGCCGAGTCCGCCCCGCCACTGGGGTTCATCGGCTGGATCATCGTCGGCGGCCTCGCTGGCTGGATCGGTTCAAAGATCATGAAGACTGATGCCTCGATGGGCATCATCCTCAACATCGTCGTTGGCGTGATCGGCGGCTTCCTCGGAGGCTGGCTGCTCACGCTGTTCGGTGTGGATGTTGCCGGTGGCGGCATCATCTTCAGCTTCATCACGTGCCTCATCGGTGCGGTGATCCTACTGTGGATCGTCGGGCTCGTGACCCGACGAAAATAGTAGCTTTGCCAGGAGAAGGACTCTTCTCCTGGCCATCGCAAGGACGTTGTCAACAACCAGATAAGTGAGAGAATCGCTATGTCAAACAACGACTCCACATCCAACGCCAATGCCGCGAACACTCCGGCCGTCCGGGACAACAACGCTGCCGACTCTGAGCTGTTCACCGATCAGGGGCGGACATCGGTCGCTGACGTTGTTGTATCCAAGATCGCTGGCATGGCCGCACGCGAGGTCTCCGGTGTCCATGACCTTGGTGGCGGTGCTTCCCGGGCCATCGGCGCTCTGCGCGAGCGTATTCCCGGCGGCCGGGTGAATGTCCAGCAGGGCATCTCAGTAGAGGTCGGCGAGCGTCAGGCTGCTGTCGATATTTCCATCGTCGCCGAGTACGGCGTGGCGATCCACGAGCTGGCCGAGGCCATCCGTCGCAATATCATCCTGTCGGTCGAGGAGATGACCGGGCTAGAGGTTACAGAGGTCAACGTCGTTGTGCACGACGTCCATCTTCCTGAGGACGATGAGGACGACGAGGACGATGAACCCCAGCAGTCTGCCCGCGTCCAGTAGCTCTCCCGCCAGGTCTTCCGTAATACGCCCGCAGCGTGCGGACAGCGGTACAGACGACTAGCCCTACCGATAGTTTCGATAGTGAGGTCATGATGAAGTACGCGACAATCATCGGTGTGCTGCTGGGATTCCTCCTGGCAATCGGTGCCCTCTGGGACGGCGTGGTCGGTTTCCTCGTTGTGCTGGTCCTCTGCGGGGTCGGCGGGGCCGTCGGTGCTCACGTGGAAGGGGTCATCGACCTTCGCCGCGCCTTCAACAGCAGCGGTCGGGGACGGGGCTGATTCCCCGTGTCCCCCTCACCTTCCGACAGTGCAGCAGATGCCGAAAAGACCACAGCCCTCGACGACGTCCTCGACGGCAATGGCGCGGTTGACGAGCTTCCCCGCAGCGAGGCCTACCGGCGACAGCGTACACACATCTCCATCGACCTGAAGGTCCTGGAGAAGATCGCCACGCGGGCGGCGCTTTCGGTGCCTGGGGTCATCCGGCATTCCTCAGGCATCGGCCAGCTCACGGGCCGCCGGTTGCCCCGGGTGAGCGTAGAGATGGACCCCGGCGGTAGTGCTGCCGTCGCCGACATCCAGATCGCCACCGCCTGGCCTGCCCCCACCGTTGCGGTGGCCCAGGTCACCAGGGAGACTGTCGGCGAGTGGATCGAGCACTCGACCGGTGTGCCGGTGCTGGCAGTCAACGTCGATGTCGCAGCCGTTGTCCCTGAGGCAGAGGAGACGGTCACCGTCACCGACCTGGAGGCGGCACCCCGGACCCCGGAGTACACCCGCGTCTCGGCCACGCCCCTGAAGGCGTCCTCCCTCACCGTCGCCCGGCAGGTCACGGAAGTCACCGTACCTCCGACGCCAGAACCGCGGCAGCCGGTCCATCCCCGGACGGTGGAGTCAGTCCAGCTCATGCCGGTTACCGTGGGACGGCCGGAACCCGCGCGGCACGTCTACGCCCCGACGCCGCGACCGGTACTGCATCCGCCGACGCCGACGCCGGTCCATGCCACGCCAGTCCAGCCGCCCCGACCGACCGAGGTGACGCACCCGGTGACCCCTTCGGCGGTACCGGTGATGCACCCACGGTCACCACATGGCACCGCTCAGCGGCGTCTCCTGGAGCCGGTCCTCGTCGACCACGTGACGGTCACGACTCCACCGCCGCCACGCGGACTCCGTATCCTTTACGATGTGCCCACCCCCAGGGGCCCGTTGCTGCGTGACATCCCGACCCCGCGCGGTCTGCCGACCCGCACCGTACCTACCCCACAGGGACTCGGGGTGACGATTTTCCCGACCGTCCGGAGCCACCGCCGTATTCCGGTAACGGTCGACAGGTCCCGTCGCTGGCGTTCCACCGGCACGGACGACAACCGCGCCCCCGGAGACGACCACGACAGGAGTCCGCGATGACAACAGCACAGCATCCGGAGCATTACCGGCCGGAACCCTCGGGCAGGTTCGCCGCCGATCTGAGGCTGTCCGACAACACGACGTCCGTGGACCCCGGAGACGAGCCACGGGCTCCTCAGCCGAAAGCCTCTCCCCTGGCACGCGGGTGGACAATTCTCCTGGGTCTGGTGTTGCTCTGTCTCACAGCAGTCATCATCCGTGACGTGCTCATCCTCAACGACTCCGTGTCGGGACGTCAGCTGCTCCCCCCGGTTTTCGGCTGGTTCGCCACCGTAGAGAGTGAATCCTGGATGCTGTGGGCCGGCATCGGATGTGCCCTCGTCGCCGTGCTCTTCCTCCTTGTCTCTCTGCGCCCCCGTCGTCGTACCCACCTTGCCTTCGGCGACGGATCGGAACTCTACGCCCGTCCCGTCGATGTCGCCCGGCTCTCCACGGCCACCGCCCGCCGAGTCCCCGGTGTGCTCTCAGCCCACACGGTGACGACGCGTAAGAAAATCTCGGTGAAGGTCGTCACGGCGGTCACACCGGAATCTGCCGAGACGATCCGCACACGGGTGTCCACGCACGTATCAGAACTCTCCACGCTCCTGGAACCCGCCCCGAGCGTCCAGGTGACGGTTATCCCGGGAGGTGAAGGACGATGAACCGCGGAAAAGCCTCATTCGACCGCATCGTGACGTTCCTGCTCTTCCTCGTCTTCGGCGGCATCGCCTTCTGGATGATCGGTCTCCGCCTCGACCTTGCACCGGCCGAACGGATCGGTGACTACGTCAACAGGGACTTCTGGGCGGACCTGAGCGCGCGCGACAACTACGAGACGATCCTCGTCATCGCCGCGGCGGTGACCGGTCTGCTCGGCCTTCTGTTCATCGGTATAAACATCGAGCGCAAACGCCTCGGACGTAGTGCGTCCCCGAGCTCCGCGCCGACGGGCACCATACGTACATCGCCCGCCGATGTCGCCTCCGCCGTCGCACAGACCTTCGAGAAACGTGACGACGTCCGATCTGCTGCCTATCGGGCAAGTGAAGACAGGGGCACCGACATCATCGAGATCCGGTTGCGGATCCCCGCGGAGACCGACGTCACCGAACTTAATGAGAGCTGCCGCCGCGCCGCCGCGGACATCACCGCCGCACTACCCGGGCAGGACGTTCTCCCCCGGTTCCTACTCCAAACTGGCACTGTGTAATGGCTCTTGGCGTTCTGGCGTGTGTAGCAGCTGAGGGGTAGCGCTGTGGGGTGGCACAACATGTAGGGGTCCTGGGTCGACAGGGTGCATGATGAGAAGCTCTGACACCTCGCCATGACCGCCCTCACCAATCCCAGGACCTTGACGTGCAGCCTACTGGCAACCTGATCACCGACACCATCTGCAGAACCGCGGAACTGGGGGTGAGCATCACTGACGCCGCCGATGCCGGCCGCGGTGACCATCATCAACGCCGTACCCGTCGCAGTGGACGACACCTGCCCAAACTGCGGCACCAACGGCACCATACGAGATCACATCACCCGCCGCTTGGTGGATCTGCCGGTCGTGGGGTTTCCCACCCGCCTGCACGTGCGCCTACCCCGGTTCACCTGCCCCAACGCCTCCTGCGACCGTCGGATCTACCAGCCATCACTGCCCTGCGCCGCTGACGGGGTGAAGTTGACCCACCGGGTGACCCGCTGGGTTCTGCAACGCCTCGCCGTCGACAAGATGAGCGTGTCTGCCACCGCCACAGCCCTTCGAATCGGCTGGGAACTGGTCGACAAGGTCGCCGTCGATGCCGTGCGCCACCTTGTCTACGCTGATCCGACTCACCTGGACCAGGTCAGGATCCTCGGGGTCGATGAGCACGTGTGGAAACACACCCGCTACCCCGGGCAGTCGTCGTCACTGGTCACCGTGCTGGTGGATCTGACCCCGGTGGTTGACGGGACAGGCCCAGCGCGGCTGATCGACATGGTGCCCGGGCGCAGTGCGGAGGTCCTGCGCACCTGGTTGTCCCAGCGTGAACTGCGTTTCCGGGACACCGTCGAGGTCGTGACGATGGACGGGTTCACCGGCTATGCCAGTGCCGTGGATGAGGCCCTACCTGCTGCACGCAAGGTCATGGACCCGTTCCACGTCGTGCACCTGGCTGCGGAAAAGCTCACCGGGTGTCGGCAACGCCTGCAACGAGAGACCACCGGGCGACGAGGCCGCAGGAAAGACCCGTTGTACAAGCACCGCAGGGCCTTACTGACCCGCACTAAGCTGCTCACCGACCGGCAGAAGCACCATCTGGAGATGTTGTGGGCCACTTATGACGACTTTGTGGGGTTGCAGGTCAGCTGGAGCTTCTACCAGCAGA
>NZ_JBQSWS010000047.1:0-4609 GCF_052377355.1 Corynebacterium sp. AOP40-4SA-5
GAAGCGCTCCTGATCTCGGGCGTTGCGCTTGTCGTAGAAACGGGTGCGGCTCCCCCCGTAGCGGTTCTCCAACTTGCTCGCCCTGCTCGACGACGCAGGACGCTCCGGCGTCGTCTGCGCCGCAGGTGCCGGTGCGGCCGATGCCGCAGCCTCCGGCGCGCCCGTCTGGGCGCCTGCCTGTGCTGCCACCTCGGCGGCGACCTCCGCGCGGCGACGGCGCCGCTCCCGGATCTCCGCCCACACGAAGTAGGCCAGACCCAGCGGCACCATCACACCGAAGGCGATCCACTGCAGCCCGTAGGACAGGTAGGGCCCGGAGTCCAGGTTCGGCAGGTCCAGCGCCGACATCGTGCCCGACGGGTCGGCGGTCGCCACCGAGGCGTCGTCGAGCTGCACGTAGTCGGCCGCCAGGTCCAGACCCACGGTGTCCCCGACCATCGCGGTGCTCATGCCGTAGACCTGCAGGCGGCCGTCGGCGGCCATCGGGTCAGTGCCCGGCACGGCCTCCGACATGCGCACGTACCCGGTCACCGTGACCGGCGTGGAGGTGGCCGCCGGGACGTCCGGCGCGGCAGAGCCGTCGACCGGGCGGTCCCAGCCGCGGTTGACCAGCACCGTCATCCCGTCGTCCATCCGGAACGGGGTCAGCGCGTGGTAGGCGGGGCGCCCGTCGACCGGCCGGTTACGCAGCAGCACCTCGTCGTCGACGAGGAAGCGCCCCTGCATCTCCACGCGGGTCCACTCGCTCTCCTCCCCCGCACTCGACCCGTCGGCGGGCAGCACGTCCGCCGCCGGCACCGGGTCCTGTTCCAGGCCGGCACTGAGCCGGTCGTTGAACTCGTTGGTGTCGCGGTTCTTGCCCAGCTGCCAGGGAGCCAGGACGGTGAAGGCCACGTAGGCGAAGGCCACCGCCACCACGGCGGTGATCACCCACCCCGGGGTCAGGAAGGAGCGCCACCCGGTGCGACGTCGGCGGCCACCGGCCGTCGGAACGTCCGCCCCTCCGTCGGGTGGCGAAGCGGGCGCAGAGGACGGGTCGGTCACTGGCTCAGACACGTCCACGAGTCTAGTCCGCCACCGTGGACATCCGACAGTCACTCACCGGAGCGACGCAGCCGCACACCGAACCAGGCGGCGACGGCCACCGCGATCAACGCGATCGCGCTGGGGATCGCCGAGGACGGGGTCGTGACGAAGGACACGAGCGCGTTCTGATCGTCATCGTCCCCGTCGTCGGAGGTGCCGCGGATGGTGACCTCACCGTCACCGTCGTCGGCCTGCGCACCCTCCGGTACACCGTCCTCGTCCTCGGGCATGTCGCCGAGGCCGTCGGCGTCGCCGTCGCAGCCGTCGGCCAGCGCGGCGCGGAAGGTCAGCGGATCCATCTGCGAACCCGCCTCGTAGAACGAGCCCATCGCCGAGGAACCGTCCTGTGTGAGCGTCACCGACGCATTACCGTCGAGGATGCCCTCGCTGACCCCGGCCTGCGACACCGCCAGCGAACCGACCTCGATCCGGCCGTAGTCGTGCGGGTTTCCGTCGGTGTCGTTGGAGGT
The DNA here is from genome assembly GCF_052377355.1 of Corynebacterium sp. AOP40-4SA-5. Lineage (NCBI taxonomy): Bacteria > Bacillati > Actinomycetota > Actinomycetes > Mycobacteriales > Corynebacteriaceae > Corynebacterium > Corynebacterium sp. AOP40-4SA-5. The sequence continues at coordinate 1,557 of NZ_JBQSWS010000047.1, forward strand.
GACGTCGGCCACCAACGTGCCGGTGGAGCCGGACAGGCGGATCTCCGGGTTGGCCACGGTGGTGTCCAGCACCCCGTCGTGTCCGGTGAAGTTCACCGACCCGGCGAAGGACAGCACACCGTCGTTGACCTGGTCGTCCTCGACGGAGACGGTGCCCTCGTTACCGGAGAAGACGAAGGCGCCGTCGCTGTAGACGGTCTCGCCACCGGTGGTCCACCCACCGTTGGCGATGCTGCCGCTGATGTAGCTGCGGAAGGACTCGCGCACACCCCAGCCCATGCGGGCGTCCACGACGCGGTTCGCCGTGTCGTCCTTCGCGTCGCAGGTGGTGTCCGCCGAGCCCGCGGCACCTGCCGTGCTCGCCGCACCGGCGGTGAGCGCCAGGTCCGGGGTGCCCGAGCCGGACGCTGCGGCACCCATGCCCGTGCCGGTACCTGTACCGCCGGTGGCCGGGGACGCCGCGGCGAGCTCGCCGAGGCCGGTGGTGGCGCAGTCGGAGCCGTCGGTCTGCAGGGTGACGTTCAGCGGGTCGGCCTCGTTGTTGCCCTCCCCGTAGTTGCCGCCGAAGGCGGTGTTGCCCTCGGCGGTGATGTAGCCGGGCCCCGTCAGGTTGACGGTCCCCGCACCGGTGGCGGCGATCGGCTGGTCGAGGGTGAACTCGGCGATGGCGACCTGGCTGCCGGTGTCCGCACCGGTGACCGCCGCGCCCGGCGAGAAGCTGCTGACCGTGCTGGAGCGGTAGTCCGCGATGAACTGGGCGCGGGTGCCACGGACCTTGACGGACATATTCGACAGCGTGATGTCGAGCGCGCCGAAGTGGCCGTTCATGTGGATCGAGCCGGCCAACGGGATGTCGGCGTCCTGCCCGGAGAGCTGTGCCGATGCAGGATCACCGGTGAAGTCGAACTGGCCGGTGCCGCGGGGCTCGCCGGAGAATCCGACGCCGTCGAGGTCCCAGCCGCCCATCGCGATGGGGCCGTTGAGGTAACTGCGGAAGGACTGCTTGATACCCCACCCGGCCGATGCCGAGGTGACCTGACCGCACGTGGCGGTGTCGCCGGACGGCTGGGTCTGTGACTGTGCTTGGGCCTGGGTCTGGGCGGCGGGGGCCGTCGCTGTAGCTGCCTCCGTAGCGGCTGCCGCGGCGGTCTCGGGCTGCCCCGCGGAGCGCGCCACGGTCACCGAGTCGCCGACGGTGTTGGTCCCCGCGGCGGGCACGGTGGACAGGTTCAGCGAGAACCGGTCGCCGTCGTTCTTGCCCTCCCCGTAGTTGCCGAGCAACGCCTGGTTGAGGTTCTCGTGGATCCAGCTGTCGCCGGCCAGCGTGGCGGTGCCCTCGACGCCGCTGGCCTGGCTCAACGTCTCGTCCAGCGCGAAGGTCGCCACCGGCGACGCGGTGAACGCCGGCGGGCCGCCGGCCATGCTGACCACCGCGTCGGCCTCCGCAGCAAGGTAGCGGCCGTCGGCGATGAGCTGGGCCTGTCCGCCGCGGACCTGCAGGACCAGGTTGGACAGGGTCACGTTGATCAGCCCGCCGTGGCCGACCAGGCTCACCGAGCCCTGCAGCGGCAGGTCGGCGTCATCACCTTGTACGGCGGCCGAGGACGGGTCGACGGTGAAGTCGAAACTGCCGTCCTCACCGTTGGACGTCCCGGAGAAACCTACACCGTCCAGCGTCCAGTGCCCGCCGGCGATCGGCCCGGTGAGGTAGTTGCGGAAGGACTGCTTGATCCCCCAGGAGAACGAGCCCTGGGACACCGCCGCAGGCTGCGAGTCACCCTGGGTCCCCTCCTGAGCTACAGAGGTCTGCGCCGCAGCCGCCGGCGTGAGTGCCGACGGGGCCGCCACGGCGAGCGGAATAGCCGCGACAACGGCCACGAGAGAGGCGGAGGAGGCGATGCGCAGCGACCGCCCTGAGCTGCGCAGGGGTGGGAGAACGGGCGACAGAGGGTTCACGGGTCTGCACTTTCCTGGAAACGTCTAGAAACACATCGATGTTCAGTTAGGTAAGGCTAGTCGATCAACCCATAACTATCACCACCGGGTGCCCCCCTCTTCCGCTTATGCCCCAGCTCGTCGCACCGGACCGCTCCCCCGGACCACACGGGTCACCCCTCCCTGCCATTTTCGTTCCGCAAATAAATGAGAGTACTTCGTCCCGTATAAAAACACATTGAAATCGGAAACTCGAAGTTAATCATCACGGAACCGACCGGAGATCCCTTCCCAAGAAAATAGGAAAGGAAACCACAGACGTCTGACCGACGTACGAGAACTCAGCTCCCCTCCGCACCGGACCGTACGGAAAGAACCCACCGAAGGCCTATGACCAGATACATCCTGAGGAGTGCCGCCAGGTGGCTCGCCGTGATCGTCATCGCGACGAACCTCGCATGGTTCCTCGCCGCCGTCTTTCTCGACCCACGCTCGAATTTCATGGGACGGCGCCCACCATTGAGCGACGGACAGATCGAGGACATTCTCGTGCCGCTCGACCTCAGTCCCACCCAGCCGATGCCGGAAAGGTGGTGGGCTTGGATCTCCGGCATCGTCCTTCACTGGGACTGGGGAACGTCCCCGCTGGGCGACAGCGTCAACGATCAGGTCGGTTACCGGATGTGGACGTCGGCACAGCTGATGATCGGAGCCACCGTCCTGTCGGTCATCATCGGAGTGGGCATCGGGCTCTACACCGCGTCCCGGCAGTACCGGACCGGAGACCGGGTCTGGCAGGGAATATCGATCGTGACGATCAATCTCCATATCGTCGTGGTCTCCGTCGCGGTCGTGGCCCTGGGCCGTGGTGTCAACGAGTTGCTCGGTACCCGGGTCTTCTACGTCACCGGCGCCCGTTCCCCGGATGTCAGCGGACTCCTGCCCACCGTCGTCGACGTCTTCCAGCATCTCGCACTACCCACACTGTCCCTGGTGATCATCACCTACGCCGGCTACCACATGCTCCAGCGCAGCCTGCTGCTGGACAACCTCAGTGCCGACTACGTCCGTACCGCACGTGCGAAGGGGCTGCCCCGGTCGACCGCGATCCGGAAGCA
>NZ_JBQSWS010000048.1:0-3354 GCF_052377355.1 Corynebacterium sp. AOP40-4SA-5
CAGCCCAAGTCCACCGTGGACGTCTTCTGCCCTCAGCACAGCCCGAGTGAGGATGAGTTCTCGGAGATGTATCAGGAGACCGTGGGCGGGGAACTGTGGTACCCGGGCGGTGAGCAGTGATGAGAGCGTTGAAGATGTCTGTGGCCGTAACTGCGCTCGCGGCGGCATTCGCGCTCTCGGCATGTGGTTCTGCAGGGGGCGAGGTAGCCGCGCCATCGACAGTGACGGAGACGGTGGATCGCACCGTAGGGAGGACTGTCACCGTCACGGAAACTCCGACAGTTGATCCGGAGCCCGAGCCCGACCCGACGTCTTCCTCGCGACCTGCTCCGTCAGGGGCGGGCTTGATGGACGAGATCTACGCCCAGATGATGCGGGACGAGGGGATTGAGGTGTCGAACGGGGAGTTCGCTCAGTTGTCCGTGTCGGTTTGCGACACCTTCGACAATGGAAGGGCGCAGGCTGACGCGCTCGGAGTTATTCAGGAAGCGACAGGCGAAACCGGGTGGCGGGGCACCCGTATCTTGCAGGCCGCGGTGGTCGGCAAGTGCGGTCAGCATGTCGACTACACGTACTGATCCGAATTGAACCGCCATCGTCCCGCCAGTTGAAGCGGCGCTCCGTCTCTTCTGGGGGCCGGGCTCGGGTTAAACGACAAAATGTGTGCTCGGGATCGACACTCCGCTGCAGGTCAGCCCGCCATCGAGGACCACGATCTGCCGGACGCCGACGAGATCACAGAGGAGTGGTACCAACCAGGGGCCGCGCCACCAGAGGGGCACAAGTTCAGCCGTCGGATCGACGCCCTGATGTTCGACTCGTTGGTACGTACCGCATTCGAGATCGAGGTCACCACGGACGACTTCAAGCGCGACACCTACTGGAAGCGCCGAGCGTGGGAGAAGGTCGTCCACCGGTTCATCTATGTGGTGCCGGACTACCTCGACGCGATGTCCCCGCACGGCTGCGGCTTGTGGAAGGTCGCGCCGGACGAGCGGATCACCGTGGTGAAGAAAGCCATCGTCTCCAAGGCCCCCGACCCGCTACCGCAGACCGTCGTGCAGCGCCTGGCATAACGGGCAGCACGAGCCAGCCGACAGAAGGCCTACAATGCCTGACCAGACTTCGACCGTGACCGAATCCGACGCCCGGAAGATGCACGCCTGGTGCGACTCCCACTCGCCTACGGACACGAATCAGACCCCGATGGCGAAGGTCATCCGCCACTTTCGCGCCACGGTGCCCGTCCCGCCGCCGACGTTCGCCGACGAGCTGCGGAAGGCGGCGTCCGGGCTGCCGGTGGAGTTCAAGCTGAAGCACCAGCGCGTCTACCTCGCTGATCGTGTGGAAGCCGTGGAGGAGGAGAACTAGCGGCTGACCGGCGAGGCAGAGGAGGGATCTGAGTGGAACCGGCATTTGGCCGACCAGAATGGGTGCCTCTCCCATGTATGCGACGAGGCCCGCGCTGACCTGGATCGGGTCAAGGCAGCGCAAGAGCTAGCTCGCGAGACCCGCGCCTATACGACTCCGGAAGGGAGCCTCGTGCAGTCTCAGCTCACCGCACTCCAGCCCGCCCTGCCCGACCCCGCTGACGTGCCGGACGGTGGCCCGTGGCTCGTCTCCGTCGATGATGGGGAACCCGCCCCGGCATTCAAGGCGGACGGGCCCGGCTGGATCGTCTACTGGGAACGCGGCAACGCGCTCCCCGTCGGCTCCGAGCGCATCACCCTCGTCGCCCGCCTGACCGCCGAGCGCCCCGCCCGCGCCATCGACCGGCCCGAGGACCTGGACGCACTGCCCGCGATGTCCGTCGTGGTCGAACGCGACGGCGCCGCATGGCAGAAGCGCCCCTTCGGTCCATGGGACTTCCGCGACTGGCAGAGCCCCGCCGACGGGCTCCTGGCGAGGTTCGGCCCCGTCACCGTGGCCTACACGCCCGAGGAGCCCACCGATGACGAGTGAAGCTGAACTCCGCCCATCGCCCACGACGAGGTCACCCGGCTGGTGCGCGTCCCGCACCACCATGAGCCGCTGTGGGAGGACCACTCGCACCTGTCGGAAGCCAAATGGGAGCAGGTGTACGAACTGATCGACAACTGGCACATCCCCGCCGCCCCGGAAATGCGCGCCACCATCGCCGCCTGCACCTACGAGTACGGGGTACAGGGCGCTGGCGGGCACATGGTCAAGCTGTACCCCGGCTACGACTGGGAATGGACCGACACCGAGATCACCGCCTGGCAAGTCGCCAACCAGTGGAACGGCTGGCGCATGGTCCGCCGCCTCGTCGGCCCCGTGGAGGTGGTGGAGGGGTGAATCGACGCAAACGAAGAAGCTGAATCACGACCACCCCTACCCCTATGGGTTATTCGATAACGATCCCATCACGATTCCTTCCGCGCAGTTGCGTGCCGACATGACACGTAGATAACCTCGTTCTTGTCACCACACCCCCCCTCACAGGAAGTTCCAAAAATGAAAAATGGGATCAGGAATAAAATCGCCGTGTTCTCTCTCGCGGCAGCCCTTCCGCTAGGCCTATTCCCCACAGTGGCAAACGGGGCGACGGCAGTGCCCAGCGATGCGACTGCCGTGCAGTCGGGCGCTGATGAGTACCCCAACAGTGACACCGAGAACCTGACCGCCAAGGACAGGGCCGACATTAACAGAAGCCTGACCTCACTGGGGTATTCCCCGCTTCCCAAGAGCGCTGCAGCTCTGACCCTCAACGGCGACAAGATCGTAGTCCTGGACAAGGATGGCGACGTCATTCCCATCGACAAGGGGCAGGACTTGGAAAAGGCGTCGCTAGTCCAGACCAAGGGTGTCACCGATGAAATAAAGAGGACGGTAGGGGCCTGCATCGGAATTGACCTTACCGCCAACGTCGGCGCATGGGCAGCTATCGAATCCCAAGTCAATACTTGGCAAAAGGCAGCGAAATTCGTCCTGCGACGAGTCGGATTCATTGCCGCGATCTCATGCGGTGGCGGCGTCTTCGCCGAATACCTGCTATAGAAGGAGGAAAAAAATGAACGAAAAATTCAAGGAATTCACCGGAGGAATGAGCCTTACGGTCGCAGCCGCAGCCGTCATTGTCATCGCGGCAGTGTACATATCCACCGCAGGCAGCTCCGAATGGGTCACCGCAGCGGCAGTCGTCACCGTCGGACTGATCGTTGCCGCGCTTATCCGCATCACGGGCAGCGGACGACAGCAAGGCGCTGACACAGGCGGCTCCGCCGACTGACCTCACCACTGGGATGCTCGCCCGCGCCCCAGCTCATCAAGGCCCCCACCGCGCACCTCGCGGCTCGGGGGCCTTGCGCATAACTACCCCACACCCCCTAATGT
>NZ_JBQSWS010000049.1:0-2497 GCF_052377355.1 Corynebacterium sp. AOP40-4SA-5
CTCACTTACTGCGTGGCCCTGGTGCTCGCGCGCGAGGTCCACGCACATGTGTGGACTCTTCACAGTGGAGGGGAGGTGATTGCATTGGTTCATGCTCGCGATAGCGACGATGACCAGGGTGAGAAGCCCGGTCACGGAATATGGAAAGTCGCGGCCACCGTCCTCGTCCTGGGGATACCGGTGGTCCGCGACTTCACAGAGATCGTGACCGCAGTGCTTGGCTGGTTCATTAGCTAGGCACTACAGAGCACGTTGGTGCTCGACAGCCTCCGGAGGGTCCAAGCTCTGGGGGCTGTTTTTATGATCAGAGCGACTACCGAGGGCACGGGGGTCTCCCTGACACCCATCACCCTACATCGGTCTCTCGAAGTTTTCACTAGTGCGTGCACATTCTCGCTGGTCAGTGATTGAAACGCGCAGATAGACGAGGGGCATAGAAAAGGGCTGCCGCAGGGACCGCTATCGCTAGATCCCCTTGCCCATGAGGTGATCTCTATCTGGTGACGATGGTCGCTTACTGGTCTTCTCCGACCACCCGGAGGCGCCGCAGCCATTCCTGCAGGAGGTGTGTCTCGGTGGGGCCCAGGACCTCCGGGTTGGACGCGGCGAGCTCGGTGACCGCCGAAATCGCGCCGGTGCCGGCGGCACCGTTCGGTCCGCCGGTGCCGGTGATCGCGTCGATCACCCCGTCGCGTACCGCTGCCGACAAATCGGGGTCGGGGGACCCCTGAATGATCTGGCGCAGCGTGACCCCGATGTTGGTGGCCAGGATGTGGGCGGAAGCCTGCTCCGGCGGGACGGCGAGGCGTCCCTGTTCTGCGGCTGTCGTGGTGAGTTCGAGCAGGATCTCGGCGGGACGGGACTGGGCCGCCGGGGCGTGACCGGGTTGCACCTTGCCGTACATCAGTGCGTAGAACCCGGGGTTGGCCAGGCCAAAGTCGACGTGTGCGTCCCAGCCGGTGCGGATGTCCTGGATCGGGTCACCGGTCCACTCCATCGCCAGTTTCTTGGCGATATACATGTCGAAGCCGTGCTCGACCACGGCGTCCGCCAGTCCCTGCTTCGAGCCGAAGAAGTGGTAGGCGGTGGGCAGCTTGACTCCCACGGTGTCGCACACCGCCCGCAGCGAGAAGTCCTCGCCGGGCGAGCGGGCGATCATGTCCGCGGCAGCGGCGATCAACTTTTCTCTCGTTCCTGTCGACGCGTCCCTGCTCATTCTGCTACCGTAGCGTACGTATCGCCGATACGGCGCAACATATCTCTGATATGTTCATCCGTGAAGTCCACGAGAAAGGAAGACAGCATGACTGAGCACACGCTCAAGGGAAAGAACGTCCTGATCGCCGGAGGCGGCAAGAATCTCGGAGGCCTGGTGGCGCGCCAGTCCGCAGCTGCCGGAGCCAACGTGGCGATCCACTACAATTCCGATGCCAGTCGACCGGATGCCGAGGACACCCTCGCCGCTGTGCAGGCTGAAGACGTCCAGGGTGCGATCTTCCAAGGCGATCTGACCGCACCGCAGAACGTCGCGACCCTGTTCGATGAGGCCGAGAAGACGTTCGGCAAGATCGACATCGCCATCAACACCGCCGGCAAGGTGCTGCGCAAGCCCATCGTCGAGACCGCCGAGGACGAGTACGACTCGATGTTCGACATCAATTCCAAGGCTGCGTACTTCTTCATCAAGGAGGCAGGCAAGCATCTTTCCGACGATGGCAAGATCATCACCGTGGTCACTGCCTTGTTGGCCGCCTTCACCGACGGCTACTCCACCTACGCCGGCGGCAAGGCCCCGGTGGAGCACTTCACCCGTGCGGCGTCCAAGGAGTTCGCCGACCGTGGCATCTCGGTCAACGCCGTGGCCCCCGGCCCGATGGACACGCCGTTCTTCTACGGCCAGGAAACGCCGGAACGAGTCGAGTTCCACAAGTCCCAGGCCATGGGCAATCAGCTCACCCAGATCGAGGACATCGCGCCGATCATCAGGTTCCTGGCGACTGACGGCTGGTGGATCACCGGTCAGACGATCTTCGCCAACGGTGGCTACACCACACGCTAAACTCCGCCCTGCCTGCCTAACCGAAGGATATTCTTGTGACCAGCCTTGACATCCCCGAGCCGATCGCCTCATTCTTCACCGCGGTCAACGACCATGATAGCCAGGCTTTTCTTGATGCGTTGACCACCGATGCTGTCGTCGATGACTGGGGTCAGATCATCACCGGACGCGACGAGATTGACGAGTGGAGCCAGATCGCATTCATCGGATCCCAGCCCACCTTCAGCGCAGAACGAGCCTCCACCGCCAACGGCAGGATCACCGTCGTCGGTGACTGGCGGTCAACCCACGCCAACGGGCCGTCGCGATTCGACTTCGACCTCGATGGTGACAAGATCAAGAAGATGACCATCAGTGAAGGCTAATCGGCGATGACTGTCTCTGGCCGAGGCTTGTTGCCCCGGATGCGTCCCCGGGGCCCGGATGAGCAGCACAGGG
>NZ_JBQSWS010000050.1:0-2429 GCF_052377355.1 Corynebacterium sp. AOP40-4SA-5
CCCCCGTCGACGAGGACGCGCTGCGCAGCGCCCTGGAGGCCGCCCGGTGGGCGCCCTCGGCGTTCAACCGTCAGCCCTGGCGGTTCCTCCTCGCCCGCCGCGGCGGTCCCGCCCACGCCACGGTGCTGGACTCGCTCATCGAGTTCAACCGCGGGTGGGCGAAGGACGCCGCGGCGCTGGTGGTCATCGTCGCCGAGACCACCGACGCCGACGGCAACGTCCTGCCCGAGGCGCGGTACGACGCCGGGCAGGCCGCGGCGTACTTCACCATCCAGGCGCACGCCAACGACCTGCTGGTCCACCAGATGAGCGGCTTCGACCCCGCCGCCGTCGCCGAGGCCTTCTCCCTGGACGAGGGGCTGGTGCCCCTCACCGTGGTCGCCGTCGGCGTCCTCGGGGACGTGACGGGTGACGGCGCCGACGGGGTGGACGCCGCCGTGCTGGAGCGGGAGAACGCGCCGCGTACCCGCCGGCCGCTGACGGACTCCGTGCTCGTCGACGGGTGAGCGGCTACCGGACGGCCACCGCAGGCACGGCAGGCACAGCGGGCACGGCGGGCACGGCGGGCACGGCGGGCACAGCCGCAAGGAGCGTGCGGGTGTAGGGGTGCCGCGGATCGTCGAAGACCTGGTCGGCGGTCCCGGACTCCACGACCTCACCGTCGCGCATCACGATGATGTCGTCGCTGACGTGGTGGATCACCCCGAGGTCGTGGGAGATGAACAGCAGCGCCACCCCGGTCTCCGCCTGGAGGGTGGTGAGCAGGTCGAGGATGCGTGCCTGGACGGACACGTCGAGGGCGGAGACCGGTTCGTCGCAGACGATCACGTCCGGGTCGCTGGCCAGGGCACGGGCGATCGCCACGCGTTGGCGCTGTCCCCCGGACAGCCGGAGGGGACGTGACGGCCGGAAGTCGTCCGACAGTCCCACCTGGTCGAGCAGTTCGGTGACCCGCGTCTGCGCCGGGCCTCCGGTCAGCCCCGTCGTCGACACCGCGTCGAGCAGGATCCGGCCGACCGACCACCGCGGGTCGAAGGAGCTCAGCGGGTCCTGGTAGATCACGGAGACGTGCCGGCCGAGGAACTCCACGGACCCCTCGTCGGGGTCGGTGAGTCCGAGCACGATCCGGGCGGTGGTGGACTTGCCGGACCCGGACTCCCCCACGATGCCGAGGGTGCGTCCCCGGTGCAGCTCGAAGCTCACGTCGCGCACCGCCGGCACCCCAGACGCAGCAGCACCACCGCGTCGCCGCCTCCCCCGGAAGCTCTTCGCCAGCCCCGTCGCGCGCACCACCGGTTCACCCACCGGGGCCGGGCGTCCGAACGGGACCGGTTCGCCCGAGGTCAGCAGCCGGCCCCGGGAACCCGCCGTCGGCACGGCGGCGAGCAGGCTGCGGGTGTAGCTGTGCCGCGGGTCGGCGAGGACCTCGGCGGCGGGCCCCTCCTCCACGACCTCGCCGTGGCGCACCACGACCACCCGGTCGGCCAGCCGGGCCACCACCGACAGGTCGTGGGAGATGAGGATCAGCGCCGTCCCGTCGTCGGTGGCGGCCTTGAGCACGTCGAGGACCTGCGCCTGCACCGTGGCGTCCAGTGCGGTGGTCGGTTCATCGGCGACGATGAGGTCGGGGCGGTTGGCCAGCGCCGAGGCGATGAGCGCACGCTGGCGTAGCCCGCCGGAGAGTTCGTCGGGACGTTGGCCGGCGCGCAGTGCCGGGTCCGGCACGCCGACCAGGTCGAGCAGTTCCAGCGTCCGGTCGCGGCGTGCCTGCCGGGAGAGCCGGGCCCGTCCCCGGTGGTGGGTGTCGAGCGCCTCCCCGATCTCCGCGCCGACGGTCCGGAGCGGGTCGAGGGCGACCAGGGCGTCCTGGAGCACCAGGCCGATGCGTCCCCCGCGGATCCGGCGCCACCGGCGCGCGCCGAACCCCCGGACGTCGGCCCCGTCGAACTCCAGGCGCCCGGCGCCGACCTGCGCCCCAGGGCCGGCGAGGCCGAGCAGGGAGCGCACGGACACGGACTTGCCCGACCCCGACTCGCCGACCACGGCGAGGGTCTCGCCGCGGTGCACGGACAGGGACACGCCACGCACGACCTCGTGCTCGCCGAAGGAGACGTGCAGGTCACGGATGTCGACCAGCGGGGCGTCCCCGGTGGTGTTGTCTTCAGTCATGGTCATCCTCGTTCGAGTCGGGTGCCCAGGGCACGGCCCAAGGTGGTGAAGGTGAGTGCGACGACGACGATCGCGAGCCCGGGGAACACCTCGAGCCACCAGGCGACCGTGATGTAGGTGCGCCCGGAGTCCAGCAGCGCACCCCACTCCGGGTCCGGCGGGGCCACGCCCAGGCCGAGGTAGGCCAGGCCGGACGCCCAGATCAGCGCCTGGCCGACGCCGAGGGTCACGGTCACGATGAGCGGACGCAGCGCGTTCTG
>NZ_JBQSWS010000051.1:0-2006 GCF_052377355.1 Corynebacterium sp. AOP40-4SA-5
AGATCATCGCCGCCTACGGCCACCCGGACAAGCCGAAGGGTAGGAAGCTGATGGACGCGGTGATCACCACGCTGCGCACAGGGCTGCCGAAGGGATTGGAGGAGCTGGCCCAGCTGGGCAGGACCTTGTGGCGCAGGCGCGGTGACATCCTGGCCTACTTCGGCCTTGGTGCGTCCAACGGGCCGGTGGAGGCGATCAACGGACGGCTGTGACACCTACGCGGCATCGCGCTGGGCTTCAGGAACCTCAACCACTACATCTTGCGGTCACTGATCCACTCGGGAGGACTGCAGGACCGGATCAACGCACTCTAGATAGTGAAGAGCCGCTATCTATCAAATAGAGTGGTCCAATCGATCCCCGAACGGGGCTACGGCTTAGACGTAGAGGCGCCGAGGTGGTCCGATATCCCGAATGTCCTGGTCTGGATGCGTTCTTCGCCGATCTCTTCCGCGTCGAACAGTGAGGGGATCAATGTACGAATCAACCGTCCGGTCCCCAAGTTGGTGGAGCAACGCCACTGCATCGGCGCCTGGTCGACATGAGGTGGATTGGGTCGCAGCGATGATAAGCAACGTCTTCCGGGCAGGGTGGGTTGGTTGCACCCTTACATGAAGGTCATGAGAGCCGCGGGGCTGGCAGCGGGCTCTGCTGCTTGGGCGGCTTGACAGGAGCCTGACTGAAGGGGAATCCTGTCAGAGTTCAACGTTTGTGACGCGGTGAGTGAGATGGCCCACATTATTGTCGCGGATCATGGATTTGTGTGTCCGTCTCTGTGCAACTCGGGATTCAATTCTGACATGCCGCTCGGATTATCATCTGCTTTAGATTTGTCGAGCATGATCTGACCGGGTTGAAAGATTGTATTGCGAAGATGTTACGTCTTCAATCGATGGATGACGATCTGTGGAACGCTATATTTCTACTACTCAATTAACAGTTGAAAAGAGGGGATCAGGTATCTCTGAACTAGGTTCTGCTTTTCCGAGGTAGTTGTTAGTGGTCCGTTACTTCTTGGTCTTCTTGTGGCTGCCGTGGCGGGTCTTGTGTCGTTTGCTTCACCGTGTGTCATTCCACTGGTGCCGGGATACATCTCCTATCTTGCTGGGGTTGTGGGAGCCACAACCGAACACACAGCTGACGGTGCACTAGTCAAACAGTACCGTGGCGGCGTCGGTGGGGCCGCGCTACTCTTCGTGGCTGGTTTTACCGTGGTATTTAGCCTCGCGACTGTAACGGTCTTTGGTGTAATGCAGACTGTTCAGGTAAATCAGGGGGCCCTGATGCGCATCGGCGGTGTGGTGACAATTATGATGGGCCTGGTTTTCATGGGCTTTATTCGACCGTTGCAGAACGACACCAGGATGGCACCCCGGCGCTGGTCCACCGTTGCGGGAGCTCCACTGCTAGGGGCTGTTTTCGCCTTGGGATGGACCCCCTGTCTTGGTCCGACATTAACAGGCATAATCTCTATATCGGTGCGTACTGAAGGAATGACTGCCGCGCGTGGAGTAGTGCTCATCGTGGCTTACTGTTTTGGGTTGGGGGTGCCTTTTATCCTGGTCGCCCTCGGGTCAGCTAAAGCACTTAAAGGTGTCGGATGGCTGATGCGCCACTCGCGTTCTATTCAGATCGCTGGTGGTGCGATGCTTATTATCGTGGGAATTCTCCCCGTCAGTGGCCAATGGGCGGTTTTTGTGGACTGGATTAGGCAGTGGCTGGTCTTCGGTACAACTTTGCCAGTATAGAAATAGCTTGAATATGTCGTAGGTGAAGATTCACATCGGGGGCCGATGTCCGATCACGGCGTGCTCGCTCGGCGGCCACGTGGTACTCGCCGGCTGTTTCGGATTTGTTTGTGTTCACCATGCCTACGATCCTAGAGAGCACCTGGGGCATGAATCGTTCTGTGCGTGACCAAGGGACTAGTGATACATTCGGCTCACGAACAACCTTTCCGACTTGCATGTACAGCAGCTCGTCACCGGACGCGAGACGTATGGCAA
>NZ_JBQSWS010000052.1:0-1779 GCF_052377355.1 Corynebacterium sp. AOP40-4SA-5
GGATAACCTGGTGTACAAGTCCCAACGATTCGTGGGGCAACCTGTCGTCCTGGAGCTGCTCGGGGAGAGGGCGATGATGCCGCAGTGGGAGGACATGCCTGAACCCTGTCATCCCGAAATTGACAATAGAATTGGGCAAATCGGACTCGATGTCGACGTTTCTCCGGATGATGGCTTGGGAATAGCCTTTTGTGGCTTGGTTGCAGCCGACAGTATCAATTCCGGAATTCGTACTTTTGATATTGGATTCGTCGAGGACTATCGTGCGTTTTCCAAGATTGATCAGGACGATCTTGATCCTCTACATGGATATCTCAGGCTGGGGGCGGGGTCGGCGGAGTTGGCGGTAGGCTGCATTGCTGTTGATCAGGTAGCGGTGGGGAGGTATAGCGCGTTTTCGGGAAGTGCAGATAGTGCTGCAAATGTGGAATGTCAGCGTTCGGTTTCGGTGCTTCAATTGTTCAAGAATATCTTAGGTGGGGGATTCTATGTTTAAGTATGACTATGATAGTCTACGGCGAGTTGCTCAGGGGGTCGACTTTGCTAATAGGGAGTTGAATGGCATTGGACTCCATGATGCTGTGACATCTTTGTTTACTACTTCACCTTCCCTGACTGCCGTATCCACTCAGTATGCATCCTATCTTCTCGGTCATCCGGGTTCCCTTGCGGTTGCAACGACGGCTGCGATCTCGAATGTTGGGTGGCTGTATGATTCTCTGGTTCCGCTGGCGAAGTCCTTGCGCGCTCAGGAGATCGCGTCGGAGGGCGCCTTCAAGATGATGTTGGAGTTCGATGAGTCCATGGAGGAGTTTGAGAATTATATCCTCCCTTCGCGCGTCGAGACTCCTATACTGGACCTCGGCTATGTTCCCCCAATTGCGGCCGTGGAGGCGGTGACACCCCTGAAGGCACTGACAGTCATGTTCGCCGGTGACGATAGCGGGATCGTGTCGGCGGCAAATTCGTGGTCGAAGTCGGCCGGAAAAATGATCGTTGCTTCGGAACTGCTTCGCAGTGCCGCCAGCTCACTTGCTTCCACCACGGAAGGTAAGCGCCCGTTCATATCGTGGAAGCAACACCCCAGGGCCTGACAGGTTCCTGGCTCGCTTGCCCACGAGGAGCCCTCAGCGATGACGATGATGGTCACCATGACCAGACACCACCCCGACCAACCGATTGCCGCTCTGCCCTGGCCGAGGATCAAGGCCCGTAAGCAGATCAGCTTTCAGGAGCGTATGTGGATCCGGTCCCTGCTCGACGACGGCAACACTCTGCGCACCATCGCTACCAAGACCGGGCGCAACGTGTCGGTGATCAGCCGGGAAGTCTCCCGCAACGCCCGCACCTCAGGTGTCTACGACCCCCTGCACGCTGACTACACCGCCGAGCACAGTAGAAAGCGCCCCCAGCAGCGCAAAGCCGCCCGCTCGCCACGACTACTGGCCCGCCTGGCTTTCGACCTGTCGCGTGGGGTGGGTCCCAAGCGCCTGGCCGAGCGGCTGAAGCAGGAGGCTACTGGCACCATCGGGGACATGAACTCCTCGTCACACCCCACCACGCACACCGATCGGCGGTTTCCACCCGGCGAGTTCGCACCGGGTACTGGCGGGGAAACCATCAGTCATGAGGCGATCTACCAGTACATTTACGCCACACCCATCGCCACGTTGAAGGCCCACGGTATCCGCCTGCCGCATAAGCGCTACCGGCGCCGGCCGGTCGGCAAGCGCCAGTCACGGTGCACCCCGATCGTCGGGATGCGCGACATCCACACCC
>NZ_JBQSWS010000053.1:0-1632 GCF_052377355.1 Corynebacterium sp. AOP40-4SA-5
GACCGGGTGGTTCGCCCGTTCCCCGTTCGATGTTGGCCTCGGTTCGTTGTGTAGCGTCACACCGGTCGGTGGTTTCGGGCGTCGGTGAGTGTGAGTCGCGTGGGTGGGCAGGTTCTGCCGGCGGACGGAAGGCCTCGAAGGGGAGTCGGGGGCTTTGTTGATCCCCGGTGTGTGGGGTCGGGGAGGGGCGGAGTTCGAGCGTGGGATGGGTGAATCGATGGGTAGAGACATCCCACGCTTGATCTTCGCCCCTTCTGCCGGCGGCTGTTGGGCAGGGCACGGCTCGGGTGGGGTACCAAGTTGGACCTGGGAGCGCTGAGTTACCGAACTCAGCGCTCCCAGGTCCAACTTGATACCCGCGTGCGTCGCATCCTGGTCCGCCGGCCCCCGAGAGTTTTGCCGGCCGCCGTGTTCGGGCGCAAGGTGCCTCCGCAACTGGACAGTCGCAGGATGCGAGCTCCGGGGGAGTGATCTAAGCGGCCCCACCTTGGTGGTGTCCGTATGTTGTTAGGTGTCCGTCGTTCGCCCTGGCCTGGGCCTGGACCAGTACGGCGGGGTGTCGAGGGATGCTTCGTCCTGGAGGGCGTTGGACTCGGGGGAAGCTGCGGAGGTCTTGCAATCGTGTGCGCTGTGGCAGGGGACGGGAGGGCCGTCGCAAGGCGCCAAGCGGGACCTCGTGCATTGGTGGCCACGGAATTCAGCCGAGCATCACCGTGCCTGACCTCGAGTGCGCCCTTCTCGATCGCGAGGGCGTTGCTCACGTCGTCGTCGCGGGCGCCGAGGGTCTCGTCTGACGAGGACACTAGTGCTCCGTCTTACCTGGGGGCGCGGCTACAGTGACGCTGTTCCTGAGTTCGCACTCGTCGTCAGTGAAGGGGACCGAGCGAGAAGATCCCGCGAGTGACCGGCTGACTGCTCCAAGCCAGGTCGTGCTGTGGAGAGCCGAGACGTTCGGCCGTGTGGGCAGTGACGAGCTGGCCGACTGTCTCTGGGAGCCCTAGGCCCGGGGCGCTCTGCTGCTCTGGGGGCCGGATCGGTGGGAACGCTGTCAGCATCGGGACGCGAGGAGAACCGACGGTCATCGTGTCAGCAGCCTCGGCATCGGGAGTGCTCGATGAGGAGGACGCGCCACGGCTCGAGCGCTGCAGCGATCACGAAGTCCGTCTCCAGTGTGAAGTTGGCTTGAGGGGCGGTGTGTTGACCGGCCTCGTCCCCTGGTCCGAGCACGTCCACTTCGGATCCAAGCCAGTCAGACGCTCCGAAGCGTTGGTTGCTCAGCGCTAGCGCAGGCTCCCGGGGCCCCGACAGAGCACGACCAATCGGGTGAGCTACTCGTCGACGGTGATGTCGGCGACCTTTGGGGGCCCGGTCTGCGAGTGTCTCTGCGTTGAGGACCTCTTCTGTTGTTCCGCCGGCACTTCTGTCGGGGACTCTTGTCCGTCTGGGAGGAGGCAGCGATCGAAGTTCCCACGCGGCCGGTGGCGGGGTCTGGGACACGAAGTGTGAACGTCCCGGAGGAGCAGCCGTTCCCCAGTGTTCACGCGAGGACCGTGAATCGCTCGGGGATGGGACGGGCTGTGCTGCGGTTTGCTCGGCAGTGTGACGGCCGGCCGCGGTGCCGGGACGCGGGCG
>NZ_JBQSWS010000054.1:0-1454 GCF_052377355.1 Corynebacterium sp. AOP40-4SA-5
GGTCAAGTCCTGGGAAGTGGTGTATCTCCCTTCCGCTGAAACAGTGCGTCTGACTCCAGGTCAGGGACCGTCACGAGCCTGATAGCGAGTCCAGCTCATGCTGCCTCCTGCACGGTGACGTCGGCGTCGATGACGTTGGCGTTCATCATCGTCCTGGTCTGCTCCAGACTCGTCAACGACATGTAGCGCTTCTGCTGAATCCAGTCATCGTGCTGCTCAGCGAGCACCGCCCCGACCAACCGGACCACCGCGTCACGATTCGGGAAGATCCCCACGACGTCGGTACGCCGGCGAATCTCACGGTTCAGCCGCTCGGTGGGGTTGTTAGACCACACCTTCGTCCACACCGCCTTCGGCACGCTGGTGAATGCCAAGAGCTCATCAAGGGCCTCCTCCAGGTAGTTGGCGACGTTCGGGAACCTGTGCTCGCAGAAACTGACGACCTCCCGGGCCTGGGCCCACACCGCGGCGGCATCGGGTTGCTGGAAGATCGTCTGGAACATCGCCGACAGTGTCGGCCACTGCGTCTTGGGGACCATCGACGACAGATTCTTGGCGAAATGTGTCCGACAGCGCTGCCATGACGCGTTCGGCAGGACCTCGCCGACCGCGTGCTGGATGCCCAGGTGAGCGTCACTGGTGACCAGGAAGACCTGTTCCAGTCCGCGGGCCTTCAGGTCGCGGAAGAACCCGGTCCAGGAGGCCACGGACTCTGCCGTGGCGACCTGCATGCCCAGTAATTCCCTGTAGCCTTCCACGTTGACCCCGCAGGCCAGCAGCACGGAGGTTTTCACGACCCGTCCGCCTTCACGGACTTTCATCGTCAGCGCGTCGCAGGACACGTACAGGTAGGGTCCACCGTCGAGTGGGCGGTGGCGGAAGTCCTCGACCATGATGTCGAGGTCCTTGGCCATGTCGGATACCTGCGATTTCGACAGGTTGGTGATCCCCAGGCTGGCGACCAGGTCATTCATCCTGCGGGTGGACACACCCTTGAGATAGCAGGTCGCGATGACGGTGCTCAAGGCTCGTTCGGCCCGGCTTCGTCGTTCCAGCAGCCAGTCAGGGAAGAACGAGCCGGAGCGGAGCTTGGGAACTGCGACGTCGACGGTGCCGACGCGGGTGTCGAGGTCGCGGTGGCGGTAACCGTTGCGAGTGTTGGTGCGGAACTCGCTGGTGGTGGCGTAGTCCGCGCCGCAGACCTGGTCGGCCTGGGTGGACAGAATCTGGTTGATGAAGCTCTGCAGCATCTGGCGCATCAGATCCGGGGATGCCTGGGTGAGCAGTTCGTCGAGATAGGTGGACGGGTCGATATGATGGGGGCTGGTGGCCATCGTGGAGTCCCTTTCGAGGATATGTAGGAGTTGAGTCGAAAGGTACCTGCGGTGGTCACCGTCGTCGTTGACGGGGTGGGCACCAGCAGTTACAGATACACCACGCTAGAGGACGTAACC
>NZ_JBQSWS010000055.1:0-1359 GCF_052377355.1 Corynebacterium sp. AOP40-4SA-5
CGTCCGGCCCCTGCACCTTGGTGGTGCGGGGGTTTTCGTGTGCGCGGGGGTCAGTCCTCGTCGGGAGGGTCCTCGGTGTCGGCGTCTGTGTCGTCGGTGTCGTCGAAGGTGGGGGCAGGGCCGGTGTCCTTGAGGTCCGGGCCGTAGACCTGGGCCAACGGGCCGGTCGCGTGCGTGGTGTAGCGCACCCCACCCGGGCCCTGCCAGTGGATCGTGAACCCGCCATCGGGGGAGGAGCACCGCCAGGACCCCTCGGTCTTCAGCCGGTGGTGTGGACGGCACAGTTTCTGCCCGTTGCTCGGGTGGGTGACGCCGTCGCTGGTGGGGTCGGTGTGTGGCGAGTTGATGATGTGGTCGTTGTCGCAGAGCGTGGCCGGCACGTCACAGTACGGGAACCGGCACGTCGCGTCGCGGCCTTCCATGTAGGTGCGGTGGCCCAGCAGGAACGGGTAGCCCGGTGATTCGGGGTAGTCCTGCGGGTCGATGGGGATCTCCTTGACCTTCTTCGGGTCACAGGCCCCTTCGAAGCGTTCGGCGGTGGCCGGGTTGATCCACCCAACTCCGGCGACGTAGCCCGCCCCGGTACCGTGCACCCCGTCGATCGTCGCGCGGTAGAGATGCACCCGGATTTCCATTGAGTTCGGGTTGTCGCCGAGTTGTTCGAGCATGACCTGTGCTTTGAGCTGTGAGCGGGTCGGTAGCTCGGAGCGTTCGTCGTCGGGGAGGTTTTCCTGAAGGCGGCGGGCGTCGGCGAGCATGACGCGGGCTTTCTTGTCGAGTTCGTCGTCGATGGCTGCCAGGGTGATCTCGTCGCCGCCGGTGAGGATCAACTTGTTGCCGCGGCGCTTGAGGGTGACGGTGTCTTCCTGGGCCTGGGCGGTATTGTCGGCCAGCACCGGTGCGGCATCGAGGATTGCTGCGCGCACGCGGTCGCCGAGTTCGCGCAGGGTGACCAGGCGGGTGGTGTCGCGCAGCCACGGGGTGACGTGGGTGTTGACTGCCGCGTCGAGGCAGGCGGTGATCTCGTCGTGGCGACCCTTGGGCACGGTGGATAGTTGGGCGTGGATCATCCGGCGGATCAGGGCGAGGTGGTCGGCGGCGAGGATGCCGGTGGCCACCACGGCGCAGAACAGTTCGAGGTTGCGTGCGGCGAGTTCGCCTGCGTGTGCGAAGCGGGTGGCGTCGTTGCGGGAGCGTCCGCGTAGGGCCAGGGCGGCGCCGAGGCGTTCGCTGGCCGGTAGTTGACGCAGGTGGATGATCAGGCCCATCTCGACGATGTTGATGTGGCGCTGCAGGGCGTCGATGTCGACAGTGGCTGGTTCGTCGGTGGTGGTCATGTCCCCGGTTCCCCCTTCTTCC
>NZ_JBQSWS010000056.1:0-1350 GCF_052377355.1 Corynebacterium sp. AOP40-4SA-5
GGGCCTGACCCCCGTGTGGTGGACACCCAACCCCCAGCAGTGAGCTGGGGAAGAAAGGTAGTGTTCCACCATGCCAAAGAAGACCTACACGGAGCAGTTCAAGCGTGACGCCGTCGCGCTGTACGAGAACACTCCAGGCGCGTCGATGAGCTCAATGGCCAAAGAGCTCGGCATCAACCGCAGCACCCTGAAAAACTGGGTCGGCCGGTTCTCCAGTGATCCCCGCGCTGGCAGCGCCGACAAATCGGAAACGGCCGCGGTCACCGACGCCGAACGGATCCGCCAACTCCAGCACGACAACGCACGACTGCGCGAGGAACGCGACATTCTGCGGAGGGCCGCGAAGTATTTCGCGGAAGAGACGACCTGGTGAGCCGCTTCCAGTTCGTTGACGACACCCGCACCGACTACTCGGTCAAGCGGCTCTGCGAGATCCTGAAGATCCAGCGGTCCTCCTACTACAATTGGCGCGACGGCGCTGGGGCCCGCCAGCAGCAGATCATCGCTGATGCGCTGCTGACGGTGCGGATCAGGGCGATATTTGACGCTGAGAACGGCTGTTACGGCGCCAAGCGCATCACCGCCGAACTCAATGACCCGCATGACTCCGACGGGGCTGGTACGTCGTCAGAGTCAGGATCGTCGGGCTGCACCCCAGCGCCGGTGAACCACAAACGCGTCGCCCGCCTGATGCGGGCCAACGGGCTGGCCGGCTACACGAAAAAGCGCCGCGTGAAGACCACCATCGCCGATAAGCGTCGGCGGGTATTCGCTGACCTGCTGCGCCGCCAATTCACCGCCAAGGCGGTCAACGACACCTACGTCGGCGACATCACCTATCTTCCGATTGCCGACGGGTCGAATATGTACCTGGCCACGGTCATCGACTGCTTCTCGCGCCGGCTCGTCGGTTTCGCGATCGCCGACCACATGCGCACCGAGTTGGTGCAGGAAGCGCTGGTGATGGCGAAGACCCAGCGCGGCAGTGTGGCCGGGGCGATCTTCCACTCGGACCACGGCAGCGTCTACACCTCCGGGGCGTTCCAGGACACCTGCCGGACCCTGGGAGTGCGCCAGTCGATGGGAGCGATCGGCACCAGCGCGGACAATGCTCTGGCGGAGTCGTTCAATGCCGCGCTGAAGCGCGAGGTGCTCCAGGATCAGGTGACCTTCGCCAATCAGCTTGTCTGCCGTCGGGACGTGTTCCGGTGGTGTGTCCGCTACAACACGGCCCGTCGGCATTCCTGGTGTGGAAATCTCTCGCCGCAGGCCTATGAGGCCCGTGGTTCCGGTAGTCTCAGATTCGCATCTTGATTACATCCCCGTGTCCACCATCCGGGGTTCGGGCCC
>NZ_JBQSWS010000057.1:0-1334 GCF_052377355.1 Corynebacterium sp. AOP40-4SA-5
CTGGCCTTACCCGCAAATTGTGGACAGGTGACTAAGCTGCCTCAGTGCCCTGGGCTGCAGGTTTGTTGAACAGATTCGTTTCGAACTCCACCGGCGAGGCGTAGTCAAGCGCGGAGTGCAGACGCCGACGGTTCTACACCACCTCAATCCACCGGGCGATCGCCTGACGAGCCTCAGCCCGGGTAGGCCAGGTGTAACGGTGGTAGAACTCGGTTTTCAACGTCGCCCACACACTTTCGGCCATCGCATTGTCTTAAGCCACACCCCGGTGCGGCCCACTGACTGAAGAACCGCCAGATCACGGCATACGTTGAACATGTCGTCACTGGTGAACTCCGTACCTCGGTCAGCGTGGAACACCACATCATCAGGAACCTCGCTGCGCAGCGTATGCGCCATACGAAGGGCTTTTTCCACCAGGAACGATCCCATATGCGAGTCCATCGCCCAGCCCAGGATCCGACGCGAGTGCCCGTCGGTGACTGCGGCGAGATACAACCATCCCTCACCGGTGCGCAGGTAGGTGATATCCGATATCCACACCCGGTTGAGCTCGCCGGCGTCCCAGCCGCGTGTGACCAGGTCTGGGATCGTGTAGGGGTCGGTGGCGCTGATGGTGGTCACCGGGGTGAACTTCTTCGGGCTGATCCCCTCCAGTCCCTGCCGGGTCATGGACCTGGCCACGGTCTTACGATCAACGACAACGCCCTCGCAGGCCAGCTGGGCATGAACCCGGGGAGCACCGTAGACCTCGTCTGAGGCGGTGAACACCTCCCTGACCCGCACATCGAGTGCCTCACGGGCCCGACGCCGCGGACCAGGCTGGCCGAGCTGTCGGGCAGTCCAGGCGTAGAACCCGGACCGGGATACTCCCAGTAGCCGGGCCATGCGCGTGACCTCGAATGTCGCCTTCTCCTGCACCATTAGTTCGTACCGTTCACCGGTGGTTGCTTGGCTGCGAAGAAGGCAGCTGCTTTTCCCAAAAACTCGTTGTCTTTGTGCAGCTCAGCGACCTGCCGGCGCAGGGCTTTGAGCTCGGCGCGTTCATCAAGGTTCAACTGCCCGGCTGGTTCACCATCCTGTTCGGCGCGTTCGGTGGCGACCCATTTGCCGAGGGTTCGTGCCCCGACGCCGAGTTCGCGGGCGACTTCGGTAATGCTACGGCCAGTGTCAATGACCAGGCGGGCGGCTTCGTGTTTGTACTCGGGGCTGAAGGTTCGCCGGGGTCGCTTCCCGCCGCCGGGGGTGGGGGTCTTGTTGGTCATGGTGACATCCTCCTTGTGCGGGACAATGTCCCGCTAAATCGGGTGTCCACTCAACGAGGGTAGGGCCAC
>NZ_JBQSWS010000058.1:0-1200 GCF_052377355.1 Corynebacterium sp. AOP40-4SA-5
CCTGACTGCGAATAGCCGGGTGTACTGCGAGATCACGTCTCTCGGCACTGGTGGACCTGCCGGTAGTCGGCTTCCCGACGAGGCTTCACGTCCGTGTTCCGCGGTTCACTTGCGCCAACGATGCCTGCGGCCGGAAGATTTTCCAGGCTTCACTGGCGTGTTCTGACGATGGGGCGAAACTGGCCCACCGGGTGACTCGCTGGATTGTGCAATGCCTGGCCATCGACCGCATGACTCTCTCAGCGACTGCGAAAGCCCTAGGTGTCGGGTGGCAGTTGGTCAACAAGATCGCGGTTCAGGCGTGCCGCAACCTTGTCTACGACTCCGGCGATCACCTCGCTGACGTGCGGATACTAGGGGTCGATGAGCACGTGTGGAAACACACCCGCCGTCCGGGCGATCCCTCCTCGATGGTTACGGTGCTGGTGGATCTGACCCCGCTGGTCGATGGGCGAGGTCCAGCGCGGCTGATTGATATGCGCCCAGGTCGCAGGTGCCGAGCTTCTACGAACCTGGTTGCAGCACAACGCCGCGAAGCATTCCGCGAGTCGGTTCAGTTGGTGACGATGAACGGTTTCGCCGACTACGCCACCGCCGTGGACCACGCCCTGTCCGCAGCGACGAAGGTGATGGACCCATTTCACGTGGTGCACCTGGCCGCCGAGAAACTCACTGGGTGTCGGCAGCGCCTGCAACGAGAGACGACTGGTCGGCGCGGACGCAAGGTTGACCCGTTGTACAAGCACCGCCGTAGCCTGATGGCCAGGACGAACTATCTGACCGAGCGGCAGAAACAGCGGTTGGATCTGCTGTGGGCCACTGACGATGACTACGTTGCTTTGCAGGTCACCTGGGGTTTCTGCCAGGAAATGTCGTTGCCGCGTACGGTGTTCCGGGCAAGTCACGGGGCAAGAAGTTGATGGCCGGGTTGATCGACACGCTGCGCAGGGGGCTCCCGAAGGGGTTGGAAGAGTTGGCACAGTTCGGGCGCACGTTGTGGTGACGTCGGGCCGATATCCTGGCGTATTTCGATGTCGGAGTGTCGAACGGGCCCGTCGAAGCGGTCAATGGCAGGGTGGAGCACTTGCGCGGGATCGCATTGGGTTGCCGAAATCTGGACCATTACATCTTGAGGTCGCTGATCCATTCCGGGCAACTCCGCGACCGGATCAACGTACTGTGAATCGCGAAGAGCCTAAC
>NZ_JBQSWS010000059.1:0-1100 GCF_052377355.1 Corynebacterium sp. AOP40-4SA-5
GGGTCTGCTGCACGGATAGGTGACATGTGATCTGGCTTGCCTGGGAAGGCCGGCCTGGAAGGATGATCGTCATGACCAAGCCCTATCCCCAGGAGTTCCGCGACGATGTCGTGCGCGTCGCGAGAAACCGTGAGCCCGGAGTGACGATCGAGCAGATCGCGAAAGACTTCGGGGTCCACCCGATGACGCTCACGAAGTGGATGCGCCGCGCCGAGAGTGACGAGGGCACCACGCCCGGCCAGTCACGGACCGAGGCGGCGCAGATCCGCGAGCTGAAGAAGCGCAACCGGCTCCTCGAGCAGGAGAACGAGGTGCTGCGGCGTGCGGCGGCGTATCTGTCGCAGGCGAACCTGCCGTCAAAAGGTTCTACCCGCTCGTGACAGAGCTCGCCGCCGCAGGGATCCCTGTGACGGTGACGTGTCGGGTGCTCAAGCTCTCCCGCCAGCCCTACTACCGGTGGCTGGCTGACCCCGTCACCCCGAACGAGGTGGTCGAGGCGTATCGCGCGAACGCGCTGTTCGACGCCCACAAGGATGACCCCGAGTTCGGGCACCGCCTCCTCGCCGACGAAGCACGCGATGTGGGTGAGCCGATGGCCGACCGGACCGCGTGGCGGATCACATCGAGCAACGGCTGGTGGTCCGTGTTCGGGAAGAAACGGGCCAAGAACGGGAAGAAGCCTGGTCCGCCCGCCCATGACGATCTCTGTGCCGTGGTCGGTGAGCATGGTCGTACCCGGCATGTGTTCGCTGCGACGCGGGCGAATGAACTCTGGCTCGTGGACATCACGGAACACGGAACCGTGGAAGGCAAGCTCTACTGCTGTGCGATCAAAGACGCCTTCAGCCGGCGCATCGTCGGGTACTCCATCGACTCCAGGATGAAGTCCCGCCTGGCTGTCCAAGCACTTGAGAACGCGGTCCAGATGCGCGGTGACGTCGTCGGTTGCGTGGTCCATTCGGACAGAGGATCTCAATTTCGAAGCCGGAAGTTCCTGCGTGCTCTGGCCGGCCACGACATGGTCGGTTCTATGGGCAGGGTGGGTTCGAGCGGCGACAATGCTGCGATGGAATCGTTCTTCTCTCTCCTGCAGAAGAACG
>NZ_JBQSWS010000060.1:0-845 GCF_052377355.1 Corynebacterium sp. AOP40-4SA-5
GGTGCTGTTGCAAAGTTGGGGATGGCACGTGAGGATCAGGTCTCATGAGCATCTTCTCCGGTCGCCACTACCCGAAAGACGTGATCCTGTGGGCGGTGCGATGGTACTGCCGGTATGGGGTGTCCTACCGGGATCTCGAGGAGATGCTGACCGAACGCGGTGTGCCGGTGGATCACACCACCATCTACCGCTGGGTGCAAAAGTACGGTCCCGAACTGGATAAACGTACCCGTTGGTACCGCCAGACCTCGTCCTGGTTCGCGGATTCCTGGCGGGTGGATGAGACCTACATCCGGGTGGGTGGGAAGTGGTGCTATCTCTACCGTGCGGTGACCAAGGACGGCCGGACTCTCGACTTCTACATGTCCACCCGCCGCAACACGCAAGCGGCAACGAGGTTTCTGGGAAAAGCGCTGCGTGGTTCTGGTCACCGCGGCCCTGATGGTGGTCCCCGAGTGATCTGCACCGACAAAGCACCCACCTACACAGCGGCGATAGCGACGCTGATCGACAGGAAGAAACTGTCGAAGACAGTGCAACACCGGCAGGTGAAGTACCTCAACAACGTGATTGAGGGTGATCATGGCAGGTTGAAACGGATTCTGGGCCCCAAGGGTGGCGGGTTCAAGAATCCGGTGTCGGCGTACAGGACACTGCAGGGTATGGAGGCGATGCATGCGCTGCGCAAAGGCCAAGGCAGGATGTTCGCCTTCGGACGGGCGAACGCGGATGTGGTGATCGTGGCGAAGGCCTTCGCAGACGCCTGAGAGATCAGGGCTACAGGGTTGTGGACCGCCTTCTCGATCGGCGTCCGGGCACCGCCCGCTCCACTTTGCAACAGCACC
>NZ_JBQSWS010000061.1:0-825 GCF_052377355.1 Corynebacterium sp. AOP40-4SA-5
ATGATCCGTCGGGAGTGCCCGTCGGTGACCGCTGCGAGGTACACCCAGCCTTCACCGGTGCGAAGGTAGGTGATGTCGGAAATCCAGCACCGGTCGAGCCCGCCCTGGTCCCAGCCGCGCCTGACCCGGTCAGGGATCGTATGGGCCTCGACACCAGGCAGGGTGGTCACCGGGGTGAACTTCTTGGGGCTGATGCCCTCCAAGCCCTGACGTGCCATGGATCTCGCCACGGTCTTCACATCAACCTGTGTGCCCTCCCGGGCCAGCTGGGCATGCACCCTGGGAGCGCCGTAGACCTCGTCGGACTCGATGAACACCGTCCGGACCTTCGCGTCGAGGTCGTCGCGCTCACGGCGCTGTGGGCCGGGCTGTCCGGCCTGTCGTGCTACCCAGGCGTAGAAACCGGACCGGGACACTCCCAGCAGACGTGCCATACGCTTGACCTCGTAATTCGCCTTCTCCTGCACCATCAGTTCATACCGTTCTGCGGTGGTTGCTTGGCAGCGAAGAAGGCTGCCGCTTTTCCCAAAAACTCGTTGTCCTTCTTCACGTCAGCGAGTTCGCGGCGCAGTCGTTTGAGTTCGGCGCGTTCATCCAGATCCAGCTCGCCGGTGGGCTCACCGGCCTGGTCGGCGTGTTCGGCGGCGACCCATTTACCTAGCGTCTGGGCGCCGACGCCGAGTTCACGGGCGACTTCGGCGATAGTACGTCCGGTGTCGATGACCAGTCGGGCGGCTTCGTGTTTGTACTCGGGGCTGAAGGTTCGTCGTGGTCGCTTGCCGGCGGTGTGGTCGGTCATAGTGACATCCTCTCGTGCGGGACGGG
>NZ_JBQSWS010000062.1:0-774 GCF_052377355.1 Corynebacterium sp. AOP40-4SA-5
ATGGAAATACGCCAGGATATCGGCCCGGCGCCGCCACAACGTGCGCCCGAACTGCGCCAACTCCTCCAACCCCTTCGGCAGCTCCTTACGCAGCGTGCCGATCAACCCGGCCATCAACGTCTTGCCCCGTGACTTGCCCGGAACACCGTACGCGGCGATGAGATCCTGGTAGATGCCCCAAGTGACCTGCAGAGCGACGTAGTCGTCGTCGGTGGTCCACAGCAGATTCAGCCGTTGTTTCTGCCGGTCGGTGAGATAGTTCGTCCTGGTCATCAGGTGACGGCGGTGCTTGTAGAGCGGGTCATCTTTGCGTCCGCGCCGCCCGGTCGTTTCTCGTTGCAGGCGCTGACTGCATCCGGTGAGTTTCTCGGCGGCCAGGTGCACCACATGAAATGGGACCATCACCTTCGTCGCCGCGGGTAAGGCGTGGTCCACGGCGGTGGCGTAGCCTGCGAAGCCGTCCATCGTGACGACCTCCACACGCTGGCGGAAACCAGGGTCACGCTCGTTGAGCCAGGTTCGTAGCACCTCGGCACTGCGCCCGGGTCGCATATCGATCAACCGGGCCGGCCCGCGCCCGTCGACCAGCGGGGTCAGATCCACCAGCACCGTGACCATCGAGGAGGGATCGCCGGGACGGCGGGTGTGTTTCCACACGTGCTCATCGACACCGAGTATCCGCACGTCAGCGAGGTGATCGCCGGAGTCGTAGACAAGGTTGCGGCACGCCTGAACCGCGATCTTGTTGACCAGCTGCCACCCGACACCTAGGGC
>NZ_JBQSWS010000063.1:0-710 GCF_052377355.1 Corynebacterium sp. AOP40-4SA-5
GGGCAGCATGAAGTTGGGAAGTATGCCGTCTGGATCGAAAAGTTCCTGCATCTGCTCTAACAGCGTCGTGTTACCGCTGTCCATTCCCCAGCAGATGTTCCGTGCGTACCGGATGATGTCGCCTTCCGAAAGCGCTCCGTCCAACCGAACATTGGAGAGCCGCCATTCAACCTCGCCAGCAGCATCACGCTCGTCAGCCGTGTAGACGC
This sequence comes from Corynebacterium sp. AOP40-4SA-5, assembly GCF_052377355.1. Lineage (NCBI taxonomy): Bacteria > Bacillati > Actinomycetota > Actinomycetes > Mycobacteriales > Corynebacteriaceae > Corynebacterium > Corynebacterium sp. AOP40-4SA-5. Next base: position 210 of record NZ_JBQSWS010000063.1, read on the forward strand.
CATCTATCACCGGGTCCTGGGCGATGCGTCCTGGACCGGGGTCATACTCCGTCCATGAATTGGCAGATTCTGACGTGGTCGTTGTCGAAGCCGCGCCTGTACGGGTGACCTCTTCTGCTTCAGTATCCCCTCCGCATGCGGCGAGGGTGAGCATGGCGAGTGTGGTGGCCACAGCGGTGGCTAGTTTCCTCAACGTCATTAGTACATCATATGTCAAACCATGTCTGCGCACAGAATTTACTCAGGTTAAGGTCGGCGATCCTCGCGGAAAACACAGCGAGCGACACTCCCCCTATCCCCGCCGCGCGGTGGATGCGGATGACGACGAAGCCGTGAAAACCCAAAAGGCTGATACGACTGCATGGCCCAGCAACTCAACCAGTACCACCAGGCTGACGCTGCCTGAACCGCGACCAACGGCGACAGCGCTCAGGTGGCCGATCTGGTCGACGCGAAGATCATCCTCCAGCCCGCACGACTTGCAACGTCGGCCCCGGCCCC
>NZ_JBQSWS010000064.1:0-675 GCF_052377355.1 Corynebacterium sp. AOP40-4SA-5
GTCGAAATACGCCAGGATATCGGCCCGGCGCCGCCACAACGTGCGCCCGAACTGCGCCAACTCCTCCAAGCCCTTCGGGAGTCCTTTACGCAGCGTGTCGATCAATCCGGCCATCAACTTCTTGCCCTGTGACTTGTCCGGATGGCCGTACGCGGCGATGAGATCCTGGTAGAAACCCCAGGTGACCTGCAAAGCGACGTAGTCATCGTCGGTGGCCCACAGCAGGTCCAGCCGTTGTTTCTGCCGGTCGGTGAGATAGTTCGTCCTGGTCATCAGGCTCCGGCGGTGCTTGTACAACGGGTCATCCTTGCGTCCACGCCGACCGGTCGTCTCTCGTTGCAGGCGCTGCCGACACCCAGTGAGTTTCTCGGCGGCCAGGTGCACCACATGGAACGGGTCCATCACCTTCGTCGCCGCGGGTAAGGCGTGGTCCACGGCGGTGGCGTAGCCGGCGAAGCCGTCCATCGTGACGACTTCTACTTGCTCGCGGAAACCAGGGTCACGCTCGTTGAGCCAGGTTCGTAGAACCTCGGCACTGCGCCCGGGTCGCATGTCGATCAACCGCGCTGGCCCGCACCCGTCGACCAGCGGGGTCAGATCCACCAGCACCGTGACCATCGAGGAGGGCTCGCCCGGCCGGCGGGTGTGTTTCCACACGTGCTCATCGACACCTAG
>NZ_JBQSWS010000065.1:0-602 GCF_052377355.1 Corynebacterium sp. AOP40-4SA-5
CCGGCGACGTAGCCGGCGCCGACGCCGTGCACCCCGTCGAGGGTCGCGCGGTAGAGGTGCACGCGGATGTCCATGGACTGCGGGTTGTCGCCGAGTTGGCCGAGCATCACCTGGGCTTTGAGCTGGGAGCGGCTCGGTAGTTCGCTGCGTTGGTCTTCGGGGATGTTCTCCTGCCGCCGGCGGGCGTCGGCGAGCAGGGCGTCGGCCTTCTTGTCGAGGTTGTTGTCGATCGCCGACAGGGTGACCGGGTTGCCGCCGGCGAGGATGAGTGTGGTGCCGCGGCGGGTCAGTGTGGCGGTGTCGTCTTCGGCGTCGGCGGTGTCGTCGGCCAGGTCGGGTTCGGCGTCGAGGATCGCCGCGTCGATGCGGTCGCGCAGCACGGTGAGGGCGACCGGGTTGGCTGCGGTGCACATCCAGTCGGTGATGCTGGCGTGCACGACGGCGTCGAGGCGGGTGAGGAGTTCGGCGTGTTGGCAGGTCGGCACGGTGGTCAGGTGGCGGTGGATGCGTGACCAGATCATGTCGAGGTGGTCGGCGGTGACGACGTCGCAGGTCACGACGGTGGCGAAGAGGTCGGTGTTGCGTGCGGCGAGTTCGCCTGC
>NZ_JBQSWS010000066.1:0-557 GCF_052377355.1 Corynebacterium sp. AOP40-4SA-5
CACTGATGGGCCGGCCGGACGGCCCGCCTGCCGGGCCGGGGATGGAACCTGAGTACACGGACACCAACGGCGCGGTCGTGCGGGTGTCGCTCGACGGCGGGCCCGTCCACGGCTCCGAGGTGGAGCAGATCGTGCCGACGGGAACCTTCACCACCGGTAAACAACTCGTCACAGACCCGACGACCGGGATGCTCTACTGGTGTGACCGTGAGGGAAAAGCCGTGTACCGGTCCCGGCGGGACGGCAGCGACGTGACACTCCTGGTCTCCACGACCGGCCGCGGGCCGACAGAAGAGGAGGAGAGGTGTGTCGGAGTGTGCGTCGACCCGGTGAACGGGTACCTCTACTGGACGCAGAAGGGCCCTGCCGGCGGTGGCCAGGGGCGGATCTTCCGCGCCGGACTCGAGCTCCCCGTCAGTAGCTCAGCAGAGGGCCGAGGAGACATCGAACTGCTGTGGGAGGGACTTCCGGAACCTATCGACCTGGAACTCAATAGCACCGGGCGAACCCTCTACTGGACTGACCGGGGCACGGGGCCGCACGGCAACTCGCTGAAC
>NZ_JBQSWS010000067.1:0-426 GCF_052377355.1 Corynebacterium sp. AOP40-4SA-5
CGGCTGGGCGATGGACACCCACATGCACACTGACCTGGTGGAACGTGCCCTGCGCATGGCACACACGCTACGCGGGGAACTGCCCGATGACGTGGTGTTCCACGCTGATCGTGGGTGCCAGTTCACCAGTGAGCAGATGCACCGGGTGTGCCAGGATCTGCAGGTGCTGCAGTCGGTGGGTAGAACCGGGGTGTGGCTTAAGACAATGCGATGGCCGAAAGTGTGTGGGCCACGTTGAAAACCGAATTCTACGACCGGCACACCTGGTCGACCCGGGCCGAGGCACGCCAGGCTGTCGCCCGGTGGATTGAGGTGGTCTACAACCGTCGACGGCTGCACTCGTCGCTGGGGTATGTACCGCCGGTGGAGTTCGAGATGAATCTGTTCAACAAACCTGCTGCTGAGGCACCCGAGGCAGCTTAGTTA
>NZ_JBQSWS010000068.1:0-391 GCF_052377355.1 Corynebacterium sp. AOP40-4SA-5
AGTTGATGTATTTGCAGATCAGCGCAAGGGGCGGTCGAGCTCCGCGGCGAAAAAAGCCGAGGCGGATTTGAGGATCTCGTTAGCGCGGCGCAGCTCCCGGTTTTCCTTTTCCAGGGCGTGGATCCGGTCGGTGTCGTCGGTGGTGGTCCCGGGACGCTGGCCGTTGTCGATCTCGGTGCGGCGGACCCAGCCGCGCAGAGTTTCCCGGGAGATGCCGAGTTGGTCGGCGACTCTGCGGATCGCGCCGCGAGCGGTGTCGGGGTCGGTCTTCGCGTCGAGGACCATGAGGATGGCTCGCTGTCGGAGTTCGTCGGGGTACTTGCGTGGTGCTGGCATGGTGGGAGGTTCCTTTCTGTGGCTTCCCACCCTCCATCATCCCCGGGACGGTTCA
>NZ_JBQSWS010000069.1:0-354 GCF_052377355.1 Corynebacterium sp. AOP40-4SA-5
CAGACGGCTCGGAGCTCTGATTGTTGTAATTCGCGTGTGCCCCCTGTGATGCGCGGCAGGGTGGAGCCGTGCTGGTGTACCCGCACGATGGTGGAGTCGATTGAGGTGACCCAGTCCAGTTCGCCGGCACGGTGGGCGGCGCACTGAACATAGCTGAGTAACTCTGCCCACACCCCGGCTGTGGCCCAGCGGTGGAAGTTCTTGTAGATCGTATTCCAGTTGCCGAAGCGCTCTGGCAGATCGCGCCACGGTGCGCCGGTACGAAAACGCCAGGCGGTGGCCTCCACCACGAGACGTCGGTCGACCGGTGGGCGGCCTGTGGCCTTCGCGGCGGGGAACAGCGGGCCGATCACG
>NZ_JBQSWS010000070.1:0-338 GCF_052377355.1 Corynebacterium sp. AOP40-4SA-5
CACACCCCAGCGTGATAGCTCCCGGCGGTCTTGTCGCACCGGGTAGCAACACCACGCCACTGCTTGAGCCGGTTGAAGCAACGTTCCACCACATTGCGGCCCCTGTAGCGCTGGTACTGCTCAGCGCCGAAGTCGATGGGCCGACCGCGACGCTTACGCCGGTGAGCGATCTGATCGGCACGCTCCGGAATCGTCGTAGCGATTCCCCGACTGCGCAGATACGACCGGTTGGCTTTGCTGGGGTAGCCCTTGTCCGCCAGCACCCGCTGCGGTCGTGTCCGCGGGCGACCGACGCTACCCTGCACTGTGACCTGGTCGTAGACGACGGGCAGCATGAT
>NZ_JBQSWS010000071.1:0-321 GCF_052377355.1 Corynebacterium sp. AOP40-4SA-5
TTCTGGACCACATCAGGAAGGTAGCGTCGAGTGTGCACGTGAGAGGGTAATCATGACGGGTGCGTTCTCTGTCGAGGACATATCCATCGCCGTTCATCGTCGATCAGGGTTGGACACTGCTCTGGGCGAGGAGCTTGTGCGCGAGCAGATTGGCACGATTGAGCCGTCAGAAGGCCGGGTCATTGACCCAGGGCAAATCGGTGCGGATGATACCGAGCGACTAGTCCGGTTGGTTGAGAAGGAGGCTGAGTGCAAGGTGGGGTCGGAGGTGCCAGGAAGCTGATCAAGGTAGCCTTTCGCGATCCCGCGGCACGGGCCTCT
>NZ_JBQSWS010000072.1:0-243 GCF_052377355.1 Corynebacterium sp. AOP40-4SA-5
AACCAACCCACCAAGAAGAATCGAGGGGACGCCGTTGCGGCTGAAGTAAAGGGTACAACACCAGATTGCCAAGAAGCAAACAGTGTGTGAACGGTCCGTTTCGGACCTCCCAGCCAACACACTCACCGGACAAGCACTCTGTGCTCCGTCCCAGCTCGTTGCTGACTCGACATAATCTACACACCGCCCAACACCCACACAACTCCGCAGGTCAGAGCACTAAACACGCTCAAAGCCGAAGTA
>NZ_JBQSWS010000073.1:0-225 GCF_052377355.1 Corynebacterium sp. AOP40-4SA-5
CCTGGCTGCAAACATGCAGGTGTGTTGCGAGATCACGTCACCCAGCAGCTGGTGGACCTGCCGGTCGTCGGCTTCCCGACGCGACTTCACGTCCGTGTCCCGCGGTTCACCTGCACCAACGATGCCTGCGGCCGGAGAATCTTCCATGCTTCACTGGGTTGTGCTGACGACGGGTCGAAACTGACCCACCGGGCGACTCGCTGGATCCTGCAACGCCTGGCCGTT
>NZ_JBQSWS010000074.1:0-212 GCF_052377355.1 Corynebacterium sp. AOP40-4SA-5
GATGGCTTCGCAACTCTCATCTTGTACCGGCCAGGGCCTCTATATGTTGTGCGACACCGCATCGGCCCCACCGTCAGCTATGCACTCCGTATCGCGAAGAGCCCCCAAACCCCCAAGCGCACGCACACACGCACCCACGTGCGGTGGCGCGTGCGGGCGCACAAAAAAGGACGACCCCAGACCGTCACCCCGCCCCCACAAAAGGAGCAAAA